>JBLRXD010000041.1:0-21277 GCA_047920935.1 Pseudomonadales bacterium | reverse complement strand
ACGCCGAGCTTTCGCTGCCGCCGGGCTATCGGCTGGAGTTCGGCGGTGAAGAAGAGGGTAGCAATCAAGCTGGGAACCCTGTGGTTGTTCGCCCAACCGCTGGGATTCAGGACGGTGATCGGCTGTATGGGCGTCATCGGACTGGCCATCAGCTCAATTGCGTTGATCCGCAGTGATCAGCGCCGCCAACTGAGCGGCACTTACCGGTTTCGTGAGGTGCTGGTCGAAACCTGCCGCCTGGGCGCGGAGCTTGTCGCCCTCCTGCCCCCAGCCAGTGATCGCGCAGAGGGTGATGTTCCGCCCGCCCGGCATGGCACGGAGGCGCCGCGCCACTTCGTAACCGTCCATACCCGGCAAGCCGATATCCAGCAGCACGATCTCGGGGGCGAAGCGCTCGAAGGCCCGCAGCGCCCCCGGCCCATCGTGAACGACGTGCACGACCGATCCGTTGCACTCGAGAACCAGACCCAGGGTTTCTGCGGCATCGACGTTGTCGTCGACCACGAGGACGCGCCGCGACCGTTCGGCGGCGCGGGCCGCGACCTCAGCGGCTTCGCTGGTGACGGGCGCTGCGGTGAGCGGCAGCCGGAACCGGAACTCACTGCCGCACCGCAGCCCCTGGCTCGTGGCCCCGATCGATCCACCGTGCATCTCGACCAGTTGGCGCGACAGCGCCAGTCCGATGCCGAGGCCGCCACCGCCTGTCATGCCGCGGTGCTCGGGCACCTGACTGAACATTTTGAACAGGTTGGGTAACCGCTCGAGTGGAATACCGTAACCGTGGTCGGCCACGGCGACGAAGGCCTCACCGCCGTCGCGCCGGGTGGTCAAGCGGATCGTGCCGCCGCGATCCATGTACTTGGCCGCATTGGTGAGCAGATTGGCCGTCACTTGCGTCAGCCGCTCGAGATCGCCGTCGATGGGCAGCGGCACCCCGGCTCTTTCCACGACCACTTCATGACCGCGCTCGACGATCAGCGGCCTGGCCAGCTCGACAGCGCGGTCGATCACGGCGTCAAGATCGAACTGCGCGCGCTGCAAGCTGATGGTGCCGCGGCTGATGCGCGACAGATCCAGCAGGTCGTCCACCAGCCGCACCAGGTGATCGACCTGGCGGCCCATCATCGTTCGCACCTGAACCGCAGCTTCGTCCGCCACGCCGGCCGCCCCCAGCACCTCGAGGCCCGTTCGCAGCGGCGCCAGCGGCGTTCGCAGCTCATGACCCAGCACCGCGAGAAACTGATCCTTATGCTGGTCTTCGTCGCGCAACCGCTGTTCGGCATGCACGCGGTCGGTGATGTCGACGGCGGCACCGGTGAGGTAGAGCGGCTGCCCGGCAGCGCCGCGGACGATTCGGCCACGGTCGCGGATCCAGCGCTCTTCGCCTCCCGGGCGCAGGATGCGCGCTTCCACATCGAATATGCCAGCGCCTTCGGCGGCTTGCTGCAAGGCGGCCTCGACCTGCGGGCGATCATCGCGATGGACGCGAGAGAGGAAATCCTCGACGGGGCAGACGGAATCCTGCGCCTCCAGACCCAGCAGGCGGTTGAGCGAGGCGTCGCGGGTGTCGAGGCCGGTATCCAGTTCGACCCGCCACGTGCCGACATCCCCGGCCTCGGTGGCGTTTCGAAACCGCTCCTCGCTGTTGCGGAGCGCTGCCTCGGCCTGCTGGCGCTCGATCGCCCAGCCGGCCGAGTGGCACAGACCCTCCACCAATTGCCGCTCCCAGGGCGTCGGGCTCCGGCAATCTTTGAAGTACGTGCCGAAGGTGCCGAGCACGCGGCCGTCGGAGCCGCGGATGGGCATCGACCATGCTCCCTTCAAGCCGAGTGACAGCGGCAGATGGGACAGACCCTGCCAGGACGGAGCGTTGGCGATGTCGGGCGTGACGATGACGGCGTTGCAGGCCGCCGCCCAGGCGCACGCGCCGACGCCTTCCGCGATCGCCACACCCTCCAGGGCCTCGTGGTACCAGGCGGGCAATCCCGGCCCGACGCCCGAGCGCAGACTGGCGGTGTCTGCGTCGACCAGCATGATCGCCGCCACCGCCGACCGGCCCGACTGCTGCTCGACGATCTCGGCCAGCACCGCCAGCGCTTGCTCGAGGGGAATCGGCGCGGCGACGGCTTCAAGCGCCTGGTTCTGCGCGCTCAGCAGTTCATCGGCGCCGGTGCGCGCCGTCATGTCGCGGCCGGAGTAGCAGGTGACCCCCTCGGCCAGGTGCGGCACCAGGTTCCAGGCGATCCTGAGGTAGCCGCCATTCTTGCAGCGCACCCGATGCTCGACGCCCATCAGCGGTTCGCCCCCGGCCAGCCGGGCGGCGGTCTGCTGCACATCGTCCGGATGCGTCATGTCCAACAGCGACATGGCGTACAGCTCCGCCTTGCTCCAGCCGAGCGCACGACACAGGGCGGAATTCACGCACGTCCAGGGCCCGCCCGAAATCCCCGCGATGCCTTGAAGATCCAGGGATGAATCGAACTCAGCGGCGTCGTGTTGACACCCAGTCGAACGGGCAGCCTGCAGCTCCTGCTCGAGCCTATGGATAGTCAGCTGCTGATCGGCAATGGTGCGGTGCAGCTCGTCGGCGCTCTGGCCGATCGCCTCGTTCACATGATCTCCCCGGGGTCGCGCGAGCCTTCCTTGGCTCAACCGAGACTATCACGGCACCGCATGACCTTGAAATCAAGGTACTTACCGCTCGTGCAGACGAACCGGCAGCTCGGTGATGCCGCGAATGAAGCTCGAGCGCAGATACTCGGGCTCTCCTGCCACCTCGATCCTCGAGAATCGCTTCATGATCTCTTCCCAGATGATGCGCAGCTGCATCTCCCCCAGCCGGTTGCCCACACAGCGGTGAATGCCGAAGCCAAAAGCCAGGTGCTGGCGGGCGTTCTCGCGGTCGATCCTGAAGGCGTTGCCGTCGTCGAACACGTCTTCGTCGCGGTTGCCGGAGACGTACCACATGCAGACCTTGTCGTGCCGGGCGATCTTCCGGCCGCGAATCTCGGTGTCCTCCATGGCGGTGCGGCACATGTGGGCAACAGGCGATTGCCACCGGATGACTTCCGACACCATGTTCGGAATGACGTTCGGGTCGCCGTGCGCCACGCCGTTGCGCAGCTTGTCGTACTCCTCGGGGAAGCGGTTGAGCGCGAGCACGCCGCCGGTGATGGAGTTGCGGGTCGTGTCGTTGCCCCCGACGATCAGCAGCAGCATGTTGCCCAGGTACTCGTTGGGCGGCATGTTTTTCGTCGATTCGCCGTGCGCCAGCATCGAGATCAGATCGGTGCCCGGACGCTTCTGGCGCTCCTTCCAGACCGCGTCGAAATACTCGAAGCACTTCCACAGCTCGCGGAAGCCATCCGCCGGCGTTTCGAAGTAGTTGGGATCACCCAACCGCTCGACCGTATCCGACCAGTGAATCAACAGATGGCGGTCTTCCTGCGGCACGTCGAATATGGTGGCCAGCATCTGCCCGGTGAGCTCTACGGATACGGCCCGAACCCAGTTGAAGTCTTCACCGCGCGGCAGCCCGTCGAGGATGCGGCCGGCACGCTCGCGGATCAGCGGCTCGAACGCCGCCAGGCTGCGGCCCGAGAACATCGGCGCCACCACCTTGCGCTGCTCGTCGTGCTTCGGCGGATCCTGCATGATGAACATCGGCAGGTGGTACATGGGGTCTGGCTCTGCGCCTTCCGGCCGCGGCCGGCCGCCCAGGCGGATGCCGCCGTTCATGATGTCCGAGGAGAAGATCTTCTCGTGCGTATCGACGTACTTGATGTCCTCGTACCGGGTAATGGACCAATACGGGCCGAACTGGCTCTCGGCGCAGTAGTGCACTGGGTCCTCGGCGCGCAGGCGCTCGAAGTACGGCAGCGCCCGGTCGGCTTGAAACAGATCCGAGTGTGCGGGATTGAGATTCTCCAGGGGCAGGGATCGGGGATCCCGATCGACGTCGATGGCCCATTGCGCCAGCCACTCGGCGTTGGTTCTTGCGTCCAGCGTTTGCGGTTTCTGCTCGCTCATGTCGGAATCCTCGATATCGAGCCGTGAATGTACCGCAGACCGTTCATCGTTCGCATCCCGCCCACAGGGCGGTCAGACGTCAGGCACGCCGGTCGATGGTCGCCCGGGCCGCCCGGTGCTCGGCCTCGTTGAAGCTGAAGCGCAGGAACAGCAGGCCGCCAAGGACATAGCAAACCGCCGGGATCACCCCGAAGATCGCGCGGATGGCCTCGATGGTTCCCTCACTCTGAACCTGGTTGGGCTCGAACCCGGCGTACTGCAGCACCAGCCCGGTGATGAGCGCGCAGAGCGCGGCAGAGCATTTGCGCACCAGATTCCACACCGCCAGGTAGGCACCTTCCTTGCGGTCTCCGGTGGTGAGCTCGTCGTAGTCGATCACGTCCGCCTGAATGGCCGGCTGCACCACCGCTCCGCAGCCGGCGAGGAAACCACAGAGCAAGGTAAGCACCCAGAATGCGATGCCGGGCTCGGCGAGAAAGTAGAAACCGATGAACGGGCCCGCCGAGAGCAACAGCGCGGCCGTCCACGCCCGCTGCTTGCCAATGCGGCGGGCGAGCCACATCCAGAACGGTGTAAACAGCACCTGCGGCAGCGCGTAGGTCATCATCACCGCCACCAGCAGCGCTTCGAGCGGAAACACGTACGCGACCAGATAGGGGGTCAGCGTCATGATGCTGGCCATGCCGTAGACCTCGATGGCGAAGACGACCAGCAGCAGCCGCGCGTGCGGATTCCGGAACACGTCCGTCACCGAGCGCAGCACGCTGGCTTGACTACGGCCCTGATGCTCCCGCCGCTCCGGCAGCAGCCGCGTGGTGATCACCACCGCCACGAACACGACGACGCCGGCGATCAGCGACAGGTCATGAGCAAAGCCGCGCTTGTCGTCGGCCATGGTCATGAGCTGCAGGGCGCCCATGCCCAGCAGGCTGCCGATGAAGCCGATCATGTGCGCATAGCCGAACAGGCGCGTCCGTTCGTGGTAGTTGGGCGTGAGTTCCATGCCCAGCGCGCCGTGGGGAATGAGGTAGGCCGTGCTTGCGGTCTCGTAGACGATCAACGCCAGCGCCATCCAGGCGACCAGGTAGACACCCTCGAGGCCGTTGGGCGGCGACCAGATCATGACGATGCCGATGGCCATCGGCAGCGCCGCGCCGTAGAGCCAGACCCTGCGCCGGCCGATGGGTGATCGGGTGCGGTCCGAGAGGTAGCCGACCAGAGGGTCGGTCACGCCATCCCACAGACGGGCCGAGGCCAGCAGAATGCCCATGGTGGCCGGCGCGATCAGCAGCACGTCGGTGGCGTACTTCATCAGGTACACCCCGAACATCACGCCCATGATCGAGAACGCCACCCGCGACAGGGTGAACGACCAGATGACGCCGAGGGCGAGACGTTCGCCCGCTGGGGTGGCGTCTGCCTCCGCGCGGGTGGACGCCGTGGCGAGTTCACTCATGGGGCATACGCGGCCTGTCGCCGATCACGCCACCTGCTTCCAATGCCGCGAGGGCTTCCTCGTCCAGCCCCAGGATGCCGCCCAGCACCTCCCGGTTGTGCTGCCCCAGGGTCGGCGCGACAGTGCGAATCGGTATCGGGTCGCTGCCGTCCCGGTAGGGCGGCGACGGGTTGGGCTGGTTGCCCACCACGGCCCGCTCCAGCCACTGCCAGTAACCGCGCGCGGTGAGGTGCGGGTCGTGGAGCAACGTGCTCGCCGCGTGGGTGGCCGCAGCGGGGATGCTTGCCGCCTGCAGTTGCTGCATCAGGGAGTGCGCGCGCTGCGGTCGCGTCCAGGCAGTGATCGCCTGGTCGAGTTCGTCCGCGCGCGCTACCCGGTCATCGAGGCCGCCGAAGCCCTGCAGCTCCGGCACCAACTCGACCAGCGATCGCCACTGGGTCTCGTCGAGAACCTGCAGCAGCAGCCACTCGTCCGGCGCGCCCTCGTCGCTGCGGCAGGGATACACGCCATGCGGCGCGACCTGCGACGACCGGTTCGCCCGCCGCGCTGGCGGTGCGCCAGCGGCGGCCTGGGCAAGGATGCCGTGGGCGGCCAGCGGGAACATGGCCTCCACCTGCGACAAATCCACGTACTGACCCTGGCCGGTACGATGTTGATGACGCAAAGCCGTCAGGAGTGCGGCCGCGCCGTTCACGCCACCGACGGCGTCGCCGTAGGCGACGTGCAGCATGGTGGGCGGATCGTCGGCATAGCCGTGCAGATGCGGCAGACCGCTGGATTGCTCGACGGTGCTGCCATAGGCGCGGAACGATGCCCATGGGCCTGTGGAACCGAAGGCCGGCATCGACAGCAGCACGACGTCGGGCCTCACCTCGCGAAATACCTCGTAGCCCAGGTCGAGCTTCGGCAGCACGCCGCCAGAGTAATTCTCCACCACCGCATTGGCCGTCGCCACCAGCGCGAGCAGCAGCCGGCGCCCCTCCGGGTGCTCGAGGTCGAGGGTGATGGCGCGCTTGTTGCGGTTGACCATGTTGAACTGAGTGGATTTCTCGGCACCGTCGTCGGCGATCCAGGCCGGCGTTGCCTCCCAGCTTCGCCACCAGTCGAATCGCACGCAGCTCTCGACCTTGATGACGTCCGCCCCCAGGTCGGCCGCATGCCGGGTGGCCAGGGGGCCGGCCCATCCCATGGTGAGGTCGACGATGCGAATGCCGGCGAGCGGGCCGCTCATGGCTGAAAGTCCGCGTCGTGCTGACCCAAGGTGGCGACTTCGCCACCGAAGTCGGGCGGGGTCGAGAACAGCCGGAACGGGATCGACGGCACCCGCAGGGTGCGGGCGGACGTGAGCTGCACGTCGCAGAACGCCTGGCGCTCGACGAACTGATCGACCTCGAACAGCGCTTCCATGGTCGGAACCCGGGCCAGAGGAATCGCCGCAGCCTGCCCGCGATAGAACAGGTCCTCGGCGGAAAACTCCAGCAGCCGCGCGGTGAACAGCGGCTCCAGCAAGTCGGCGGCCTCCCCGCGGGCGGCGGCGGATTGGAACAGCGGCTCGTGGGCGAGGTCGTCCAGGCCAAGCAGCGCGCAGAACGCGTGCCATTGGCGGGGCGTGAGCACGGTCAGCCCGATCCACCCATCGCGGCACGGAAACACGCCCAGAGGATAGGTGGGCGGAAACCGGTTCACGCCCATCCGGTGGGCCTGCAGACCGGTGTTGTGCGCCGAGATCACGCCCACGTCGGTGAAGCACAAGC
The DNA here is from genome assembly GCA_047920935.1 of Pseudomonadales bacterium. GTDB lineage: Bacteria > Pseudomonadota > Gammaproteobacteria > Pseudomonadales > Azotimanducaceae > UBA7803. Next base: position 14,038 of record JBLRXD010000041.1, on the reverse strand, counting down.
TCGCTTCGAACAGGCTGGTTTCGAGGTGAATCGGATCTCCACAGCCCCCGAGCTCGCGGCCCAGTACGTGACCGAGGCAGCCGACGTAGGCAGTGACGCCGCCGACGAACTGCGCCTGATAGCCGGACGGAATCAGCGGCGGCCCCTCCTCCCGGCCAATGTTGCGCAGCATGCCGTTGAGGGCGAAGCATTGTCCATCGGTACCGACGAAGTTTGCGTAGGGGCCGGAGCTGCCGTACCAGCTGATGCTGCAGCGCACGTTCCGCGCGCCGTCGTGGGACAACGCGGGATTGCCGTCATCCAGCACCAGGTCGGCGCTGGCCAGCAGCCCGGCAAGGGCGGCCGGGCTCAGAGCATCGGCACGCACGCTGCGTTTGCGAGCGCTCAGGTAGGCGTGCATGGCGCTCGCCTGCGGTAGCGGAACATCGGGCACGAACGGCGGCAGCAGTCGCGTCGGGAAGCCGTCGCCCGACTCCACGTTCACCACATCGGCACCGTAATCCGCGAACAGCTTGGCACAGTAGCCGGTCGCGACGGTGCCGCTCAGGTCGACCACCGTCAGACCCTCCAGTGCCTTGCCCATGCCACCCCCCCTGTTGCTCCCGGAGCACTAGTTTCACCGCGTGTCACCCTACTACGGGCACATCTACCCGTCGATTGCCTTGCGCCGACCGACTGCAACTCATTTCGCGTCAGTGCTTGATTGCTGGCTGGGCTATGGCGACCATGCGCGCGGCTCGAGCGTTTGCACATCCGCCGACGCGACTCCGCTAGCGTAATGGATCGAAGGAATTTGAATGGCTCTGCACGCAGCGATGCTCCATGCGTACGCGTTCACCGGTGATGGGCGGGCACAATCCGTGGACAGCGTTGCGTTGGAAGGCTCGCGACCGCAAGCCGGATGGTGGTGGGTACACCTGGATCGCACCCGGGACGAGGCGGAGCACTGGTTACGCCGCCAAGCCGATCTGGATCCCATTGCCATCGATGCGCTGCTCGAGGAAGAGACACGGCCGCGTTGCGTAACTATCGGCAACGGTCTGCTCGTGATCCTGCGCGGAGTGAACCTCAACGTCGGCGCAGATCCGGCGGATCTGGTCTCGGTGCGCCTCTGGGTCGACGACCATCAGGTCGTATCCCTGCGCAAGCGCAGGCTCATGGCGCTGCAGGATCTTCGGGACCGCATCGATCGCGGTTTCGTGCCAGCTGGCCCCGGCGAGCTGCTGGTGGAGATCGCCGCCAACATGATCGATTTCATGGCGCCGGTGCTCGAGGAACTCAACGACGCCGTGGACCACATCGAGGAGCGCGTTCTCGACGCGCCGGGTCACGAGTTGCGGACCGACCTCAGCAGGCTACGTCGCCGCGCCATCAGCCTGCGCCGATTCCTCGGTCCGCAACGAGAGGCTTTCAGCCAATTGTTGTCGGGCCGCAGCGCGATCTTCACCGATCCAGATCGCGGCCGACTGCGGGAGCTCACCGACCGGCTCACCCGCTATATCGAGGAACTCGATGCAGCCCGGGATCGTGCCGCCGTCACCCAGGAAGAGTTGTCCGGACGGATCGCCGACCAGATGAACCGGAACATGTACGTGCTGTCCATCGTCGCCGGAATATTCCTTCCTCTGGGCCTCCTGACCGGACTGCTCGGCATCAACGTGGGCGGAATTCCGGGCACTGAAAACGACTGGGCATTCGCCATCGTCTGCATTGTGCTCGTGGTTCTGGTCGGCGTTGCGGTGTGGTTGTTCCGACGGTTAAAGCTTATCTAGAGAACCTTCTAATTTACCGATGCGCAATAGCGGGCCACGTAGTCGCGGTGCGCGGGCTGCGAGCCGACGATGCCGGCGACCGAGGCTCTGATCCGGTCGAGGAACTGCCCGAGCTCGGCATCGCTGGAGAGATCCGCAATCGGGTGATGACCGTTGGGCTCGATACCCTGGCCGAGCATCACGGCAGCCCAGGATTGGGCGGCGAACAGGTCGTAAGGATTGTCGGCGATGCGGGCGTTGGCTGCGAAGAGGCTGATCTTGTGGGCCAGCGACTCGGGAATGTCCATCTCGCGGCAGTCGATCCAGTATCGGGTGTCGGCGCGGCGCGTGACGTGGTAGTGCAGGATGATGAAATCGCGAATGAACTCGAATTCCGTTCTGACCTCCTCGTTGTACTGCGCAACCTCCGACTCGACGATCCCGGCGTAGGGGAAGAGTTTGATCAGACGGATGATGCCGTTTTGAATCAAATGGATACTCGTGGATTCCAGCGGCTCGAGGAACCCGCTCGAGAGCCCCAGCGCCACGCAGTTCCGGTTCCACTGCTGCAGCCGCCGGCCGGTACGGAATCTGATCACCCGCGGCTCGTTGATCGGCCGCCCGTCGAGATTGTCCTGCAGTGACTTCCAGGCGTCGTCATCCGACAGATAGCTGCTGCTGTATACCAGGCCATTGCCGACCCGGTGCTGCAGCGGAATCTTCCATTGCCAGCCGCTGCTCCGCGCGGTCGCCTGGGTATAGGGCTGCAGCGAATCGGTGGGCTCGGTCTGCACGGCCACCGCCCGGTCGCTGCGCAGCCATCGGCTCCAGTCCTCCCAGCCCGTCTGCAGCGCCTCCTCGATCAGCAGCCCGCGGAAGCCGGTGCAGTCGATGAACAGGTCCCCCGGGACGGTGTGGCCCGACTCGAGGACGATGGATTCGATGAAGCCCGACTCCGGGTTCGAGTGCACGCCAACGACCTTGCCTTCGGTACGGCGCACCCCCAGGTTTTCGCTGTAGCGGCGGAGCAGGCGGGCGTAAAGGCCCGCATCGAAATGATAGGCGTAGTTCGGTTTGCGCTCCCCGCTCAGGCCGAATCTGCCGGCCTTCGCCATCGCGGCCTCGATGCTGAACTCACCGTAGTCGGCCGTGGCGCCCTGCTGTGCGGCGCGCAGCCAGTAATGGTGGAACTGCGCTGCCCAGGCAGAGACGCCGGGCGGCCCGAAAGGATGGAAGTACCGCTCTCCAAGGCTCCCCCAGTTCGCGAACTCGATGCCCAGTTTGAAGGTGCCGTGCACCGCGCGCATGAACTCGGCCTCGTCGAGCTCCAGTAACGCGTGAAAGTTCTTGATGGCCGGAATCGTCGCTTCGCCGACCCCCACGGTGCCGATCGCATCCGATTCGATCAGTTCGATGCGAATCTGATCGCGGAAGGTCTTCGCCAGCGCCGCGGCCGCCATCCAGCCCGCCGTTCCGCCACCCACGATCACGACTCTGCTGAATTTGATCATCGTCCCTCAGCGATTCAGATTGTTGCGCAATACGGCACGCAGCTTGCGCGCCGCATCGGCATCGAGTTTTCCCAGCACACCGCGCCGCCCTTCGGGTATGTGAGCCAACGCATCCTCGTGGGCCCCGAAAACGTAATGGTCGAACAGACGGCGCCAGGCATCCCGCTGTTGCGCGGGCAACTCGCGGATGCTCAGGATCGCGTGCAGCAACGCGTCCTGGGGCGCGCCGAGGTACGCAGGCACGGGCAGCCACCAGTGGTTGATGAGGATGTTGAGATTGTCGAGCCCCTCGACGTGGTGCCACCACATGCTCGGGATGTAGATGGCATCGCCCGGGCCGAGCTCGGCCGATTGCGCGTGCTGCAGCGCTTCGGCGAACCGCGGGAACCGTTCGAGATCCGGATCGTGAAGATCGACGAGACTGATGGACTGCCCTGCCGGCGTGAAGTCGATGGGGCCGATATAGAGGTTCTCGAGCTGCTCGGGCGGGAACAGCGTGAAGCGCCGCCTGCCGGCGCAGACGCAGGCGATGTTCTCGAGCACGTCGTAGTGCGCGGCAACCCGCGACCGGTTGCCGATCCAGATACGGATCGAGGCATCCACATCCGCCAGCTGCAGGCTGTTGTCGAGCTTGATCCCCGGCAGGCAATGCGACAGCGCCATCGATCCCATGTAGACCACGGGCGGATGGGCGTCTTCTTCGTGGTCGCGGATCTCGTCCAGCACCCGGCTCATGTCGGTGCTGACCTGGCGGAAGTTGGTCTCGGCTAATCCTTCGGTGTAGAAGATGCGCCCGGCCGTCTCGCTGTCACCGAAGAACGCGGTGACGGCAGCGCCCTGGTAGGCATCGCGCAGGTAGGCGTCGGCTTCGTGATTCGACAGCCGACTCTTCCGGACCAGCGGCCAGTGCGCCGCCAGCCCTCGCATGACGACCGGACCGGACTCCGCGGCCAGCCGCTCGACCAGCCCGGCGATTTCGACATCGGTGATTTCCCTGATGCTCGTTACCATGCGTCACCCGAGCAAGCGATCCTTTTTCTCGACAAGGCTCGCCACGTTCGACAGGGAGGCGAGCATCATGTAGACGTCCTTCAGGTGGCCCTTGTGGTGCAGGGTCTCGAGCCCGCTCGCGTTCAGGGCGCGTAATCTGTCTTCGTTGATGGTGTACAGCCCTTCGAGCGCCTGTTTCGAGCCATCCTGCAACTCGACTTCCAGGCGCATGGACTCGACCAGATCGAGACCGACGAGCAGTTGGGAGAAGGCCCGGTTGACCTCGTGCCCCTGCCAGATGGTCATCAGTATCGACGTCATGCGCTCGAGAAACGCGCTTTCGCCGCCGTGGGGAAGAAATACCGGCTCGCCCTCGCGGTCGTTGACCGTCGGGTCTTCCAGGTCGATGGAGACCACCGGAACCTTCGTCGGCACGCCGTCCTCGACCCGCTCATGAAAACCGATGAGGAAAGGCCGCCGCTCGATCGACAAGGGGACGTAGCGTGCGTCCCAGCGGTCGTCGCCCAGGAACAGATTTTCGCCGGCGGAAAAGCCCAGCAGGGCCACGGGCTCGAAGCTCCCGGAGCCGCTGTCGCGGATGAAGAACAACGGGTATTCGGCCTGCAGCCGGATGAACTCCACCGGAAAAACCCGGGTGAGGTTGACGTCGTAGCCGTTGCCTACCCGGAAGTCTCTGCGGATTCTCAGATCCTTGTGCCTGACGTTGTCGAGCTGCGCGTGATTGGTCATGGCCTTTCCGGTCGGTCTGTGGGCAGGCCCTGCCGGGCAACGGTCGCCAGAAATTCCCTGTTGCTCGGCAGCCGGGGCACGATCTCCCTGGCCTTGCGATGGTTCGCGACGAATAGGTCTCGAGCTTGCCGCGCGTCCTCGGAATCCGCCACGATCGGCCTCGTCTCGGTCTCGAAGCCCATGCCGTAGAGCACGTACTGATAGCTGGCAGCAGGGAAGATCTCGTCGCGCTGGCGGAAATCGTTGTGCCAGGGTACGTGGTACCTCCACAGCTCGAGTAATCGCCCGAGACTGTCGGGAACGCTTTCCGGCCTGCGGTTACAGACCCAGTAGTCGCTGTGCGTGCGTCGGCTGAGCAGATAATGGAGCTTCAGAAAGTCGATGATACGGTCCCAGCGATACAGGAACACGTCGTTGTAGCGCTGGGCGACGATGTCCATGACCTGGCGGTTGGCCGGCAATTCCTCACTGAGCATCTTTCCGGCGAGCTCCACCAGGACAAGAGCGCTCGCCTCCAGCGGCTCGAGAAAACCCGCGGCCATGCCGACCGCAACGCAGTTCCTGTGCCAGAACTTCTCCCGGTGGCCGGGCCGGAAGGCTATCTTTCGTGGCTCGATGGTGTCGGCGGGCATACCCGTGGTGCGCTCGATGTAGGCTCGCAACGCCTGCTCTGCCGCCTCGTCCGTCGTGTGGCCACTCGAGTAGGTGTAACCGATGCCCCGCCTGCTGGCCAGGCCGATGTCCCAGATCCATCCCGCGGGCTGCGCCGTGGAGATCGTCTGCGAAGCCACCGGGTCGGCTTCGTCCGGATAAGGAACCTGTGCCGCCAGGGCAGAATCGTTGAACAGGATGTTCGCCCTGTCCCGATAGCGGATTCCGTAATGTCTGCCGAGCAGCAGTGATGCCATGCCCGTGCAGTCGATGAACAGGTCGCCTTCGAGATCGCCATTCACCTTCGTCGTCAGCGAGCGGATATCACCATCGGGTTCGCCGTTGATCGTCGTGACGTGATCAAGGATGTGGCGTACGCCCAGGTGCCGGGTGCAGTGCTCGCGCAGGAGCTCCGAGAACCTGCCCGCGTCGAGGTGATAGCCGTAATTGACGACACCTGCGTATTCCGGGGTGGACGCCTGCTTCGGCGCCAGGTTGCGGTCGCAGAGATAGCCCTGCACGCTGACCGCGTCGACGAAAGACACCTTGTCTTGCTGCGCCTGCCAGTACGGCACCAGGTTGAGATTCGTGTAAGCGGCGGGCGCCGAGAACGGATGGTAGTAGCGGTCTGCGTCGTCTCCGGTGACCCAGCCGACGAACTGGGTGCCCTGTTTCAGCGACGCCGAGCAGCGCAGCAGGAATTCGGCTTCCGAGATACCGATTTTGCGCAGCGTGGCGCGCATGGTCGGCCAGGTGCCCTCGCCGACCCCGATCGTCTTGACGTCGGGAGACTCGATCAGGGTAACGCTGATGTCCCGGCCGGCCCTCGCGATGTGTTCGCTCGCGAGCAGACCGGCGGTCAACCAGCCGGCACTGCCGCCGCCTACGATGACGATTCGGCTGATCGAACCATTCATACCGGTGCCTTGGAAAAAAAAGCCGCTGCACCACAGCGGCTTTCAATTTAACGGCTACGCTGGATCAACGGAAGCTGTACCGCGCACCGACGTTGTAGCGCGCGCCGTACTGGTTGCCGCGGATGAACTGCTCGGGGTAGCGCACATAGACTCTCTGCGTTTCCTCGGTGATGTTGAGCGCCTCGACGAAGACCGCCAGGTTGTCGCTGGCGAACCAGGTGAAGTTTGCGTCGATCTGCTCGTATTCTTCCGTGAAGACCGGTGCGGAGAACTGATCGAACCCGCTCAGGAATTCGTCGCGCCAGTTGTAGGCCAGACGCGCCGAGAAGCGGTCGTTTTCGTAGAAGACGATCAGGTTGGCGGAGTCGCTCAAGCCCGGCAGCGCGAACTGTCTACCGATGACGTCGCGGTCGGCGTCGACATCTCCGCTGACCTTCGTGAAATTGCCCTGCACACCGAATCCCGTATCACCGAACAGGTGCTGAATCTGCAGCTCCCAGCCATGCAGCTTGCCGGTTTCCTGGTTTTCCGTAGTGGTGACGTCCCACACGATGGTGGGGTCGCCGGGCTCGGCACGCACGGCGGTGGTCACAGGCACACCGAGATTCTCATTGATGCGCTGGAAGATGTTGGCGTTGGTCACCGGCGCACCCTCGCCCACCAACTGCTCCCTGGCCAGCTCCGCCTGTGCGCCACGGAACGGGTCGAGCAGGCCTGGAAAGCTCTCCTGATTGACGGTGCTGACGAGGAAATTGTCGACGATCTTGCGAAAATGGGTGATCGCCACATAACTCCCTGGCGCGTAATACCACTCGAGAGACAGGTCGAAGTTGTCCGACTGGTACGGCAGCAGACCCGGATTACCTGAACCGACCACACGCTGATTCAGGTTGGGATTGCCGACGAAGCTGCGTACCGGGCTCAGCGCGCCGATCGGCGGGCGCGCTAGAGAGCGATTGTACGAGAAGCGCACAACGACATCGTCGACCACCTCCATGTCGAGGTCGAGGACCGGCAGCCAGACGTTGTTCGTGGACTTGGAGCCGACGAACACGGGTTCGGGGCCAAACTCGGTGACGAACTCATCACCGCCTACCCAGACCACCGCCAGCGCAGGAACTTCGTCCCCGGTGGATTTGGTCTCGGCGCGCTCGTAGCGGACGCCAGCCCTGGCATTGAACGGTAAGCCATTGAACTGGTCGCTTATGTTTACCTGCAGGTAAGCGGCATCGATGTTCTCCTCGATGCCGGAACCGCTCGCGTTCCCCAGGGGGCCGGGCCAGAAGAAGCCTCGATTGCCGCTCGGATCCTGGAAATCCGGGCCCCATCCGGGCCAGTACACGCCGGTGCCGACCGGGTCCGCACTGGCATCGATCGTCTCGAAGGTATCGACGATGGTGCCGAAGTCGGTGACGAAGTAGTTGGATAGAGGGAAGCTGCCACCGTTTGAGAAGTCTCCGAGCAAACCCGCGAAGCTGGCTTCCTGCCAGCCGTCATCGGGCCAGTACTGCGCCGACGTCAGCCAGAAGCCGGCCGGCAACAGGCCCGAGAAGGCGTTGCGATTCACGAACTCCTGTTCGGTGCGCGCGTAACCGAACTCGATGCTCTTGATCGCGCCGCCGCTTTCGTTCAACCAGGTGCCGGCCAGCTGTAGCTGGGTGATGTCGTTCTTATTGTCGACGTCAAAGGCCTGGCCGAACAGCGAGCCGATGTCGCTCCGGCGTAGCGCCGGAAGCGGCTCGCCGGTCTCGGTATCGACAAAGGTCGCGTTCCACCTGGGAATGCCGTTGGCCCCGAAGCTCGCCGACTTCTCGTCGATCGCCGCGGTGAAGGGGCCGGCTCCCGGCACGAAACCGCACCAGTCGCAGTGGGTGTTGCCGACGATAAGGTTGGCCGAGCTGCCCGGAACACCATCACCGAGACCACCGCCTTTGAGCGTCGACGAAGAATCGTGCGCATCCAAGGAGAGGCTGAGCGCATCGGTGACCTGCCAGTCGAGGTTGATGCCGAAGGAGTCGTTTTCCTTGATGGTGTGCGTGCGCGCCACATTCACCGCAAAGTCGCCATCAGTCTGCGTCACCTGAGTCACCGTGCCGCGCTCGTTGACGGTGGCTGCCACGTTCGGGTTGTTGAACCAGATGCCGAAACTGTTCTGATCCTGCTCGAAGTCGACCTCCGAGTAGGTGTAATCCAGCGTGGCCCTCAGCCGCTCGCTGGGAGCCCACTGCACGACCAACTGGCCGTTGATGCGTTCGCGGGTGTTGTCGGCGAAACCGTAGCCGGCGTTCTGGGGATGGAAAGTGGTGCCGTCTGCCCGCTGGTTGGTGTCGTCGATGGTGCCGCCGTTGAGGCCACCCTCGTAGTTGGGAATCCAGTTCGCTACTTCCGCGAACTCCTCGCGGTTGTCGCGTTTCTGATAGGAGCCGGAGAGCAGCACGCCGAAGGTATCGTCGGCGAAGGTGTTGCTGAACAGCCCCGCAAGCTCCGGCGTGAACTCGTCCAACCCGCCGAGATCGCCATCAGAAGCCGAGCTCTCGTGGACCAGCTTGGCGCTCAAGGCGCTGCGAAAGCCCGGATCGTCGAACGGTCGAGCGGTGATCATGTTCACCGTCGCGCCAATGCCGCCGGACGGCAGCCTTCCCTGGGGCGTCTTGAACACCTCGACCGCGCGAATGGCCTCGGTGGCGATGTCATTGAAGTCGAAGGAGCGCCCGCCCTCGGTTGGCATCGACCGGCCGTTGAGGGTCACCAGATTGAATTCCGGCCCCATGCCCCGAACGGTGATGCGCGCGCCCTCGCTGTTGCTGCGGTCGATGGACACGCCGGGAATGCGCTGCAACGCTTCGGCCAGATTCTGATCCGGGAACTTGCCGATATCCTCTGCCGTGATGGCGTCCATGACGCCGACGGCCGCGCGCTTGCGGTCCATGGCCTGTACCAGGCTGCTGCGATAGCCGACAACAACGACCTCTTCGATCACCGCGGACCGCGGGCCCGGCTGAGCCCTCTCGCCCTCGGCGTCCTGGGCATGCACCGGCAACAACACCGCCGAACCCAGTGCCACCGCGATCGCCTGTGCCAGCGGCGACCTTTTGAAAGATGCTTTTTGCATGTGCTCCTCCCCGAAACCTATGCGCAGAACTTGATTGCTGCAACTGCTTGTCGCTGCGCGCTTTGAAATGGTACGAGAGCGCCAGCGATGACAACGTTGTCATAAAGCGTTTATATGGGAACATGACAACGCTGTCAAGACTCAGGAACTGTCTTGCGCGGCGGCCGCGGGTAAACTGGGATCAAGCTCCGCCTGCAGATCGATCAGACTGTACCCATGCCCAGACCGCCGCTCCCCAACCTGCCCATCGACGCGGTGCTGCCCGAGCTGCGGGGCGCGCTCGCTGGCAGCAACCGCGCGGTGCTGGTGGCGCAGCCCGGTGCCGGCAAGACCACCCGCGTGCCGCTGATGCTGCTGGAGCAAACCCCGCCACAGCGCGGCCGCTGGCTGTTGCTGGAGCCGCGGCGGGTGGCGGCACGGCTGGCGGCTGCGTGGATGGCCCAACAGCTCGGCGAGCCCCTGGGCCGGACCGTCGGCTACCGCGTCCGCGGCGAGCAGAAAGTGAGTGGGGCTACCCGGCTCGAAGTGGTTACCCAGGGCATTCTCACGCGCATGATCCAGGACGATCCGACGCTCGAGGGGGTGGCGGGCATCATCTTCGACGAATTTCACGAGCGCAGCCTCGACGGCGATCTTGGCCTGGCGCTGGCGCTCGACCTGCAGGGCGAGTTGCGCCAAGACCTGAAGCTGCTGGTGATGTCTGCCACGCTGGATGTCGACGCCCTGCTCGGCGTGCTGGGCGCGGATGCGCCGGCCATCGACTGCCCTGGCCGCACCTGGCCGGTCACGACCCACTACCGGCCGCAGCCTGCGCGGGAAGTCCCGGAACTCCACCGCACCCGGGTGATTCGGGAGGTGCTCGCCACCCACCAAGGCAACCTGCTGGTGTTCCTGCCGGGGCAGGCGGAAATCCGCCGCCTGGAGCGCGCCCTGCGGCCGTTGCTGCCCGACGACATCGACATCCAACCGCTGCACGGCCAGCTGGCGCTTACCAGCCAGCAGGCGGCGTTGCGCCCCGATCCCACCGGCCGGCGCCGGATCATTCTGGCTACCGCGATCGCCGAATCGAGCCTCACCGTCCCCGGCGTGCGGGTGGTGGTGGACGCGGGCCTGGAGCGGGTGCCGGCGTTCCAGCCGCGCTCCGGCCTGACCCGGCTCGATACCCGCCGCGTCAATCGTGCCAGCGCCGACCAGCGACGTGGCCGCGCCGGGCGCGAGGCCGAGGGTCATTGCTATCGCCTGTGGAGCCGGGAGCAACTGCTCGTGGCGCACGGCGAGCCGGAGATTCTGCAGGCGGATCTGTCGGGTCTCGCCTTCGAGCTGGCGCTTTGGGGGCTGGCCGACCCGCAGCAATTGCGTTGGGTCACGCCGCCGCCCGCCAGCAACCTGGCGAGCGGTCGCCGCTTGCTGCAGACCCTGGGCATGCTGGACGAGCGGCATCGGCTCACCCCGTTCGGACATCGCTGCGCGCGGTGGCCCGCCCAGCCGCGTCTTGCCGCGCTGCTGGAAACCGCAGCCACCATGAACGCCCTGCCGCTGGCCTGCTGGCTGGTGGCCTGGCTCGAAGAAGAGCCGCCCAGCGAGGAAGTGGATGTGGCGCGGATTCTGGAACACCGCCCGCGCCGCGACGGTCCGGGCGCCGAGGGGCGCTGGTGGCGCGCGGCGCGGCAGTGGCAACGGCGCGCCGACTGCCCATCAGAGTCGGACGAACTCGCGCCGTTGCCGGTGCTGCTTGCCCATGCGTTTCCCGACCGTGTCGCCCGGCAAAGCACACCGGGGCGCTTCAAGCTCGCCAGCGGGGGTGAGGCCCTGCTGCCGGAGACCTGCCCGCTGGCGCACGCTGCCTGGCTGGTGGCCCCCGAGTTGGATGGTCAGGCCAGCGGCGCGCGGATCTTCCATGCCATCGCCATCGATGCCGCGGACCTGCAGGCCACCTTCCCCGAGTTGCGCGAGTGGCGCGAACGGATCACGTGGGACGATGACGCCGGCCGCCTGGTGGGTGAGTCGGTTCGCGCGCTGGGTCAGCTGATCGTCGAGCGCCGCCCATTGTCCGGGCTGCCGCCCGAGGCCATCCGCCAGGCCCTGCTCGATGCCGCGCGGCGACGCGGCAGTCTGAAGTGGACGGACGATGACGTGCAGTTGCTCGGCCGGCTGCGCCTGGTCCGGCGAACGCTCGGCGACCCGTGGCCGGCAGTGGATGACGCGCGGCTGTTGGCGACCATCGAAGACTGGCTCGGCCCCCGGCTCGACGGCGTCACACGCCTCGACCAGCTCGATCGTCTGCCGCTGGGCACGTACCTGCTCGACAGCCTCGACTGGTCGTTGCGACAGCGTCTGGAGGAACTGGCACCCACCCACCTGACGGTGCCGAGCGGCTCGCGATTGCGCATCGACTACAGCGGCGACGAGCCGCTGCTCGCGGTCAAACTGCAGGAAATGTTCGGCCAGACCGCGACCCCGCTGCTGGTCGGCGGCCGGGTGCCCGTGGTCATGCAGCTGCTGTCGCCGGCGCGCCGGCCGGTGCAGGTCACCCGCGATCTGGCCAGCTTCTGGGCGAGCACCTATTTCGAGGTGCGCAAGGATCTCAAGGGTCGCTACCCGAAGCACCCCTGGCCCGACGACCCGCTCAGCGCGCCAGCCACCGCCAGGGCCCGGCGCCGCTGATCCACCTGGCCTTCCCGCGCGGCCTGGTGTTGAATCAAGCAATCAAGGGGAGCCCACATGATCAATACCAGACCTGTTGCCGTCGTCATCGGCGCCACCTCCAAATGGCAGTCCGACGGCCGCAACACCCGCCTCGCGCACGGCCACGACGTGGACGATTCCGAGCTGCCGGTCACTGCCCGCTGGGGCGTTGGCGGCGCCATCGCGCAGAAGTTCGCCCGTGAGAGATTCCACGTCGTCCTGACCACGCGCACGGCGGGGAACGCGGCCGCACTGGACGCCGCCATCCGCGCGCAGGGCGGCACCTGCAGCATCGTCGAGCTCGATCTCGCCTCGGCGGATTCCATCGCCGGCGCGTTTGCCACGGTGCGGGAATCCGTGGGTGATCCGCAGGTGGTGGTGCTGAACGCCGGCTACCTCGAGGGCCGCGATCTGCCGCCGGGGCAGGAACTGCTGGAGCACATTCCCCTCGAGATGTTCGAGATTGCGCAGAACATCGCCAGCCGCGGGCCGTTTCTGGTGGCGAAGGCGGTGATGCCGGCCATGCGGGAGCGCGGCAGCGGCTCGTTTCTGATCACCAACAACGCGGCGTCGCTGCGCGGCCGCAAGCGCCTGACCGGGCAATCGCTCTACTATCCGCGGGTGATGATGCGCACGCTCGCACAGGTACTGACCGAGGAGTATTCCGTCCACGGCGTGCACGTGGCCAACGTGGTCGTCGACGGCCTGATCGACTCGCCCGGCACTCGGGCCCTGCCGATCGCAAAGAAGCGGCCGGAGATCATCATGAACCCGGCGGCGATCGCCGACGCCTTCTACTACCTGCACACTCAGGATCGGTCATGCTGGACCCACGAACTTCAGCTCACGCCGTACTCCACCAATCCAAGCTTCTGAGGGATGCGAGCGACCTCTGCTCCGCCGGACGCGCCGGCGTGTCGTCCCGACAAATCACCCAGAGCAGCTCCGCCGCAGCCTCGAAAGACGGCATGGTGGTCGAGCACGCCAGCGCGGCAGAGACCTCGCCGCACCGCAACAGGACTACACATTCCGCCTGCTGCGACGTGGCCAGACGCCGCGGGTCGATCGCAGGCTGATCTTTCGTCGGGCTGTTGCGGCCGAGCACCGCGGCCGCAACAGGTTCTGCGGGCAGTGGCGCGCCGTCAGAGCGTCGCGCGATGCCAGCGGCGTGAGCTGGTGTTGCTGCACATCCCACCGTCAGAGGTTGCCGCCGTTGTCGAGGTGGCCCGCAGGCAGAAGTGGGTGTGGTTGTTGCGCAGCATGTATTCCCAATCGGCGCCGAACGTGCCTTTGATCGACGAGAAGCGCTGGCCTTTGATTGGCGTCCAGTAGCTGGCCGTGCCGCTGCAGTTTCCGAGTACCACCCGCGCGTTTTGCGAGACGCTGACTGGCCGCAGGCAGTTGCCGTTGCCGGAGTTGCGCAAGCGGAACGATATCAGTGGCGGCAGAATGTTGCCGCGGGTCTGGACCTCGCTCTCCTCAGGTGCGATGCCCACACACTCGGCACGGGTGTCCTCATCGGTGCAGGGTTCCGGGATTTCCTCGCCGGGCAGCAGGTCGTTGGCCGGTTCTTCAGCTACGAGCCCGCCGGAGCAATCCCTGTCATCGGATGGCAACGTTGTCGCCTTCTGGGCAACGCCCGTGATGACGGCCGGGCACCTGCTGTTCGCC
>JBLRXD010000040.1:0-21313 GCA_047920935.1 Pseudomonadales bacterium | reverse complement strand
GTCTCCGACGAGCAGATGGAGGCCGTGGCGGATTGGGCCGATCAGTACGGCTTCGGCGAGATCCGCATCAGCCATCAGCAGAATTTCGTGCTGCCCGACGTGGCCGCCGACAAACTGTTCGAGCTGTGGCAACAGGCCGAGGCCGCGCAGCTCGGCGCCTGCAACGCCGGCCTGCTGACCGACATCATCTGCTGCCCCGGCGGCGACTACTGCTCGCTGGCCAACGCCAAATCCATACCCATCGCCGAGGCCATCCAGCGGCGCTTCGACGACTACGATTATCTGCACGACCTGGGCCCGCTGGACGTGAACATCTCCGGTTGCATGAACGCCTGCGGCCACCACCACGTGGGCAACATCGGCATCCTCGGCGTCGACAAGAAGGGCCAGGAGTTCTACCAGATCTCCCTCGGCGGGCACGGTGGCAACGGTGCATCCATAGGGCAGATCATCGGCCCATCGGTGTCTCGCGACGAAGTCCCCGAGGTGATGGCGCGTGTGCTCGACGCCTACGTGGAACTGCGGCTCGAAGACGAGTCGTTCCTGCACTGCTATCGCCGGGTCGGCATCGAGCCATTCAAGGAGCGCATTTATGCCAACGCTGGTTGAGATCGATCGGCACAGCGGCCTGCTGCAACGCAGCGGTCGCGACCTCGGGGAGATTCCGCTGACCGCGCTCGACGACTGGCAGGTGGATACCGGGCACGGTCTGCTGCTGAGCGTCGATGCCGAGCCGGAGCCGCGGTTCTGCGCCGCGCCGCTGATCGCCATCGAGTTTCCAGTCTTCCACGACGGCCGCGGCCTGTCGCTGGCTGTGCTGCTGCGCACCCGCATCGGCTATGGCGGCGAGCTACGCGCCGTCGGTGACGTGCATCCGGAACTGCTTCACTATCTCAGCCGCTGCGGCTTCGACAGCTGCGTGCTGCCGGAGGGCCGCCTTCTGCCCCAGGACGAAGTGCCATTCGTGCCTCATGAAGCTTATTATCAAGCCTCTGTGGTCGAGGCGCTGCCTGCCTTCCGCCGCGAGACACGAGGCCGCTAACTCCTGGCTAACTCGGGGATCATCGAATCCTTCTTTCTGATCTTCACCGGCGCGGCCGTACTGGCCACGGTGGCGCTTTACACCCGTCAGCCATTGCTGGTGGCGTACATTGCCGTGGGCGCCATTCTCGGCCCCCACGGTCTGAAGTGGGTGGATGACGCCGACCTTCTGTCCGAAGTTTCCGAGTTCGGCATCATCTTTCTGTTGTTCCTGGTGGGCCTGGATCTACAACCGAGCAAGCTCAAGAACATGCTCGGCGAGGGACTGCTCACAGCCCTTCTCAGCACCGCGGCGTTCTTCGCTCTGGGGTACGTCCTGATGCTGCTGTTCGGCTTCCGCCAGTCAGAAGCGGTGATAGCCGGTATCGCCCTGACCTTCTCCAGCACCATCATCGGCATCAAGCTGCTGCCCACCACCGTGCTGCACCATCGCCACATCGGTGAGATCGTGGTGAGCATGCTGCTCATTCAGGATCTGCTGGCCATCCTCGCGCTGATTCTCCTGGCCGGTTACGGCGACACCCTTGGCGCGACCCTCGTCAGCCTCGGCACGGTGCTGCTGACCTTGCCGCTGCTGGTGCTGGGCTCGTTCCTGGGCGTGCGCTATGCGGTGCAACCGTTGATCGCCCGCTTCGACGCCTTTCATGAGTTCATCTTTCTCCTGGCCCTGGGCTGGTGCCTGGGAATCGCCAGCGTGGCGCATTTCGCCGGACTGTCGTTCGAGATCGGCGCCTTCATCGCTGGCGTCACCCTGGCCACCAGTCCCATCGCCCAGTACATCGCCGGCAATCTTCGGCCGCTACGGGATTTCTTTCTCGTGCTGTTTTTCTTCTCGGTGGGCGCCAAGCTCGATCTTGGGCTGATGATGGAGGTGTTTCTTTTCACCCTGCTGCTGGCGCTGGCGGTGGTGGGCCTGAAACCCCTGGTGTTTGCCAGCTTGCTGCGCTGGCAGGGAGAAACCCGCGAGACAGCCTGGGAGGCGGGCTATCGACTGGGGCAGGCTTCGGAATTCTCGCTGTTGGTGACTTACGTGGCGGCGGGCACCGCACTGCTGGGCAGCGAAGCCGCTCACGTGATCCAGGGCGCCACGGTACTGACGCTGATCATGTCTACCTACGCCGTCATCTTCCGCTACCCCACCCCCATCGCGGTGTCGGCGCGACTGCGCCGCGATTGAGGTAGGGCCGATCGCGATCGGCCGAGCGAGATCGGCCGAGCACGCCCGGCGGATTGGGGTCAGACGCTGAGGTCGACCACGCCGCGGCCCACCATGCGGCCGGCAAGGATGCGGTCGATGGCTTCCGACACGGTGCTCAGGGTCAGCCGCTCCTCGAGCATGGCCAGGCGATCGAGCTTCCACGGGCCGGCGAGCTTATTCCACAGTTCGGCCTTGCGCGGCAGCGGCAACTGTACCGAGTCGACCCCCAGCAGGTTGACGTTGCGCAGGATGAACGGCAACACCGTCGCGGGAAACTGCGGCGACTCCACCAGCCCGCAGGCGGCGAGGCTGCAGTCGTAGCGCAGGCTCTTCAAGCCGTTGGAGAGCATCTCGCCGCCAACGCAATCTACCACGCCGCCCCAGGTTTCCTTCAGCAGCGGCCGGTCGGCATCGGCCCGGGCCTGCTCCCGGGACAGCAGACGACTCGCCCCCAGGGAGCTCAGGAACTCGTGCTGATCGGCCTTGCCGGTCACTGCCGCCACTTCGTAACCCAGCTCGGCCAGCAGCATGACGGCCACCGACCCCACCCCGCCGGTGGCGCCGGTGACGAGGATCGGGCCGGACTCGGGGGTCATGCCAGCGTGCTCCAGCTTGTCAACAGCCAGCGCCGCGGTGAAACCTGCGGTGCCGAGCAGCATCGACTCGTGCAGGCTGAGCCCCTCGGGTTTGCGCACCACCCAACCGGCGGGAACGCGAATGCGCTGGCCGAAGCCGCCGGGGGTGTTCATGCCGAGATCGAAGCCGATGACGATCACTTCATCGCCGGGGGCGAACAGCTCGCTGCTCGACTCGGTTACCAGGCCGGCGGCATCGATGCCCGGGGTGTGCGGGAAGTTTCTGGTAACCCCTGGGTTGCCGGTGGCCGAGAGCGCGTCCTTGTAGTTCAACGAGGAATAGCGCACGTCGATCAGCACCTCCCCTTCGGGCAGGTCCGAGATGCTGCGCTCGACGACGCCACGATTGAATCCGTCGGCCGTCTTCTCGACCAGTAACGCATGAAACGTGCTCATAGCCCGCCCCTCCACTGACTGATTGTTTCCACCCAGCGCCCCGCCACTCGGCTGGCGCTGGATTCCATGTGAGCCATGAGCCGCTCGATGGGACGCTTGTGTTCGACCCAGCGCACCTCGTAGATATCGGCGTGCTCGCTCTGCTGCACCAGGTACTCGTCGCTGGTGAGCACCTCGTCCACCAGCTTCATGTCCAGGGCCTGCTGGCCGTACCAGGTCTCCCCGGTGGCCACCGCATCGATGTCGAGTTGTGCACGCCGGGTGCCCACGAAATCCTGAAACAGCCGGTGGACGTCTTCCAACTCCTCGATGAACTTCTGCCGCCCTTCCTCGGTATTCTCGCCCAACACAGTGAGCGTGCGCTTGTATTTGCCGGCGGTGAGCACCTCGACGTCGACGTCGTGGCGCTTGAGGAGGCGATGCACGTTGGGAATCTGAGCGACCACGCCGATGGAGCCGAGCACGGCAAACGGCGCTGCAAGAATGCGGTTGGCAACCGCCGCCATCAGGTAGCCGCCGCTGGCCGCAACCTTGTCCACCGCCACCACCAGGGAAATGCCCTGGCGCCGCACCCGATCGAG
Organism: Pseudomonadales bacterium; assembly: GCA_047920935.1. Lineage (GTDB taxonomy): Bacteria > Pseudomonadota > Gammaproteobacteria > Pseudomonadales > Azotimanducaceae > UBA7803. The sequence continues at coordinate 17,462 of JBLRXD010000040.1, read as the reverse complement.
CTGCGAGGCCGCCAGCCCATAGCCGTGCACCATGCCGCCGGCGCTCTCGAGGCGCACCAGCACCTCGTCGCTCTCCTGAGCCGCCAGCAGCACGGCGGTGATCTCGGTGCGCAGCATTCGCACCTGGGATGCCTGCAGGTCGCCGGCGAAATCGATGACGTAGATGTGCTTGCGCTCGGGGCTCGGTCTGCCGCCCGTCTTCTTGAGGGCTTTGGCTTCCTGCTTGGCCGTCTTCTTGTGAGCCTTCTGCTCCTGCTTGCGAGCCCGCCGCACTGCCGTCGCCGGCAGCATGGCCTCCTGAACCCGCACTTTCAGATCGCTGAGCTGATCATTGAGCTTGCGAACCTCGAGCCGGCCCTCGCCGTGATGCTCGCGGCGCATGCGCAGCGCCAGCACGCCTGCCACCACGATCAGCACCGCGACCACCACCGTGGCCGCCTGCGCGAGAAAGCTCAGATAGTCGTAGACGTATTCCATGGATCGGCGCCTGGGAAAGCCCGGTACTGTACTGGAACTGGGCCATGGCCTCCAGCCGCCGGCACGCGCCGCCCTTGATCTTGGCGGCCGAACCGTGTGTGATTCACGCCATGGCTATTCGCGCCCTGCAGGCACATCTCGAGAGCAGTTTTCATGCGCCCGCCGCCGCCGGCCTCGATGCGGTGGTGCGTCTGCGCGTGGGTGACGACGCGTTGACGTTTCAAGTGCGCGGTGGAAGCCTGCGGTTCGACCTGCCGGACACCATCGGCGTGGATGCCACCTTCATGTTCGAAGACGTCGATACCGCCTGGTCGCTGCTGTCGGGTCAGGCCGATGCCTTCGAGGCCTTCATGCGCGGGCAGTTCAGAAGCGACGGCTACCTCATGTGGGCGTTCGCCCTGATGGCCATGTTCCAGAGCCGGAGCCTGCCGGTCACGCCGACGGAGTAGCCGGCGCGCCCTCAGCCTGAGAGCTTGCGCAACTGCTCGACGTAATCCTCGATCAGCCAGCGGGAGATGGCCGTGCCCGGCGGCACGTTCGGCAGGTCGTCGTAGCGAAACCACTGCGCGTCGGCAATCTCGCCTTCCTGGCAGACGATGTCGCCGGACTGGTACTCGGCGTGAAAGCCGAGCATCAGCGAGTTCGGGAACGGCCAGCTCTGGCTGCCCAGGTAGCGCAGATTTTTCACCTTAAGCCCCACCTCCTCCTCGACTTCCCGATGCACGGTCTGCTCGATGGACTCGCCAGGCTCTACGAAGCCTGCCAGGGTGCTGTACATGCCGGTGGGCCAGTTGGCATTCCGGGCGAGCAGCACTTCCTCGCCCCGGGTAACCAGCACGATGATGCTCGGCGACAGCCGCGGGTAGCTCACCAGGCCGCAGTCCGGGCAGACTTTCGCGCGATCCTGCGGGTGGTCCTCCATGGGGCTGGCGCAGCGCCCGCAAAACCGATGCGTGACGTGCCACTCGACGATCTGCTGCGCCCGCCCGGCGAGATAGAACACCGCCGGCTCCACCCGGCCGAGCCACGAGCGCAAGCCGGTGAGTGCGTAACCTTCCGGCAGCCGCCCCTGTGCTTCCACGGCGAAGCAGGCACGGCCGCGGAAGCGGCCCAGGTAATGCCGGGAGTGCACTTCCACATCGAGCCAGCGGAACTCGTCGCCGCTGATGGGGCGCGGCGTGCCCTGCTCGGAAATGCATGCCAGCTGACCGTCTATGGTGACGAACAGCCAGCTCTGTTCAGGATCGACGTCCGTGAGCGGCGCGCTTTCGGACGCGAAATCGTCGGGCTCGAGAGGCCACATATCAGTTCTCCCTCATGCTGTAGATGGGTCACGGCGCCACAGGCTGCCGCCTTCCGCCCTGCTGTCGAGCAGATCGAGCATGCGCTCGTGGGCCGCGCACTCCGCCTCGCTGGCGGGGATCACCAGCAGCGGCGGCCGGTCGGCGGCCAGCGTCGGCGCACTCGGGCGATCGCTGCTCTGCCCCGTGTTGTTGCCGCTCTGGCCGGCGCCGAACAGCAGGGTCTGGCCACCGGTCATGGCCAGATAGACGTCGGCGAGAATCTCCGCGTCGAGCAGCGCGCCGTGCAGGTCTCGGGCGGAGTTGTCCACCATGTAGCGCCGGCACAGGGCGTCCAGGCTGTTCTTCTGCCCCGGGTGCTTGTGCCGGGCCAGCGCCAGCGAGTCGGTGATCCGACAGATGCTGGCCAGGCGCCGCTCCCGCACGCCGAGCAGCGCAAGCTCTGCCTCGAGAAAGGCGACGTCAAACGGGGCGTTGTGGATCACCACTTCAGCACCGCGGATGAAGCCCAGGAACTCTTCGGCCACCTCCGCGAACGGCGGCTTGTCGGCGAGAAACTCCCGGCTGATGCCGTGCACCTCGAAGGCGCCGTCGTCGATGTCCCGTTGCGGGTTGACGTACTTGTGAAAGTGGCGCCCGGTCAGTTTGCGATCGACCACTTCCACCGCGCCGATCTCGATGATGCGGTGCCCCTGGAGCACCTCCAGCCCCGTGGTCTCGGTATCGAGAACGATCTGCCTCACCCGCCGCGCCTCATGAGCTACCTGCCAGCATCGCGTCGATGGCCTCATTGGCGGCTTGATCCACCAGCTCGTTCTCCACGTGCCCGCTGTGACCCTTAACCCAATGCCACTCCACCTGGTGCTGGCTGGTGAGCTGATCGAGGCGTTCCCACAGATCACGATTCTTCACCGGCTGCTTCTGGGAGGTCATCCAACCGTTGCGTTTCCAGTTGCGCATCCACTGGGTGACGCCTTGACGCACATACTGGGAATCGGTGGTGAGCGACGCCTTTACCGGACGCTTCAGCTGGGCCAGCGCTTCGATTGCCGCCTGCAGCTCCATGCGGTTGTTGGTCGTGGCTGGGGCGGCGCCGCTGATGATCTTGTCGTGACCGTCATAGCGAAGCAGCGCCGCCCAGCCACCGGGACCAGGGTTACCGCGACAGGCGCCGTCGGTGAAAATCTCGACCACTTGGCTCAAGGGGTATCCGCGGGGTGTCCACCGCCAGGCCGGGGGGCGCGCGACGGTCGCAGCTCGAGCACCGGCGCCCGGGTGCGATTGACGGTCGACTTAGGGTAGGCAACCGGAATCAGCTTTGGCGCCGCCACCCGGGCGTCGCGCCAGCGGGGCTTTCTGGCAACGGCCTGTTTGACCACCGAGATCACGTACACCCCGCCCACCGGGGGTTGCAGGCGGGTAACGAGCTGGCGGACGCGACCTGGGGCCGGCGCCTGCTGCTGCTTTCCGGTGGCGAACGGCAGCCCATAGGCCAGATACTTGATGTCGGTCTGCAGTTCGAAGCCGAGCAGTGCCAACCAGTCCATCAGGCGAAACGTGGTAACGAAGTGCAGGCCGCTGAAGCTGTCGTCGCGGAGATTGCCGTAGCCGCTGCGCAGCCCCCACAAGCTCAACGGATTGAAACCGCACACCACCAGTCGCGCCCCTGGCATCAGCACCCTGGCCGCTTCACGCAGCCCGGCTCGTGGATCCGCGGTAGCCTCCAAGGCATGGTGCAGCACCATGGCGTCGAGGCTGCTGTTCGGCAACGGCAACGCCTCGAGCTCGCAGGAGAAGCTGGAGAGTTCCTCCGGGTACTGGCCCGGCACTTCGGAAGCGAACAGACGATGCCGAACCATGCACCCACGCACGGTCTCGGCAGCAGCCTCGTGGCACCCTACCCACAGCAGTGCGTCGCCATGGAACCGCCGCGCCGCCACGCTCAAAGCGGCGACCTCTTCCCGCAGCAGGCTGGCGCCGTGCGAGGTCTCGAGCCACTGGGCCAGGCGTTGGGCAGGTGAGTTTGCCAATGGACTACTAACTACCGCAAAGTACCGCCACGATTCTGAAGGCAGGGCCGAATGAGAGCAACCTTTCCACCGACTCCACCGACTCCACCGACTCGAACCTTCTCCGGCCCAGCCCGGGTACTGGCCTTCTGGATGCTGCTGATACTTGCCGGCTGTCAGATGCTGCCGCAGACGGGCAGCGACACCGGCGTTGCGAAGAGCTCCGGGGCACCCGCCCTCCCCGTGCAACTCGTCGAGATTCCCCGCATTCCCCACAAGGCGCTGGAGCCCGCTGCCGACGCAGACTTATGGGAGCAGATCCGTAGCCGCTTCGAACTCGATCACGCGCTCGACCGGCGCCGCGTGCAGCAGCAACTGCGCTGGCTGCAGGCCAATCCCCACTACCTGCCCAGGCTGCAGGATCGGCTGCAGCGCTACCTGCCGCACATTCATGCCGAACTGGTCGCTCGCGACCTGCCGGGCGAGTTGGCGTTGCTGCCCATCGTCGAAAGCGCGCTGGATCCCTACGCCTTCTCTCACGGTGGCGCCGCCGGCCTGTGGCAGTTCATGCCGGTGACCGCGAGCCGCTTCGGCCTGCCACGAAACTGGTGGGTGGATGCGCGCCGCGACCCCGTGCTCGCCACCACCGCAGCGCTGGACTACCTGGAGTACCTGCACGGTTACCTGCAGGACTGGCACCTGGCTCTGGCCGGCTACAACGCCGGGGAAGGCCGGGTTCGACGCGCGGTGCGTCAGTCGAGCGGCGGCAGCGCGTTCTGGGATCTGCGGCTGCCGAGCGAAACCAGCGCTTACGTACCGCGGTTGCTGGCGCTGGCCGCGGTGGTGGCCGATCCGGCAGCGTACGGTCTGGAATTGCCGCCGCTGGAACCCGAGCCGACCTTCGTCACCATCGCCACCCACGGTCAGTTCGACCTGATCAGAGCCGCGGCGGCCCTGGGCATAGAAGTCGACGCGCTGTACGAATGGAATCCGGCGCTGAATCAATGGGCCACGCCCCCTCAGGGGCCGCACCACCTGCACGTGCCGGTTGCACTGGCCGACCACGCCCAGCAGAGCATCAGCGCCGTACCCGAGCAGGAGCGGTTGCAATGGCTGCGCATCAAGGTCGCCGACGGCGACACCCTGAGTCACATCGCGCGCCGTCACAAAACCGATGTCGCCACTCTGCGCAGCATCAACAGCCTGAGCAGCAACCGCATTCGCGCCGGCCAGGCGCTGGTCGTGCCTCGAACCGCTGCACGGGTGGCCGCCGGCCCCGCATCCCGCCCACGGCCAAGCGTCGAGTATCGCGTGAAATCGGGAGATTCGCTCTGGGCCATTGCACGGGCCCACCGGGTGAGCGTGGATGCCCTGGCCAGGGAAAACCAGATCGGCCCCAGGGAAGTGCTCAGGGTGGGCAGCCGCCTGACCATTCCCCGCGCCGCCCCCGGCGCCGGCACGGCCGCTGCCGTCAGCGGTCAGCCGCCACACGCCACCCGCGACGTGGTCCGCAGGGTGAACTACGGCGTTCGTCGCGGCGATTCCCTGGCGAAGATCGCCAGCCGCTTCAACGTCGCCATCGGCGACATCGCTGCTTGGAACGAGCTGGACGTGAAGAACTATCTCCAGCCTGGCCAGAAGCTGCTGATCTACGTCAACGTCGCAGCAGCGGAATGAGCCGCTTGCGGCCGCCAGGTTACGGGCGGCGTATCGACGCCTGATCCTGCAAGGTCTGGAACAGCGCGCCGAGCTCCAGATTGGCAGCGCGATCCTCCAGGAATCGACGCATGCCCGCCACCTCACTCTCACTGAGCGCGGCCAGCTCCCCGTCGCGGACCCGGCTGACCGCGACCACCGCCAGGCCGCCATCCGGCAACCCCGCCTGCCCCAGGGTCTTGTCGTTGGCCGGCGGCCGCGGTAGCGAGAAGGCCGTCTGCAGCACCGAGCGTGGCACCTCGGCCGCGGTGCGGCGAACCAGCTCGAACGTCTGCCAGTTGGTGGCGTAGTCGGCGGCCACCTCGGCCGTGCTTTCGCCGGCACGCAGCCGCGCCAACGCCGAAGAGTGCGCTTCCCTGGCCAGGCTGGTGGCGCGTTCGGTCTCGATTTCATCGCGAATGTCATCGGCCACGCTTTCCAGCGGAATGGGCTCCGGCGGATGCCGCTCCACCACCCGCATCACCACCGCCTCGTTTGGTTGATATTCCACCGCCGGGCTGTTGAAGCGGTTCACCAGCACGTCGGTGGTGAACAGGCGATCGCGCACCGCAGGATCGGCAAACGGGCCGGGGCCCTGGTCACGGGTCACGCCTTCAACGCGCTCGGCAGTGAGGCCAAGCTCCTCTTCGATGGCTTCGAGGCTGCCCGGCTGCTCGAATGCCAGGTTGTCCATCTCGCGCAGCCGCTGAGAGTACAGCGCTTCCGCCTCGCTGAGACGCAGCGTGCGCTCGATCTCCGGGCGCATCTCCTCCAGCGACGGAAACTCGCGGGTGCGAACATCCTCGAGCTTGATGAGGTGATAACCGAACTCGGTTTGCACCGGCTCGGAGATCTCGCCGGGCTCCTCGAGCGCGAACAAAGCCTCTTCGAAGGCCGGGGTGTAGATACCGCGACCGGCAAAGCCGAGATCGCCGCCAGCCACCGCCGAACCCGGATCCTCCGAGAACTCCTCCGCCAGGTCGGCAAACGATTCGTCGGCTTCGAGCCGCGCACGGATCTCCTGCAGCATCGCGCGCGCCTGCTCCAGGCTGCGCTGTCCGTTGGTCTCGAGCAGAATGTGCCGGGCGCGGCGCTCCTCGTCCGGGGGCGCCATGGCGCGCTCAGCCTCATAGGCGTTGGCGATCGCCTCCTCGGTGACCTCGATGGCCGGGTCGCCCAACAAATCTTCCAACGCAAGCGTGACGTACTCCACATCCACGCTCTCGCGCGTCGTGTAGCGGCGTTGATCCTCCTGGTAACGCAGCTGCACGTCTTCGTCGGTTACCGTCACCTGGGCGCGAAAGCGATCCACGGTGAACGGCAGGTAGGCGACGTCGCGTCGCTGCCCCAGCAGCCCGGCGTGAAAGGCGAGCTCACGCTCCGTGAGGAAGGCGGTATCGGCGATGGCCGTCTGAATCTGCTCCAGCGCCATCAACTGGGCAGTCTCGTCGATGAATCCCTGAGGGGTGTAGCCGAGCGCTTGAACCGTCTGCCGATAGAACTCGGGTTGGAATTCGCCGTTTGCCTGAAATGCCGGGTTGTTTACCAGCACCCGGTCGACGTGGGCGCGGCTGACGGTGACGCCGAAATCTTCAGCCGCCTGCTGCAGCAGCGCGCGGCCGATCAGCTGCTCGAGCACGCTCTCCTGCAGCCGCACCGGATCGATGAGGGTGGGATCGAAATCCGCCCCCATCTGCCCGGCGATGCGCCGCCGCTCTCGCTCCGTCTGTCTGGCCAGCTCGCCCTCGGTGATGCCGATGCCGTTGACCCTGGCAACCTCAGGATCGCCGCCGACGAACAGATTAACCGCACCGAAGCCGAATACGGCGAGCACGAAAACGATGATCCCCACGAGCACCTTGAACGCCAGGCTCTGGGTCTGATCACGCATCTTCTGCAACATGGAGATTTCCTCAAAGAGACATTCGGTCGCCGCGGGTGGCTACCGGGGGGGTACTAAGAAAAAAGGCGCAGTCGTGCGCCTTCTTCCCCTTGGTCGAATCAGCCGTGAGCGGCTTAGTTCAGGGCGTCTTTCAACGCCTTGCCCGGCTTGAAAGCCGGGACTTTCGCAGCGGCGATGTCGATGGCTGCGCCGGTCTGCGGATTTCTGCCGGTTCGCGCCGAACGCTCGCGCACGGTAAACGTGCCAAATCCCACTAAAGATACGGGGTCCGCAGCTTTCAACGACTCGGTGATGGCATCCAGCGTAGCATCCAGAGCACGCCCGGCAGAGGCCTTGGAAATATCGGCGGCTTCCGCGATTCGATCTATGAGTTCGGTCTTGTTCACATTAGGCCCCTTGAGTAGTGAGCGATGACGAATAGCGCCATGTTCAATAACGGCAAATCACCGTATTTGTATTATCGGGTACGACGAGCAGGTTTATACCAACACCCTAGGGCGCCTGCAACCAGGCACCGCCGCGAAAACCCCGCAAAACGCGCGTTAACAGCGCCTCGACGGACGGCGCATTCTACAACATCGCCACCCCACCGCCAGCGCTCCTGCGTTGCTCCTGCGTTGCTCCTGCGTTGCTCCTGCGTTGCTAATGCGGGTTGATGGACACCTCGGCATCACCGCCTACGGATTCCACGGGCGATCGGGGTGCGCCGCCGGCGTCTTCCGCGTTCGACGGATGGGGCAGCCGCTCGAGCGCGATCTCCAGCACTTCGTCCATCCATTTGACCGGAATTATCTCGAGCTTCGACTTCACGTTGTCGGGGATTTCCTTGAGATCACGCTCGTTTTCATGAGGAATGATCACCCGCCGGATGCCGCCGCGTTGCGCCGCCAGAAGCTTTTCCTTCAGCCCGCCGATGGGCAGTACCTGACCGCGCAGGGTGATCTCTCCTGTCATGGCGACGTCGGCGCACACCGGAATTCCCGTGAGCACGGAAACCACCGCCGTGCACATACCGATGCCGGCGCTCGGACCGTCCTTCGGCGTGGCGCCCTCCGGCACGTGTACGTGCAGGTCGACCTTCTCGTGAAAATCCTTGCTGATACCAAGTACGGCGGCGCGACTGCGCACGAAGGTGAGCGCTGCCTGAATGGATTCCTGCATGACGTCGCCGAGTGAGCCGGTTTTGGTCTGGCGGCCCTTGCCGGGCACCGCAACCGCTTCGATGTTGAGCAACTCGCCGCCCACGGAAGTCCACGCCAAACCGGTCACCAGCCCCACCTGGTTGCTCTCCTCGGCAAGGCCGTAGCTGTACTTACGCACGCCGTTGTAGGCTTCGATCTGTTCCTCGCCGATCACCAGCCGCTGCTTCTGCTCGTTCGCCGGCAGCAGTGATTTCTCTTTAACCACCTTACGCGCCAGCTTGGCAATCTCGCGTTCGAGCCCGCGCACCCCAGCCTCGCGCGTGTAGTAGCGAATCAACAGCATGAGGGCATCGTCGGTGAGCGCCAGCTCGTCCTTGCCAAGACCGTTCAACCTCACCTGCTTGGAAACCAGGTAACGCTTCGCGATGTTGAGCTTCTCGTGCTCGGTGTAGCCCGGCAGCCGAATGACCTCCATTCGATCGAGCAGCGCCCGGGGAATGTTCATGGAGTTCGAGGTGCAGATGAAGAACGTATCAGAAAGATCGTAATCGACCTCCAGATAGTGGTCGTTGAAGTTGTGGTTCTGCTCCGGGTCGAGCACCTCGAGCAGCGCGCTGGCCGGGTCGCCGCGCACGTCCATGCCCATTTTGTCGACTTCGTCGAGGAGAAACAGCGGGTTGCGCACCCCAGCCTTGGCCATCTTCTGCAGAATCTTGCCGGGCAGCGAGCCGATGTAGGTACGGCGATGACCGCGAATCTCGGCCTCGTCGCGCACCCCGCCCAGCGCCATGCGCACGAACTTGCGATTGGTAGCGCGGGCGATGCTTTCGCCCAGCGAGGTCTTGCCGACGCCCGGAGGGCCGACAAGGCACAGCACGGGCCCCTTGACTTTGTTGACGCGCGTCTGCACGGCGAGGTACTCGAGAATTCGATCCTTGACCTCTTCGAGCCCGTAGTGATCCTCGTCGAGGATCTGCTGGGCCGCGGCGAGATCTTTACGCACCCGGCTCTTCTTCTTCCACGGCACGCCGATCATCCAATCCAGGTAGCTGCGCACCACGGTGGCTTCGGCGGACATGGGCGACATCTGCTTCAGCTTTGCGAGTTCGGTTTCCACCTTGCTTCGCGCCTCTTTGGGCATGCCGCTCTGTTCGATCCGCTGCTGCAGCTCCTCGAGCTCGTTGGGTGCGTCGTCGAGATCGCCAAGCTCCTTCTGAATGGCTTTGATCTGCTCGTTCAGATAGTACTCGCGCTGGCTCTTCTCCATCTGCTTCTTGACCCGACCCCTGATGCGCTTCTCGATCTGATACAGATCGATCTCGGCATCCATCAGCGCCAACAACGCGTCGATACGCTCCTTGAGGTCTACGGCTTCGAGCAAACGCTGCTTTTCTTCGACCTTCAGGGTCATCTGCGCGGCGATGGTATCCACCAGGCGCGCCGGATCATCGATGCTCGACAGCGACGACAGCACCTCCTGAGGGACCTTCTTGCTCACCTTCACGTACTGCTCGAACTGCTCCATCACGGAGCGCGCCAGGGTCTCGGCCTCGCGGGCCTCGGCTTCGGGTTCGGGAAGGGTTTCGACCAGCGCCATGCTGTACTCGTCGCCGACCGCGAGGTCCAGCACGCGGGCCCGGGCGCCGCCCTCCACCAGAACCTTGACGGTGCCGTCGGGCAGCTTCAGCAGTTGCAGCACGGCGGCGACCGTACCCATGGCAAACAAGTCGTCGCGGCCCGGCATCTCCACGTCCGCATCGCGCTTGGCCAGCAGCACGATCTGCTTGTCATCGGCCATGGCCATATCGAGCGCTCGGATGGAACTCTCGGTGCCGACGAACAGCGGGTGCACCCCATGGGGATAGACCACCATGTCGCGCAGTGGAAGTACGGGCAGGTGAAGCTTTTTCGGTGATGACACGGGTACGCTTGCCTCCGAATTCAAGAGAAATTTTTCAACGGGCAAAGGGCCGGGGAGCACGGCCCCGTCGACGTCTTCCGCCGCAGCGGCAGGGCTACCGCACGGGTGGTCTGGCCCGACGCGACGACTGAGAATCGCCACCCAGGCCGCTGCGCCAGAGGTGTTTCTGAGGGTGTCTTCAGTCTTTTGGTGAGGCCTGAGCCTTCTCTACGTTCTGGTAGATGAGCATCGGTTCGCTCTCGCCAGCGATGACGCTCTCGTCGATGACCACCTTGGTCACTGAATCCATGGATGGGAGCCGATACATGGTGTCGAGCAGCACCGACTCGAGAATGGACCGCAGGCCGCGCGCGCCGGTCTTGCGCTCCATGGCCTTACGGGCCACCGCGCGCAGCGCGTCGTCGCGGAAGTCCACCTCGACGCCTTCCATCTCGAACAGCTTGATGTACTGCTTGGTCAGCGAATTCCTCGGCTCGGTGAGAATCTGCATCAGCGCATCGATGTCGAGTTCCTCGAGGGTCGCGATCACCGGCAACCGGCCGACGAACTCGGGAATGAGACCGTAGCGGATCAGATCCTCCGGCTCGACGTTCCTCAGGGTCTCACCGATGCTCTTGCGATCTTCGTCGCCCTTGACCTCGGCACCGAAGCCGATACCCGACTTTTCAGATCGGTCGCGGATCACCTTTTCGAGGCCGGCGAACGCGCCGCCGCAGATGAACAGGATGTTGGAGGTATCTACCTGCAGGAATTCCTGCTGCGGGTGCTTGCGGCCACCTTGCGGGGGTACCGAAGCCACCGTGCCTTCGATGAGCTTGAGCAGGGCCTGCTGCACACCCTCGCCGGAGACGTCGCGGGTGATGGACGGGTTGTCGGACTTGCGCGAAATCTTGTCGATCTCGTCGATGTAGACGATACCGACCTGGGCCCGCTCCACATCGTAGTCGCACTTCTGCAACAGCTTCTGAATGATGTTCTCAACGTCTTCGCCCACATAGCCGGCTTCCGTCAGCGTGGTGGCATCGGCGATGGTGAACGGTACGTCGAGCAATCGAGCCAGCGTCTCTGCCAGCAGCGTCTTGCCGCTGCCGGTGGGGCCGATCAGCAGGATGTTCGACTTCGACAGCTCGACGTCGTCTTTCTTACCTTTGTAGTTCAACCGCTTGTAGTGATTGTAGACGGCGACCGACAGCACCTTCTTGGCATGCACCTGGCCGATCACGTACTCGTCGAGGCTGTCGTTGATTTCGTGGGGAACGGGCAGGCGCTCGCTGCCCTTGGTCTCGCCACTTTCGGCGACCTCTTCGCGAATGATGTCGTTGCACAGCTCAACGCATTCATCGCAGATGAACACGCTCGGCCCGGCGATAAGCTTGCGAACCTCATGCTGGCTTTTGCCACAGAAGGAACAGTAGAGCAGTTTACCCGACTCGTCGCTCTTACCGTTGTCGCCCGCCATAGGTACCTCGTCGTTCCCGCAATCCTTACCTTGCGTGGTTCATGCAGATAATGCAAGCCCCGGCAAGTTACAGAATAATTACATAGAAATCATAGCCTACACCGCCGAATTCGGGGCGGACAGGTCGCTTGTCCGAGCGCGCGCGGCGCGCTTTCAGCCGTTGACCGCCTTGGCGACGCGCTTGCGCGGAGTCTGAACTTTGTCCACCAGACCGTAATCCAGAGCCTGATCGGGATCCATCCAGAAGTCGCGCTCGGTGTCTTCGGCGATGCGCTCCGCGGACTGGCCGGTATGATCGGCGAGCACCCGATTCAAGCGATCCCGCATGAGCAGAATTTCCTTCGCCTGAATCTCGATGTCGGCCGCCACCCCCCGGGATCCACCCGACGGCTGATGCAGCATCATGCGCGAGTTCGGCAGCGCGAAGCGCTTGCCGGCGGCACCGGCCGCCAACAGGAACGCGCCCATGCTGGCCGCCTGGCCGATGCACATGGTGCTGACGTCACAGCGCACGAACTGCATGGTGTCGTAGATCGACATGCCGGCGGTCACCGAGCCGCCTGGGGAGTTGATGTAGAGGTTGATGTCCTTGTCCGGATTCTCCGACTCCAGGAACAGCAGCTGCGCCACGACCAGATTGGCGACGTTGTCCTCCACCGGGCCCACCAGAAAGATGATGCGGTCTTTCAGCAGGCGCGAGTAGATGTCGTAAGCGCGCTCACCACGAGCGGACTGCTCGATGACCATTGGCACCAGGCCCAGATTGGTCATGGGGGTCAGGCTGGGATCGAAGGAATGGCTCATCGCTGTCTCCGTTAGCTGTTCTGCTAGCTGTTCTGCTGTGGCTCGGCCACTTCGTCGCCGGCATCGGTATCCGCCGCAGCCGCGTCTTCGTCGTCGGCCTCCGCTTCCGGCACTGCCTTGCCACTCACTATATCCTGATAGCTGCTGGGCACCACTTCTACCTGGGCGCGCGCCAGCACGTGATCCACCACCTGATCTTCGAGCACCGCCATCTCGATCTGCTGCAGCTGTTCCGGATTGCCGTAATACCAGTTGATCACCTGCTGGGGATCTGAGTAGCCCTCGGCCATGGTCTCGATGTGCTCGCGCACCTTCTCCGGGCTCACCTCGATGCCGGCAGACGAGACGATCTCGTTGACCACCAGCCCCACCGCGACCCGCCGCTCGGCCTGATCCCGGAACAGCTCGTCGGGTAGATCCGGCTGATTGCCGCCTCCGTACATCTGGAACTGTTGCAGCATCTGCTGGCGCAGGTTGGCGGCCTCACCCTGAACCAGGGCCTTGGGCAGCTGCACGTCATGCAGCTGGTGCAGCTGATCCATCACCTGGGTCTTCAGCACACGGCGCACGGCGCTGTCCATCTCGCGCTGCATGTTGTTGCGCACGTCGGCGCGAAACGCTTCCAACCCACCTTCTTCGATGCCGAATTGCTTGAAAAATTCCTCATCCACCTCGGGCAGCCGCGATTCGGCCACGGCCTTGACGCTGACGCTGAACGTCACCGTCTTGCCGGCCAGCTGCTCGGCCCGATAGTCCTCGGGGAAGGTCGCCTCGAACTCGCCGCTCTCACCGGCCGCGAGGCCGCGCACGCCGGCGTCGAAATCTTCGATCATCTGCCCGGCGCCGATCACGAAGGTGGCGTCCTCGGCCTTACCACCCTCGAACACCTCACCGTCCGCACGCCCCTCGAAATCGATGGTCACCTGGTCGCCCTCCTGGGCGCCCCGCTCCACCGGCTGCCAGGCTTTGCGCTGCTCCCGCAGCCGCTCGATCATCTCGTCGATGTCGGATTCGGTGATCTCGGCCTCGGGGCTCTTCACCAGCACCTTCTCCAGCGGAGCGAGCTCCACCGCGGGAAATACCTCGAAGGTCGCCGTGAACTCGAAGTCGTTGCCAGGCTCCATCTTCACCACTTCCAGATTCGGCTGCCCTGCAGGGGCCAGCTCCTCCTGGCGGATGGCGTCGAAGAAGCTCGATTGCATCAGCTCGCCCGCGACCTCTGCGCGTACCGCCGGACCGTAGCGGCGACGCACTTCCTTCATCGGCACCTTGCCCGGGCGGAAGCCCGGAATGCGCATCCGCCCGGCGGCCTCACCGAGACGGTGGCTGATCTGCTGCTCGAAAGATTCCGAAGGCACGGAAATGGTCAGTCGGCGCTCGAGGCCGGACATGGTCTCTATGGATATCTGCATGTCTGTAATCGTAGTTACCGCTATTGGTCCAAGGGACGATGGGAGTGGGGTGGACGACGGGGCTCGAACCCGCGACCGCCGGGATCACAACCCGGAGCTCTACCAACTGAGCTACGTCCACCATCAAGCTTGGGCGCGCATGATACTCCGACTGGCCGCGCACCGTCAGTGTTGGCACGCCCGGAAGGACTCGAACCTTCAACCGTCGGCTTAGAAGGCCGATGCTCTATCCGGTTGAGCTACGGGCGCATGCGTGCTTCATACGGCCCGGCTGCCATCGAGCCCGAAACGAAAAATCTGGTCGGGGTAGAGAGATTCGAACTCCCGACATCCTGCTCCCAAAGCAGGCGCGCTACCAGACTGCGCTATACCCCGCAGCACACGAACCGCGCGATCATACTGACGGGCTCGGGAAGCGTCAAACACACCCGCGGGAATACGCTAGAATGGCGGGCTCGCCAGGAGCAACCATGTCTGCAAAGATCCTTGACGGCAACGCCATCGCCCAGACCCTCAGGGCGGAAATCCGCGAGCGCGTGCAGACACGTACCGCAGCAGGGCTGCGACCGCCCGGCCTCGCCGTCATTCTGGTGGGCAGCGATCCCGCCTCGGAGATCTACGTACGCCACAAGCGCAAAGACTGCGAGGAAGTCGGCTTTCACTCCAACGTCCAGCATCTGTCGGCGAACATCACCCAGGAAGATCTCGCCGAGCGCGTGGTAGCGCTCAACCACGATGCCACCATCGACGGGGTGCTGGTGCAGTTGCCCCTGCCCGAACACATCGATGCAGCACGCATCATCGACCTCATCAGCCCCGCCAAGGACGTCGACGGTATTCATCCTTTCAACATCGGCCGGCTGGCGCTGCGCCGACCGACCCTGCGGTCGTGCACGCCAAAGGGAGTGATGCTGCTGCTCAAGCACACCGGCATCCCCATTCGCGGCCTCGACGCCACCGTCGTCGGGGCCTCCAACCACGTCGGCCGGCCCATGGGGCTGGAGTTGTTGCTGGCCGGTTGCACCGTCACCACGGCGCACAAGTTCACCCGCGATTCCCGCCTCGCGGCGGCATCCGCCGACCTGCTGATCTGCGCCGTAGGCAAGCCGGGGCTGGTGCGCGGCGACTGGATCAAGCCGGGAGCCATCGTCATCGACGTCGGCATCACCCGCGACGAGCGTGGCAGGCTGCACGGCGACGTGCTGTTCGACGAGGCGGCGGAACGCGCCAGCTGGATCACCCCGGTGCCCGGCGGGGTCGGGCCGATGACCCGGGTGGCCATGCTGCAGAACACCCTGCTGGCCGCCGAGGCTGACTTTTCGTGACCCGGCTGTTCCTTTCGGACCTGCATCTGGCCGATCCACAGACGCCAGCGTTCCGCACCTTCGCGTCGCTGATGGCCCAGCACAGCGCCCGCGTGGACGAGATCTATCTGCTTGGCGATCTGTGCGAGGTCTGGGTCGGCGACGACGACGACGGGCCCCTGGCGCGGGCGCTGATCGAAGTGCTCGCGCAGGCTGCACGCGCTGCACGGGTGTTCGTCATGCGGGGCAATCGCGACTTCCTGTTCGCCGAGCGCTTTCAGGCGGAGAGCGGCGCTACGCTGATCGCCGATCCTTACCGCCTCGATGCCCGCACCCTGCTCGCCCACGGGGATGCGTTCTGCATCGACGACCAGCAGTATCAGGAAGTCAGAAAGATGTTGCGATCGCCGGACTGGCAGCAGCAGGTACTGGCGCGCACGCTCGTCGAGCGCCGGGCGCTGGCCCAGGCCATGCGGCAGCAAAGTGCGGCCACCAATGCCAACAAGGCCGAAAACATCATGGATGTGTCATTGTCGGAGGTTGCCCGCGTGGTCGCCGAGCACGGCTGCGAGCGGCTGATTCACGGCCACACCCACAGGCCGGGCATCCACCCTGCCCCCTGGGGGCAGCGCTACGTGCTGGGCGCCTGGGAGCGCTGCGGCTGGATCCTGGAGCAGGATCAGACCGGCGCCCTCAGCCTGCAGTGTCTGCCACTGCAGCGCTGACCCGCGCCACCCGGGGTCGCAGCGGCCCGCTGTGAAACCGGAACTCGTCATCCGGCTCGGTCACCAGGCGCGCATCGGCCTCCAGCAGCTCCCTCAGCTTGGCCTCGATGGGCTCCACTGCGTGGCTTCCCGCCAGCTGCAGATAGTGACGGAAGTGGCGCGCCTCCGCTGCCAGCAAGCCTCGGTAAAAGCTCGCCAGGTCGTCGGGCATGACCGCCACCAGGCCGGCGAAGCGCTCGCAGGAGCGCGCTTCCACCACCGCTCCCATCAGCAGGGTGTCAGCCAACCGGAACGGCTCCTGTGGGCGCACGCAGCGCATCAACCCAGCGGCATAGCGGCTCGGCGACAGGTGCACGTAGTCGATGCCGTGGGCGAGCATCAGCACGTGGACCTGCTCGAAGTGCCGCAGCTCCTCGCGGGCCAGACGGGACAACCGCTGCAGCAACTGCGGTTTGTCGACATAGCGGTACAGCAGGCTCATGGCCGTGCCGGCCGCCTTCTTTTCGCAGTTGGCGTGATCGATCAGCAGGGTGCTCAGCCGCTCGCGCGCCTGCTGGAACCAGACCTCGGGAGTGGCGCAGGGCAGAAACGCGAGCACATCGTCGATTGCCGCTCGGCTGCTCACAGCGGCGAGATGCGGAAATTGCGTTCGTATTGGGCCAGTGAGCGGCGGTAGAACTCCTGGTCGATACGCGCCAGCAGCTCACCGGGTTCGGCGTCGCCGGCCGCTGGATCTTGATTCGCGGCAAGCAGCCGCACGCCCAGTTCCGCCAGGGTCACCCCGCGCTCCCGCCACTGCAGCCGCTGCAAAGCCTCATAGAGCAGATTGAGGCAATCGAATTGCGCTGCGTCGGCTACACCCAGGGCAGCGCTGCTGCTGCGCACGCGCGCCTCGTCCACCACCTCGACCACCGCGGCGGTGGCGCCGGAGCGCAGGCTCAGCAACCGCTCCCACACCATCCGGCGCTGCTCGCCGTCGAAGCCGTTCCACCCGACGATTTCGTGAGAGAAACGCTTGCAGCCACGGCAGACCAGATCACCGTAGGTCGTGGAGCAGGCACCGACACAGGGGGTACGTTTCAACATGATGGGGTTCGCGACGACATTCAGCGCACGGAGCCTACTACCAGGCGGAATTGGAGTTTGCGCAGTCGGGCGCGAAGCTGCCGCAGTTCACGACTTCCCCAACTGGCGTCGGGATTGTACAGCAGGGTCTGCAGATCGGCGATGAGGCTCTCGGCCTGGCCTGGGGGCAACTCCTGCGCCGCCGCGATGCGTTCGGTGAACAGTTCCAGCACGTCCGCGACGAC
>JBLRXD010000039.1:0-21553 GCA_047920935.1 Pseudomonadales bacterium | reverse complement strand
GCCACCCCGTTGAAGTTGTCCCAGCTGCCCATCTGGCCGACGCGCAGGCGGCCGCCTTTCGGTGCGTTGGGATCGACGAAGCGGAAGTGCGTGAAGCCCGGCGGGTAGCTCGGCTCGCGCAGGTACGAAATGCCGTGACGGTAGGCGATGCCGGTAGCAGCAGATGTGAGCAGGTCGGAATCCGCAGGGGCGGTAACGTCCGCTGCCCCAACGCCAGGCAGCCACGCCGTCACCCAAGTCAGCAGAATGCCGAGAACCCAACAGCTCCGCATGAGTCGGCCTCCCCGGTTACTGGCCGCGTCGGGCGGCCCGCCAGTAGATGACATGCGCTCCTACTGGTGGCCGCCCTCCCCGGCAGGTGCTACTTGAGGTCAGCGCTCAGGCGCAGACCAGCGGTACGCGGACGGTTACGGAAGTTGCCCAGATATCCGGCATCGAAACCCAGCGAAGCATACTCGTTGGTCACGTTATCGACGAACAGCTCCAGGCTCCAGGTGCTCGCCTCGATCACACCCCGCAGGTTCACGATGGCGTAGTCCGGGACCATGGGCGAGTTCGCGCTGAGAATGGCAGGCTGCTCGTCGAGATACGAGTAGTCCGCGCGCACACGGCCCTGCAACCCGTTGGTGATGGGAAACTCGTATTGCGCGGCGACGCCATACTTCCATTCGGCCACCTGAGGAAGCCGGGTGCCGCTCGGCTGGTTGACGGCCGACTCCGACAGCTCCGCGTCGTTGTAGCTGGCGAACGCATTGAGGTACCAGCCAGGTGCCGGCATCAGCGCGATCTCCACTTCGGCGCCCTTGATTTCCGCGGATCCGGCGTTGGTGATCCAGCGCTGCTGCACGCCGTCGATCACGCCAGGCACCTGGATGTCGTCCCACTGAATGAAAAACACCGCGCTGTTCACCGTCAGCCGACCGTCATTGAAGGTGTTTTTCGAGCCGATCTCGTAGCTCCACAACGAGTCCGATTCGAACGACTGGAAGCCGGGCAGCGGGTCCCCCGTCAGAAAATCGGTCGCTGGATTGCGGTTCACGCCGCCGGCGCGAAATCCCTCGGCTGCGGTGGCGTACATCATCCAGTCTTCATTGAACTTGTAGCGAACGTTGAATCGCGGCGACACGGCACTATCGGTGGTCTTGAACGACGTCGCGGCGCGCTGAGTAAAGGGCGGCACCAGCGGCTGACCGGTCGCCGCGGCTTCCACCACCAGGGCAGGTACCGCTGCGAAGTTCATGATCGCCGATACTGCATCGGAGCTCTGATCTTCCTCGAAGTAGCGCAGCCCCACGGTGACATCCAACTGATCCGAGAACGCATAGGTTGCGGACGCGAAGATCGCCTTGTGTTCGAACGTGGTCTTTGACGGCAGCGTGAAGATTCGCAGCAACTGGGTCTGATTCCGCAACGAGGGAATCTCATTGCCGAAGTAGTTGCCTGCCTCGACCATGTCGAGGATGTAGGTCGTCTGAATGTCGCTGGCCGCTTTCACTTCGCGGTCCCGGTAGAAGATTCCGGCCACCCATTCCAGCGGGCCGTCCGACGTCGAAGCGATGCGGGTCTCGTGAGAGAAGTACTTGTCGTCCTGGGTATAGAACGACCAGCTGTTGGCATCCACGAAGAACGCGTACCCCGGCTGCTCGCCCAGTTCGTCAAGCGATCGATCGAATCGGCCGGTGGCCGAGGTGATCACACCCCAGCCCAGATCGTACTCGAGCGTCAGGCTGACCTGCTCATAGTCGTCGTAGCGGTAGTTGCGCACGGCCCAATCGCCTTTGTTCTTGCCGGCAAGGGTTACGTTCGGCTGAAAACCCGGCGACAAGCGCGCGGCGTCATTCAGATCCACGTCTACGTCGTCGCCGTCGATCGACGTGAGTGAGTACGCGAGATCGACGGTCAGCCTGTCCGTCGGTGCGACCATCAGCACCACCCGTGCCGTCGAGATTTCCCGGGAGTTGATGTTCTCGAAGTTGGTGCGCGCGATGCCGCCAACTTTTTCTGCCGGCTGGGCCCTGGTTCCGACGCTGTCGATCCAGCCGTCCAGGTTGCGTACCGATCCGGAGGCGCGCAGCGCCGCGTAATCGCCCAGCGGTACGTTGACCACCGCGCTGGTGCCGAAGTTGTCGCCGCCGCCGCTGGTCTGCGAGGCTTCGCCCGTGACCGAGAAGGTGAACTCATTGAGCTGAGGCTTGTTCGAGATCAACCGCAGCGTGCCGCCAATGGAGCCTTCGCCGAACAGCGTGCCCTGGGGGCCGCGCAGCAGCTCGACCCGGTCGATATCTACCAGCGGCAGGTCGGGCTGCCCGAACTGTGAACCCACCGGGATCTCATCGAAATAGATCGCCGTCGTGGCTTGAGTGCCGAACCCCGGGGGCGACACACCGCGCACCTGCATGGTCGAATTGCCGTCGCCGCGCGTCAGCATCGACAGCGACGGCAGGAATCGCGCGTAATCCATGAACCCTTGCGCGCCCATGTCCTGGAGCGCCTGACCCGAGAGCGCTGTCACCGCTACGGGCACTTCCTGCAACAGCTCGGAGCGCTTCTGAGCAGTGACAACCATTTCCTCGATTAAGTAACGCTCCTCGGCGCTGGCATGAATCGGCGCGCCGAGCAGGCTCAGCACACCTACCCCAACACCAATTTGCCTGATCAGATAAGTCATCGGTATCTCCTGAATAACGGAAAACAAATCAGCTACTCCCCGATCGCATCTTACGATCGTTAACTTTCCTATTCAAGAAAAGTTCCCGCGCATTCGCAAAGGCACCCGTCAGCCCCAGAGTGACGGCGAAGGCGCGTGAACCTCGCCACCGCAGTACCGCAACGCCCGCTTGCGATCGCGGCCCAGCAGCAACGGCGAATCGAGGTCCGCGTGTTGGCTGAGCAAGCCGAGACAATAAGCAGGCGCGATTCCCAACGAGGTCGCACCATTGCAGCCGACCATCACCTCGAGGCCGCGGGCGTGCGCGGCGCGCGCCGCCAGCAAGGCTTCGGTCAAGCCGCCAATCTTGTCGAGCTTGATGTTGATCACCTGATAGCGATCAGCCAGTCGGTCCACATCCGGCAGGCCATGGAAGGATTCGTCTGCCGCCAAGGCAACGGAGGAACGCACCCCGCGCAGCACCTGATCGCCGTGCTGCGGCAGCGGCTGCTCGATCAGACGTACTGGAAATTCCGCGGCTGCAGCGAGAAACGCTTCCAGTTGATCGACCCTCCAAGCCTCGTTCGCGTCGATGATGAATTCCGCATCAGGCCGCGCCTCCGCCACGGCCTGCAGCACATCGAAGCCGCTTCCGCCGTCCACCTTGAGTTTCAGAAGGGTGTAATCGCGCGCCTCAAGGGCCTGCGCAACCATCTCCGGCAGCGGCCCGATACCCAGCGTGTACGCGGTGCGTAGCGGCGCGGGTGGCGGCAGCCCCTCGAGCTCCCACACGCGCTTGCCTGTGCGCTTGCACTCCAAGTCCCACAGGGCGCAATCCAGCGCATTGCGTGCCGGGCCGCGTGGCAGCAGATCGAGCAGCTCGACCCGGGATATTCCCTGCTCGATACGCGCTCTCAGGCCCAGAATGCCCTCCCTGCCGTCCTCGAGCGACTCGAGCTGCGGATGAGCACCGCCTTCGCCGCGCGCGACCAGATCGCCGTCGCGCAGCTCTACCCGTATCGTCTGTCGCGATGTGAAGGTGTGATAAGCGATTCTGAAAGGCCGTCGCGTCGGCCACTCTTCGAGATGAACCTCGAGTTTCACCGGGCACCCTCATTCATGGCCGAAATGAGCCCGCAGCTCGGTCAGCGCCCCGCGCACCTGCTCTACGATGAAGTCGATGTCAGCAGCCGTCATTGGCGTGGAGAGAATGAACATTCCGTACGGAACGATCTGCACGCCGTGATTCATCAGGTAACGATGCAGCACGCCGGCCATCCGGCGCTCGCCCAGGGCATGGAGCTCACGGTAGCCGCTGACGGGGCTCGCGGAGAAACCCAGCGCAGCGAGCGACCCTTGCCCGCGAACCTGGCCGGCAACCTCCGCGTCGGCGAGCGCCTGCTTCAGCCCGCCACGCAACCGGTCGCCGAGCGCGGCCAGATGAACGAACGCTTCGGGCGTCAGCTGCCGCATGCAGGCCATGCCAGCAGCCATGGTCATGGGGTTGGCGTTGTAGGTGCCGCCGTGCTCGACCCGCAGCGGCGGATTGGTCTGATCGAACACGGCCATCACATCGGCACGGCCCCCGGTGGCGCCTATGGGAAGCCCGCCGCCGATGATCTTCCCGAGTGCGGTCACGTCCGGAGTAACGCCCACCTCGCCCTGGATACCGTGATATCCCAGGCGAAACGAAAACACCTCGTCGAACACCAGCAGAATGCCGAGTTCCTCGGTCACCGCACGGATCATCCGAAGGTATTCGGGAGTCGCGGCGACCAGACCCATACGCGACACCACCGGGTCCAGCACCACGGCAGCCAACTGGTCACCATGCTCGCGAAGCAGCGCTTCCGTCGACTGCAGATCGTTGAACGGTAGCACCACGGTATCGCCGAGCACGGAACCCGGAATTCCCTCGGTGGCAGGCACCGATGCTGGCGCATGCGCATCACCCCAACTCGACGCCGGCGGCGCTACGCTGACTTCGACCGCATCGATGTTGCCATGGTAGGCGCCTTCGACCTTGGCGATGCGGGCACGACCCGTGAACGCCCGCGCCGCCCGCAGGGCGAACAGCACGCCCTCCGAGCCGGAGTTGGAGAAGCGCACCTGCTCCACACCCGGCAGCCGCGCGACCAGCAGTTCCGCCAGCTCGATTTCCGCCTCGGTGGGCATCCCCACCGCCATGAGCTTGCCCGCCTGGGCGCGCACGGCGGCAACCACGTCCGGGTTGCAGTGACCGTGGATGAGCGACGACCAATTGTTGACGCAATCGATGCGCTCCACGCCGTCGACGTCGCGCACCCGGCAGCCTTCACCGGTGGCCGCGTACGCGGGAAAAGGACTGAGAAACACGCCGTGCCGGCTGTTTCCGCCGGGCAGCACCTTGCGCGCCCGCTCGAACAGCTCCGCCGATCGTCTACTGTCTTCGGGATACATCGTCACCTCTCAAACAATCGTCTTCAGGATGCGCTGCAGAACCTCGAACAGCTCACTCAGGTCGTCGCGTTCGGCCACGAACGGCGGCCCGAACTGCAGCGTGTCGCCGCCCCAACGCACATAGAATCCCGCCTCCCACATCTTCAAGCCGACTTCGTACGGGCGAACCGCAGGATCGCCGGCCCTGGGCGCCAGCTGCAGCGCTCCGGCGAGGCCGTAGTTGCGGATGTCGACGACGTGGGGCGCGCCACGGCAACCGTGGAGCAGATCTTCGAGATGCGGCGCCAGATGGCGCACCCGGCCCGCCAGGTCGTCGGTTTCGAAGATGTCCAGGGCGGCCAGGGCGGCCGCGCAGGCCACAGGGTGCGCAGAATATGTGTAGCCGTGCGGTAGCTCGATGACATGCTCAGGCGCGCGGCTGTTCATGAAGGCCTGGTAGATCCGCTGCTGAACGATCACGGCGCCCATGGGGATGACGCCATTGGTGAGCTGCTTGGCGACGTTCATGATGTCCGGCACCACGTCGAAGGCTGCGGCGCCGGTGGCTGCGCCCATGCGGCCGAAGCCGGTAATGACCTCGTCGAATATCAGCAGGATCTCGTGACGGGTGCAGATCTCTCGCAGACGCTGCAGATAGCCTCGAGGCGGCACCACCACACCGCCCGAACCGGACATCGGCTCGACGATGACGGCGGCGATGTTGGACGCGTCGTGGAGGGCGACCAGCTCTTCCAGGTGGTCGGCGAGATGAGCGCCATGTTCGGGCATGCCACGGCTGAACGCGTTCTCAGCCAAACCTGAGGTTGCGGGCAGGTGATCGGCATCGAGCAACGGCCCGAACAGTTTGCGGTTGGCGCCGATGCCGCCGAGGCTGGTGCCTCCGAAGTTGACTCCGTGATAGCCCTTGATGCGGCCGATGAGCTTGGTCTTCGCGGGACGGCCAACCTCGCGCCAGTAGGCACGGGCGATCTTCATCGAGGTATCGGCACACTCGGACCCGGAGTTGGTGAAGAATACGTGATCGAGACCCGGCGGCGTCATCCCGACAATCCGGTCGGCCAGCTCGAAGCTCGACGGGTGCCCGAATTGAAAGCCGGGGGCGAAATCCAGCCGCGACAGCTGCCGCGCCACCGCCTCCTGGATTTCCGGGCGGTTGTGCCCCGCTCCGGTACACCACAGCCCAGACAGGCTGTCGAACACACGACGGCCGTCCGCAGTCAGATAATGGCAGCCATCGGCGGCGACGATCATGCGCGGTGACTTCTTGAATGCCCGGTTTGCGGTGTACGGCATCCAGTGGGCGTCGAGAGTTGGGGCGCTCTCCGCCATCTCGAATGAGCCTTGGCCCAGCTCGGCCACGCTCAGCAGGACCTGGTGCCGCGCAGCACCACGCGGTCGCCATCCATCACGCTGAGCCCCGTGGCACGGCCGGTGTGATCGAGGTCGAAGACGGTGTCGAACAGGCTCTCGGGGCTGAAGAATCGCGTCGCCGTCTCGGAAAACACTGCACGCCCGGGGAGGGTTCCGAGGCGATAACGGAGCTCGCCGCCGTCGGCACTGATGTCTATGGCAGGAAACGGCGCTCCCTCACCCAGTTCGTAGATGCCGACGTAGGCGCCGACCTGTGCCGCCGACATCGCGCGTCGACGGCGCGGTGCCCGCAGGTAATCGGGCCATTCGTAGACCCGAGCGATGGCGACGAAGATCTCTTCCGCCAGACCCGCGCCCATGTCGGCGTTGGTCAATACCACGGCTCCACGGCTGCCATCGACGAACGCGCAGGAGCCACACTTGTAGCCGACGTTGGAGCCGCCGTGCTGAAAACGCCGGGCGCGGCCGTGGCCGATGATCTTGGGGCCGAGCGCGAAATCAGTGGCACCTTCGGGAATCGTTGCCATCGCCCGCGCCGTGGCTGCCCCGATCAGGGCGCCAGGACGGCCCAGGTGTGCGGCCTGCAGACCGAGAAGAAATCGAGCGTAATCGGCGCTGGTGGTCCACAGGCCCGCCGCCGCCTGTTCCGGAAAGGTGTGCCAGCGGCCGGGCACCAGGGCGCCGTCCCAGTCATGACCGGCGGCGGCATTGCCGGCCAACGAATCCGCCAACGGCTGTGCGAACGTGCTCCTCGTCATGCCGAGCGGTTCCAGGACCCGGTTCCACAGAATCTGTTCGTATGGCTGCTCTCGAGTCTCCTGCAGGGCAAGCTGTGCGACCGTAGTGCCACCACCGGAGTAACGCTGGATGGTCCCCGGAAGCGTATCGACGAAGACTGCTGGCGAGTTCGCCGGCGGGCTTCCGCTCAACACCTGCGGCAGAGTCGGCAGCGCAGCGCCACGCGCATAACCGCCGAACCCCCAAACCGTGAGGCCGGCCGTGTGGCTCATGATCTGTCGCAGCGTCACCGGGCGGCGACGCGTCAGGTCATTCTCCGGAATCGACCACGAAGACAGGTAGTCGTTGATCGGCGCATCCAGATCGAAGCGGCCCTCGTCGACCTCCCGCAGCAACGCCAGGGCTGCCACCGGCTTGCTCATGGAGGCAGCCTGAAACAGGGTGTGCTCATCGACGGTCGCCGAATGCTGGACGTCGACGTGGCCGACGCCAACCGACCACGCCAGGCGGCCTTCGTCGATCACCGCGATACTCACGGCCGGCACGCCGTAGTGCGCCATTCGCGACTCGAGCGACCACCTCACCTGCTCGCCCTCCAGCGGAGTGACGTGGCTCAGCCCCTCGAGAACCTCATCCAGTTTGCGGACGGCCATGGCGTGTCGAGCCTCTGACGTTTGCCTAATCTTATGTATATTAAGTTTCTTCGGCAAGGACAGATTCAGCGACCGAGCACTGCACAAGCCATCGTGCTTGGTTACAATGCGTCCCCACGCTCTGACGATGACGCGCGATTATGGCCGTTTCAGCACCCCGCTCCCACGTACGAGAGCGGTATCACAAGGGTCTTTCCAAAGAAGACATACTCGATGCCGCGCTGCAGATTCTGCGCGATGGCAGCCTCGAGGATCTCACCCTGGCCCGCGTCGCCAAGTTGCTCGGCGTCTCAGCCCCGGCGGTTTACCATCACTTCCCGAACAAGGATGCGTTGCTCGCCGCCACCGCCGCCCTGGGTTTCAAGCATCTGACCAGCCTCTATAAAGAGGTGGCGAGCAAGCAGAAGGATCTGAATTCCTGGATTCGCGCGCGCGGCAGCGTTTACATCCGCTTTGCCTTCGAAGAATCGGGCCTGCACCAGCTCATGTACCGGCACCGGTTCGCCGACAGGAAAATCTACCCGGAGTTGATGGCAGCGGAAGATGAGTGTTTCCGTTCCAGCGTTGCGCATATCGCCGATGCTAAGGGGCGGCAACCGCGGCAGTTTTTCAGCCACAACTCCGTTACCGATTTTCCTGTGTCGATGACTATCTGGTCGGCGTTTCATGGCCTGGCAACGCTCATCGCAGATGGTCACATGAAGACCCCGAACCAGAAAACCATCGACAAGCTGGCCGCTGCCATCGCCGATGTACTGACCAACGGGAACGAATACGAGTTCGTCCCTGAACCCGACGAAGACTAGCCTCCTCCCCGCCGGCTCATGCGACGCTCTCAACCAGCGCTGGGCGCGCCAGTGCTTGAGCGTTGCGGCGCTCCGCCCGCTGCTCGATGCGCCGTCGAATGATGGCGTGGCGGCGCTCATCGATCGGGAACGTCCATAAAATCGCAGCCGCTGTCAGCGCCGTAACCCCGGGAATGCCGACGTACAACAACAGCAGCCCCAGGTTCGCTGCCCCGTCGTTGTTGCCGCCGATCTGGTATCCGAACAACGCCAGCAACGGGAAGGCGACCCCTGTCCCGATGCCGAAGTTGGCCTTCTCCAGCAGAGATTTAAAGGCGAACAGGTTGCCGGTATTGTTCGACCCAGTCTTCAGCAAGCTGTAATCGGCGATATCGCCGAGCAGCGCCACCGGCCCGATATAGCTGCCGCCGTTGACGAATGCTCGAACCACGATGAGCACCAGTACCCCGGCAAACGCATCGGCGCCAGGCTCGAACAGCAACACCAGAAGACCGAGCAGGGCGCCCGCGCCCCAGGAGCAGGCCCACGGCCGGTGCTTTCCCCACCGCCCCATCGCCCAGCGCCAGAACGGCATGGAAGCAGTCTGCGACACGAAGAAGGCGATCATCAGCAGCGGAAAGACGTCGCCAAGCTGCATGTAGTCCCGTAGGAAGATGAATACCACCGACAACTCGATGCCCTGCCCCACACCCCAGACCGCAACCGCCAGGATGTAACGCCACAGCGGTCGATTGCCCCGCAGCGTCTTCGTCAGTTCCCCAATGCTGGTCTTTCCGACCGCGAGCTTCGGCCCCGCAGGCACGTACGCGGCAGCCAACAGAGACGATCCGGGCAAGACGACGATGATCAGCCAGGCCAGCCCGACCATCACAAGCGGCGTGATCTGCAGCGACCCGGTGACTGGAAAGAGCGCCAGCGGCATCAGCCAGATGGCCAGACTGCCGAGGATGGTCAACAGCGAGTAATACGTGGAGATCCGTGAACGGTCGTGATAATCAACGGCGATCTCGCTGCCCCAGGCCTGGTGCGCGATGGTGAAGCAGGTGAATCCCAAGTAGACGCTCACCAGCCCCAGGGTGTAGTACATCACTCCATCGTCAGGCCCGGGCTGGAACAGAAAGAACGCGGCGGTGGAGGAAATCACCGCCCCGGCAACCACCCACGCCTTGCGCCCGCCCCAGCGCGTGGCCGAGCGGTCCGACAGGTAGCCGACGACCGGATCCGTCAGTGCATCGAACCACCAGCGGATCAGGTTGACCAGCCCTATGGTGGCCAGAGTCATCCCCGTGCTCTCTACGTACAGGGTGGGCAGCAGCACGGCCGTGGGTAGGTTGATCAATGCCGGCGCCATACCGGGCGCGGCATACAGAATGACCTGCGTCGTGGACACCCGGCGATCGCGTGCCGGGCTTCGGTTCACAGGGGCACGAACTGCATCAGGCTGCGATCCTTGCGAACCCGGGCAGCGTCGAATATCTGCCCGCTCATGGCGATGTAGATCCCGGGCCCGAGCACCTGCACCGCGGCGAACGCCATGCCGACGTTGAAGGCAGCATCGGTGGCCGCGAAGCGTGCCGGAGCGAACGAGCCGGTAAGCACCATCACCTTGTCCGGCACATCGGCGAGCACGGCGGCGGTGTCGGTCATGGTGTCGGTGCCGTGGGTTATCACGACCCGCTCGCACGGCGTTGCCGCCACCGCGGCCCGGATCAGCGCGCGATCCTCGTCGGTCAGTTCGAGGCTGTCCTTGCGCAGCAGCTCGACGACGTCGAAGCCGACGGCGACCCGGGCATCCCGCAGCAACTGGTCGAGGACCGAGTGCCCGACCTCGTACTCGCTGGCGCCGTCGAAGTAGATCTTGTCTATGGTGCCGCCGGCGGTGAACACCTGGATGGGGCGGTTCTGCGATGGCGCGCTCACGTCCGTGGTCATCCCCACAACAGCGGGTCAGGGCGATGCACGTTGCCATGGCGATACACCAGAGCCGCTTCCCGGTCGCGGGCGAGAAACGGCGGGGAGTCGAGGTCCGCGTGCTGGCACATCAAGCCCAGACAGTAGGCGGGGGCGATGCCCAGCGAGGTGGCGTTGTTGCACCCCACCATGACCTCCATCCCCCGCTCGCGAGCGGCTCGCGCGGCCAACAGGCCCTCGGTGAGGCCGCCGATCTTGTCGAGCTTGATGTTGATCACCGGATACAGGCCTTCGAGCCTGGCCACGTCCGGCAAGCCGTGGAACGACTCGTCTGCGACCAGAGGAATGGGCGAGCGCACGCCACGCAACCGCTCATCATCCTGCTTCGGCAAAGGTTGCTCGACCAGGCGGACCGGAAAGCCCGCCGCGGCGCCGAGGAAGTCGTGCAGCTGGTCCGCGCGCCACCCCTCGTTGGCGTCGATGATGAACTCGGCATCCGGGCGCGCCTCGGCGATCGCCCGCAGCACCTCGAAACCGCTCTTGCTGTCGAGCTTCAGTTTCAACAACGGATAGTCCGACAGCCGCAGGGCTTCGGCCACCATCTCGTGCAGCGGCGCGATGCCGATGGTGAACGCCGTGGCGATCGGCCGCGGCGGCGGCAGATTCTCGAGCTCCCAGACGCGCTTGCCTGCGCGCTTGCACTCCAGATCCCACATGGCGCAGTCGAGCGCGTTGCGCGACGGGCCGCGGGGCATTCGCTCCAGCAGTTCCAACCGGGACATCCCCGCCTCGACGGCGCCAGCCAGCGCCTGGATGCGCGCCAGACCCTCCTCCAGCGGCTCGAGCTGCGGATGCGCACCGCCTTCGCCACGACCGACCAGCCCACCGTCGTGCAGGTCGACGCGGATGAGCCGGGCGGCGTCGAAGGTGTGATAAGCGATTTTGAAGGGCTGCTTGAGCGGAAATTCCTCGCAGAATGCATGCAGCTTCACAGGCGGCTCCTATCCGACCAGGCGATGGTGGTGGCGCAGGAGCTCCTGCACCGCAGCGACCGGGAACCCCTCGATCGTGTGGCCGTTTTTTCCCGTCATCGACGGCGTGCCGACGAAGGAATTGACGATGGCCTCGTCCGCCGCCTGAATGGTGGCCTCGAACAGCGGCGTGAGCTGTTGATCCGGCAGGTACTCGAGCGTGGAGATGCGCTGGGCCTCGCGGACGGCGTGCGCATTGCGCGTCGTGAACGCCAGGAACAGGTCACCGGAGTAGTGGGCCGAGATGCCACCGCTGCGCGCCATCGCCAGCGCCGGACGGCGCGCCACCCGGCGCAGCTGATGAGGCAGCAGCGGCGCATCGGTGGCGATGACAACGATCAGCGAGCCGGTCTCCTGGGTGGCCTTCTGCTCCTGCGGCGGCGGAAAGTGGGGGCCCACCGGAATGCCGGCAATGGTGCACATGTAACGCCGGCCGAAATTCGCCTGCACGAATGCCCCTACGTGGAACGACTGCCCGGCCAGCTCGACCACCCGCGAGGCCGTGCCCGAGCCAGCTTTGAACTGATAGCAGCGCATGCCGGTGCCGCCGCCGACGCTGCCCTCCTCGATGCGCCCGCCCTTGGCCGACTCGATCGCCGCCACCACATGCTCGGCGCGCACGTGATGACCATTGATGTCGTTGAGCTCGCCGTCGTAGGTCTCGGCAGCCACCGGCAGCCAGAACTGGCCGTCGTTCGCGTCCCGCGTCGAAGGCCGGGACGCCAGCCACTGGATGGTGGCATCGCGAGCGACGCCCACCGAGTGCGTGTTCGTCAGCGTGATCGGGCCCTCGCAGCGGCCAGCCTCGTCCACCCAGGCATACGCCGTCATCTCGCCGTTGCCGTTGAGGCTCGACACGCCAGCCCAGACTGCAGACGCCGCCTGTTCCAGACCCAACGGCAGGATGGCGGTAACGCCGGTGCGGATGGGGCCCTGGCCGACCACCAGCGGCCCATCGCCCTCGATGAGCGTGGTGTAGCCAACCGCCACACCGGGCACGTCGGTGATGGCATTCGCGGGCCCCGGCTTGCCGTCGAATGGGATGCCGGCGCCGCGAGCGCGGAGTTTGCCGCCGGGCGTGACCCGGTGGGCATCGGGCAGATCGAGCATTTGCGACTCCATGCTATGCCGCCAGCGCCCGCGAGACGTTCTCGAACAGGCCGCGGGAAATGCCCTCGTGACCGGCCAGTCGCTCCAAGGCCGCCTTCATCAGCGCCTGGCGCTTCGGGTCGTAGCGCCGCCATTGCAGAATCTGCGGCATGAACCGCATCGAGGCGCCCGGCTTGTATTTGTCGACGACCAGCAACCGATCGACCAGCAGATCGTACCCCCGCCCGCTGAGATCATGGAACGCAACCCGGTTCTGGCGGAAAAAGCTGCCGTAGAACGCCCATGACCGCGGCGCGTTCATCAGGTCCATCGCGGGGTGGGACTGCAGCCGCAGCACCCGATCCACGGCGTCGGGCGTACGCGACAACGCCTGCACCAGGAACCACTTGTCGATCACCCGTGGAAAGTTCTGCCATTTGGCGTAGAACCAGTCGAGAGCTTCCTCCCGCTGAGCGCACTGCACCTGACACAGATAGGCCAGCGCCTCGAACGAGTCGGTCATGTTGCCGGCGGTGGTGACCTGGGCAAGCGCCAGGTCCAGGGCGTCATCATCGGCGAGCAGCACCAGATGCTCCAGGCAGGCATTGCCGAACCGGCGACGGCTGATGTCGTGGGCTTCCAGACGGTAAGGTTCGTCGGCGCGGCTGTGGAGGTAGCCGAGCAGCAACTCCTGGCGATGGATGGAGGCGAGCTGCGCAGAGACGAACGCGCGCGCCGCCATGTGGGCGTCGAGGTCGATGCGCGCGAGGCCGTCGCTCAGCACCGGCTCATCGGGCACCCGCAGCGTTTCCGCCAGAAGACTGCGATCGACGCCCGCGTCGCCCAACGCCGAACCGAACGCGCGCACGTAAGGCTCGGGCACCACCAGCTCCGCGCCTTGTCGCCAGTTGGCGGCCAGTCGGCGGATGGTGGCAACCCCAAGCTGCTGCGCCGCGTCCCACCGGCTGAAGCCGTCTTCATCCCAGGCCATCAGGTGGGCAAGGTCAGCATCGCCGAGATCGCTCTGGTACGAAACCGGTGCGGAGAAGCCGCGAAACAGCGACGGCACCACCGGCTCGCCAACACCCGCGAACGAGAAGGTCGACTCCGCAGCCGTCAGCTCGAGCACGCGCGTCGTCGCTCCGGCATCATCCAGCGGCAGCGCCATCCCCGATGCGCCCACCAGCCCCACCGCTACGGGAATGTGGAACGGCATCTGCTGCCCGCCTACGCTGTTGCGCTGGCTGAGCGTCAACTCGTAGCGCTGGCCTTGCGCATCGTAGCGACCGGCGGCGGTGACCAGCGGCCGCCCAGCCTGATCGTACCAGTTACGGAAAAGGCGCAGATCGCGGCCGCTGACCTCCTCCATGGCGGCGAGAAACTCTTCTTTGGTGACCGCCCGATAATCGTTGCGTTCGAGGTACAGACGCACACCCGCGATGAAAACCTCGCGGCCCAGCAGGCAATAGAGCATGCGCACGACCTCGGCGCCTTTCTCGTAGACGGTGGCGGTATAGAAGTTCTTGATCTCCAGGTAGACCTTGGGTTGTATCGGGTGCGCCGCCGGCCCCACGTCTTCGGGGAACTGATTGCGCCGCAGCGCTTTCACCTGGTCAATGCGCTTGTACGCCGGCAGCGCCATGTCCTGGGCGAACAACTGGTCGCGGAAGCGCGTCAGGCCTTCCTTGATGCTCAGCTGAAACCAATCCCGGCAGGTGACGCGGTTGCCCGTCCAGTTGTGGAAGACCTCGTGGGCGAGAATGCGCTCGATGAGCAGATAATCGTCGTCCGTGGTGGTACGCGGGTCGGCGACGATGCCGTGCGCCTCGAACAGATTGAGGCCCTTGTTTTCCATGGCGCCGATGTGATCGGTAAGCGCAACGATGTGGTAACAGTCGAGGTCGTACTCGAGGCCGAAGGTGTCTTCCTCCCACTGCAGCGCGCGCTTCAGCGCGCCCATGGCAAACGCGCACTGGTCGATGACATCGGCGTCGGCGTAGATGCCCAGTGCCACACGCTTGCCCGACCCGGTAACGTGTTCGTCTTCGAGCTTGGACCAGGTGCCAGCCATCACTGCAAAGATGTAGGAGGGCTTGGGATGCGGGTCGTGCCACAAGGTCCAATGGGTACCGTCGGTGTTCACGCCGCTGTCCAGCAGATGGCCGTTCGACAGCAGCACCGGGTAGCGGCGCTCATCACCGATGAGTTTGACCGTGTAGGTTGCCAACACGTCGGGCCGATCGAAGAAATAGCTCAACTTGCGGAACCCCTGCGCTTCGCACTGGGTAGCGATCTGGCCCTGCAGCACGAACATGCCCTCGCCGGAACGGTTATCCTGCGGTGCGATGGCGGTGCGGATGCCGAGCTCGAACGCATCTCTATCCACCGCCAGGATGAGCTTGTTCGGTTCCAGGACGTATTGATTGCTACTGAGTGGTTCGCCGTCGATGGCCACGCCCAGCAGTTCGAGACTCGCGCCATCGAGCACCACCGGTGCGTCGGCAGAACCCGACTCCGGGTTGCGGCGAACCTTCAGCTTCGAATGTACCAGCGTGCGCTCGGCTCCCAGTTCGAAGGTCAGATCGACGTGCTCGACCAGGAAGTCCGGGGGCTGGTATTCGCTGAGGCGAACTTCGGCTTCGGTGTTGGAATCCATGTCAGTTCGCTCCTTCCGGATAAGACCACGGCTGGGTCTGCTCCCAGATGCGCGCCAGTCGCAGCGCGATGTCGTCGCGATGACGGCGGACGGTGATCTGCAAGCCCACCGGCAGCCCGCTTCGGGTGAGCCCGGCGGGAATGGAGATCGAAGGGTTCCAGCAGACGTTGGCCAGCATACCGAAGGGCTCGACGCCCGATTCTGTGGCGTCGCGGCCGTCGATGGTCTGCACGCCCACCTGGTCTGCCGGATACGGCGGGCACGCCGTGGCCGGCGTCATCAGCAGGTCGTTGCGACGGAAGAACGCGGCCACGTCGCGTTCGAGCTGGTACATGGTGGCCCAGCAGGCCTTGAGATCAATGGGTTGCGTCTGAGCGCGCAGCCGCCGCAGCAGGTACTGGGTTTTCGGCGCCAGCTCGTCGAAGCGGTCGGGCAGCATGCCTTTCTCGGTGAAGTCCTGCTCGATGTTCGACAGGTTGATGGCAGACCAGGCGCGCATCACGTTGGTGGGATGGAACATTTCGTCGACGGCCACCAGGCGGGCGGCGGTCATGAGCTTGCGGGCGGCAGCCCCGGCGATGTCGATGACTTCCGCATCCACCACGGCGTAGCCATGATCGGGCGAAAACACGGCACGCAGCCCGCTTACCTCGAGCGTCTCGATGACGTCTTCGTAGCGGTACCCCACGGCCGGCAGCGACTGTCGATCGAGGTCGTCCGGCCCCGCGGTGACATCGAGGCAGCGCGCGGTCTCCGCCACGGTGCGGGTCAGCACGCCGTGCACCGACCAGTTGGAAAAGCCGCCGTTCTTGGGAATGCGCCCATGGCTGGGTTTCAACCCCACCAGCCCGGTGAACGCAGCCGGTTCACGCGTGGACCCACCGCCATCGGTGGACGTGGCGAACGGCACCAGGCCGGCGGCCACCGCGGCCGACGAGCCACCGCTGGAACCGCCCGGCGTGGTGGCGAGGTTCCAGGGGTTGCGCGTCACACCGTAGGCGCGCGTGTAGGTGGCGCCGTCCATGCCGAATTCCGACGCCGCCGTCTTGCCAACGGGAATGGCGCCCGCTGCCCGCAGGCGCGCGACATGAATGGAATCTTCGGTCTTCGGCGGCGTATCGAGCAGAAACACCGAGCCCTGCGTGGTTTGCATGCCCGCGCAATCTTCCAGATCCTTCACACCGAACGGCACCCCGGCCAGTGGCCCGGGATCCTCGCCCCGTGCCACCCTGGCATCAACCTCGGCGGCAGCGGCGAAAGCCGCCTCTTCGTGCGTGAAGATGAATGCGTTGAGTGGGGCATTGCGCTGATCGATCAGCGCCAGACACTCGCGCAGCACGTCTACCGCCGCGCGCTCACCTGTGCGTACTGCGTCTGCGATTGTTAATGCAGAATCCATCAGAAGCGCTCCAATTCCTAACGTGAGACCGCCCCTCCCAGCGACCTCCCATCTCTGATCTGGAGCTCGCGGCCGAGAGGCGATCTTAATGTCGTTAATTTAACTACGCAAGACAAGACCTCACGCCAATTTGTTCTTGCGAAGGCAACGTGCCCCCCTTATCTTATCTAGCCTAAGATTGCCGTTTTGCGGAGAGCCTCAATGCACAAAGCCGTCATCCTTCTCACCAGACGGGCAGGGCTCAGCCGCGATGACTTTCGCGACTGGTGGCTGAACGAACACCGGCCGCTCGCCGAGAGGCTGCCGGGATTACGGCGCCACGCCTTCAACCTGTTGCCCGAAGGCGCGCCCTATGACGCCGTGGTCGAGCAGTGGTTCGAGACTTTGACGGATCTTCAAACGTGCTATGAGACTCCGCACGGCGAGGCCGTCGTGGCCGACTCGAGGGCCAACATCAGCGCCCGGGTGCGGCTGCTTGCCGAGGAACACACGTTCGACACCGCAACTGCGGCGAGGGGCTAGCTTCATGAACAGCCGAGAAGCCAGGCTTACCGACCTGATCGAACAGATGATCGCAAAATCGGGCACCGGCACCTTGCTCAGCGTGTCGGCGCCGTTGCACGGCTTGGATTGGCGGGGCGCGATTGGCGGGTTCGCCCGCGACGGTGAACAGCCGCTAACCGTAGCGGACGGCTTCCGAATTGCCAGCATGTCGAAAACCTTCACGGCGACCCTGGTGATGATGGAAGCAGAGGCCGGCAACCTGCGGCTGGGCGACAGGCTCGAGCGGTTCTTCGACGCCGCGCTTATAGCCCGCGCGCACCCCGATGCATCGAGCATCACTCTGCGGCATCTGCTCAACCACACGGCCGGGCTGTGGGACTTCGCGTTGCACCAGGAGTGGTCGCGAGAGATCCGTCGCGATCCGGCGCGTTTTCGCGAACCACAGGAGATCCTCGAGTGGGCCATCGGCCACGGCGAACCGGTGGGTCCCGTGGGCGGCGCGCACGTCTACTCCGACACCGGCTACGTGCTGCTCGGCCGCGCCTTGGAGATCCTCACCGGCCAGACCTACGCCGAGTTGTGCCGATCGCGCATCTTCGAACCGCTGGCGATGGAACACACCTGGCTCGAAGGGCACGAGCAGCCGCGCAGCTCGCTGTCCCACTGCTATGCAGGCGACTGGGACGCCCTGGTGCTCAATGGCTGCCTCGACTGGGCCGCCGGCGGTCACGTCTCGACGCTCGATGACCTCGACAAATTTCTCAAGGGGCTGTTTCGCGACCAGTCGCTGGTGACGCCGGAGTCGCTCGATCTCATGCTGACCACAGTGCCGACCCCGAACCACCACTACGGACTCGGCGTGCGTCTGCGCCACGAGCACGTGCCCGGCGCACCCGCAACGCACGAGCGATTCTGGGGCCACGCCGGTCACTGGGGTTCGTTCATGTACTACGTGCCCGGCCTGCGGGCAACGATCTGCGGAACGGAGAACGTGGCAGGGCTCGACCACCGCTGGGTGTTCGAAGTGATTCTGGAGATTCTGGACGACGCCTCGACGAGCTGACCGCGGGTCTGCACCTCGGGCTGTTGCAGCAGCTCGAGATACCTACGGAAGCACCTTGACCGCGCAATCTTAGTATCCTTAAGATACGCCTCATTTCGGTGGAATCGGCGCCATGAACCAACAGACGACCCACGGACGAGCCGGAGCCGCGGATTTGGCGGGTCCATTGATCGAAATGGTACGCGGCCGATTCCCCGCCCTGGCCGTCACCGACGACAACGGGCCACGCATTTACTTCGACAATCCTGCCGGAACCCAGGTGCCGGATCTGGTGATCGATCGCGTCACGGCCTACTACCGCGAAACAAACGCCAATTACGGGGGTCGGTTCCGAACATCGCGGGCAACAGTAGAGCTGGCGCGCCAGGCACGCGAGGGGATGGCAGCCTTCGTCAACGCGCGGGCCGCCGACGAGATCATCATCGGGCCGAACATGACGTCGTTGACCTACGCTGTCGCACGGGTTCTGGCTTCGTCTTTCCGACCAGGAGATGAGATCCTTCTGACCCGCATGGATCACGACGCCAATGTGACCCCCTGGGTCCAGCTCGCCCGCCGGCACGGTCTCGTGATCCGCTGGCTCGATTTTGACCCCCACACCTACAGGTACGACCTGACCGCACTCGAATCGCTCGTCACTGAGCGTACGGTACTTGCCGCGTTCAACTACGCCAGCAACATCACCGGCACGATCAATGATGTCGCCGCCATCGTGGCTGGAGTCAAAGCAGCTTCCAACGCCTTGTGCTATGTCGATGCCGTGCAGTTTGCGCCTCACGGTGCCATCGACGTTCAGCAGCTCGGTTGCGACTTTCTGGTCTGCTCAGCGTACAAATTCTACGGCCCGCATGTCGGAGTACTCTGGGGCCGGCTGGATCTGCTGGAGCAGCTGCAACCGGACAAGCTGCGCGCCGCCCCAAATGCAGTGCCGCACCGGTTTGAAACCGGCTGCGCCAACTCCGAGGGCATCGCCGGGTTGCTTGGCGCAATCGAGTACTACCGCTGGCTTGGCGACACCCTCGCCGGCAATTCCGAAGGAGTCAACGGCACGGGATGCAGTCTTCGACGAGCAATTACCGCTGCCAAGGCGTGGATGTGCGATCACGAGCGCGCGCTCGCCGGCCGCCTGATCCACGGTCTCGACAGTCTGCCTGGCATTACCGTGCATGGGCTGACCGATGACGCAGACCTCGACGAGCGCGTGTCCACGATTTCCATCACCGTCGAAGGCAGAGATCCGGCCACACTGGCCGAGGCCCTCGGAGAGCGGAATGTGTTCACGTGGAGTGGGCACAACTACGCCGTGGACGTGATCGACACGCTGGGCTGCGCGGACAACGGCGGCGTGCTGCGCTTCGGCCCCGTTCACTACAACACGATCGAAGAGGTCGACGACGTAATCCGCCTGATGCACGACCTCGTTACCTGAGTGAGTTCTTATGACTATGCGCGAAGAGTTCGTAGATTACCTTGACCGCACCATTCCATCGCGGATGTCCGAGCTGCATGTTCCGGGCGCCGCATTGGCCATCGTCAGCGGCAACTCGGTCACCGCCGTACGCTGCTACGGCGTCACCGATGCAGACACCCAGTCGCCAGTCACGGCTCGCACCCGCTTCAGTCTGCAATCCATCTCCAAGTCGTTCACCGCCTGGGGGGTAATGAAGCTCGTCGAAACGGGCCAGGTCCGCCTCGACGCGCCGATCAATGACTACCTGCGCCGCTGGCGCCTGACGGACACCGCGTACCCGGCAAGCGAAGTCACCGTGCGACGCTTACTCAGCCACCACGGCGGTATCTCGAGCTCCGGAATCAATTCCGTTCATCCCGACCGGGTTGGTGACACTCTCATCGATGGTCTCAATGGGACGTTGCCAGCGCTGACCGAGGAGCAACAGCGTTACTACGACCGCTGGAATCTCTCTCCGGGTGAACCCGTGAGGATCGAGGTCGAGCCGGGTGCGGGCTGGCAGTACGCCAACGGAGGCTTCGCCATGCTCGAGTTGATGGTCGAGGACGTCACCGGCAGGGCCTTCGCTGACTACATGGGCAGCGAGATCCTGGAGCCTCTTGGTCTCGTCACCGCCGGGTACGGATCGGATCCGGATCTTGACGCATCCCCCCATGGCCCCGAAGGCGTGCGGCTGGCCGACTACCGAAAGATCTGCAAAGCCGCCGGCGGGCTCTACGCATCGGTACAGGAACTCGCGCACTTCACGTGTGCGCAGATGCGCGGTTACCGCGATGTTGCCTCCGATCTGCCCATATCTCATGCATCATTTCAAGAGATGTTCACCAGCCACGGGCTTGCCGACAAGGTAGAGGATCGTCAGTTCGAGGCAGGGCTTGGCCACCTGCTGCTGCGGGTCAACAACGAACTGAACGTGCACCATTCGGGCGGCAGCATCGGTTGGCGCAGCATCTATTCCGTGTTCCCAGCGCTCGGGGAGGGGTTCTGCATGTTGATGAACAGCGACGAGGCCAACGAACTCTGGATTCCCCTGGTCTCCGACTGGCGGCGCCACTTGTTCTCATGAATGGATGACTTAAAGAAGTACGAGCCGGGCCGGAGTGTACACTGTGGAATCGAGACGAGTTCTACAGGGGCATCCATGCCAAACGCTCTCGACATCGCCGCACTGCAGCTAGCGCTTCGACGTTTCGCCGCCGAACGCGATTGGGAGCAATTCCACTCGCCGAAGAACCTGGCGATGGCCCTGTCCGTGGAGGCTGCCGAACTCGTCGAGATCTTCCAGTGGCTCACCGACGCGCAATCCGCCAACCTCGATGCCGGCACCCGCGCCGCCGTCGCCGAGGAGATCGCCGACGTGCAGATTTACCTTGCGCGCCTGGCGGATCGGCTGGGCATCGATATCCCGCAAGCTGTCGACGACAAGCTGGCGCTGAACGCCCGCAAGTACCCGGCCGACCAGGTTCGGGGCAGCGCCGCCAAACGTTCGGGGCCTGAGGGTCGCTGACGTCGTGATGCAGCCAGCGCCTATCCGCTGCGGCGACCCGATGCCTCCGCCGCCAGCCAGCCGCGCTCCAGCCAGTCTGCGCAGCCCGCCGGCAGCACACGCTGTTTCGCCGCCTGATAGAGGGCAAGATCTTCCTCGTTCAGCACCGATCGCCAGCGGCCGTTGGTGCCTTTGTTGATGAAGGTCTGCGCGCCGCCGCGAAAGCTCATGGACATGTCGCCCACCACCTTCTCGGGCTCGCGCTTCACCGTCTCGAAGCGGCAGGCGT
>JBLRXD010000038.1:0-21960 GCA_047920935.1 Pseudomonadales bacterium | reverse complement strand
AGGTCGTTCATGTCGAGACTCGTCGCCGCTGTATTCGCCCTGTCCCTCGCTGCCGCCAGTTGGGCGGTGGAGAAGGAACCGTTTTCCAACGAGCGCTTCAC
This sequence comes from Pseudomonadales bacterium, assembly GCA_047920935.1. Taxonomy (GTDB): domain Bacteria; phylum Pseudomonadota; class Gammaproteobacteria; order Pseudomonadales; family Azotimanducaceae; genus UBA7803. Next base: position 21,859 of record JBLRXD010000038.1, on the reverse strand, counting down.
TGAGTTGCAGTCTCAGGGCGAGCTGATCCTGGTGGACGTATTCGCCACCTGGTGCCCCACTTGCGCATTGCAACAGAAGATCCTCGCCAATTACGCCGAGGCGCACCCAGAGGTAAACCTTCACGTGCTGGTGGTCGATTTCGACAACGACCGGGAGTACGTGCGCCAACTCAGAGCGCCGCGGCAATCCACGCTGTTTCTCTACAAGGGCAGCGAGCAGCTCTGGTTCAGCGTCGCCGAAACCCGCGAAGAAGTGGTATTCGCGGCCATCAACCAGGGCGCGAAGCACCGGTGAGTCTGGCGCTGTCGTCCATTCCGCTGGCATGGGCAGCGGGGGTGCTGAGCATCCTGTCGCCGTGCGTGTGGCCGCTGGTCCCGGCGGTGATGTCCGCATCCACCGTGGCCGGTCGGGCAGGGGCCTGGTATCTGGGCCTGGGCCTGTCGCTGTCTTTTGCCGCCGCAGGCACCCTGCTGGCGTTCCTGTTGCTGAATCTGGCGGTCGATCCGCAGGCTTTGCGCTACGTCGCGGCAGCCATGCTGTTGCTGATTGCCATGCTGCTGTTGGTCAAGTCCTGGGGCGAGTGGGTTGCAGGGCGACTGTCTCGTCTGACGTCTCGGTTCGACACAGGCAGCTTCAACGCCTCACGTCCGTCCGGTCAGTTCGCCGTTGGCGCGCTGCTTGGTCTGGTGTGGTTGCCTTGCATAGGCCCGACCCTCGGCGCCGCCGTCGCGCTGGCGTCGTTGGGTCAACAGATGGGCATGGCCTTCGTGGTCATGCTGGCGTTTGGCATCGGCACCGCGAGCGTGCTGCTGCTGGCCGGCTTCACCTCGACCCGCGTGCTCAGCCGCTGGCGCCCCGGGATCCTGAGCCGCGCCGAGCGCGGCAAGAAGCTGCTCGGCTACACCCTGCTGCTGCTCAGCCTGCTGGTGTTCACCGGGCTGGACAAGGTGCTGGAGGCGCTGGCGCTGCAGTTGCTTCCGGCTTGGGCGATCTCCATGTAACAACTTCTGCTGGCAGCTGTAACAAATGTTTCCCCAAAGCGACCAGAAAGCGGGGGGCTGGTTTCATGGTGAAACCAGAGTCCCCTGCGATCGTACACACAAGGGGAAGAATTCATGCCAGCAAGAAGCGCGTGGAATCTGGCGGTAGCGGCGGCGATCACGTCGTCGCTGGCGCCGGTTGTCGTCACCGCAGCGGAGGGCGGCCGTCAGATCGAAGAAGTCATCGTCACCGCGGAACGGCGGGAGGCCAGTATCTCGGATACTTCGATCTCCATGACCGCGTTCGACTCCGGGTTCCTCAGGGACTTCGGCCTGAGAAACCAGGAGGATCTTCAGAACTACATTCCGGCTACCACCATTCAGCCGTACGACATCACCATCCGCGGCGTCGGCCGTACCTCCCGAACCCTGGGCGGAGATCCCGGTGTGGCCACCTACTTCAATGGGGTCTACTCCGAGGACTTCGGCATTGCCTCCACCGAGGGTGGGTTGTTCGACATGGAGCGCATCGAGGTGCTGCGCGGACCCCAGGGCACCCTCTACGGGCGCAATGCGGTGGGCGGCGCAGTGAATTTCATCAGCCGAAGACCGACCGACGAACTGGAAGTGGAACTGCAGAGCACGGTCGGCAATTTCAACACCATCGAACTTTCCGGCATCCTCTCGGGCCCGATCATCGAAGACGTGCTGAATGGCCGTCTGACCTACACCCGCCGGCGCCGCGACGGCTACATCGATGATACCTCGCCATTCGGCAACAGCATCAACGACTACGGCGACGAGAACGTCGCCATCGCGCTGGAGTTCAAGCCCACCGACCGGCTGTCGTTCTACGTGCGCGCCAACGATCGTGACTTCGACCGAAAATTCAATGGCGGCGCCGGAACCAGCCCCGTCGTCGTAGGCCAGGGCGGCGATCGTACCCGTGACACCACCAGCCTGGCGTTCGGCTGGAAGCCGGCGGAAGACGCAGCCAGCGCCGATAGGACGTTCATCAATCCAGCAACCGGTGCCCCGGTGTTCGCCTCGCGGATCCGCCCCGGGGTCGATGCCAACGCGCCCCTCGATGCGTTCGGCGTGCGCGACAGCACCACCGCCACCAGCACCATTCCCAACTACGCGATCGGCCTGCCGGATTCCCGTGCCCACACGTTCAGCGTTCGCAACACCGACGCCAGCGATTTTCTGGTGGATACCAACGGTCAGTACGAGGAGCTGTTCGACCACAACGCGGCGCAGTTCGTCGCCAACTATGATCACGACAACTTCAGCGTGCGCTATACCTTCGGGTACACCAGCTTCCTCTACGAGCGCACCACCGATGAAGACAAAACCGGCAACGTGGTACTTGGATCGTACGACTTCTACACCAATCAGGAAAACGACAACTGGCAGCACGAGTTGCAGGTCGACTTCAGTCTCGGCGAACGCATTTCCGTCACCAGCGGCTTGTTCGTGTACAACTCACAGATCGACCAACGGCTGGACCTCTATGACCCTATCGACGTTCAAGGGCGGTTCCAGGACGACGCCCAGGCCGGTGCGCTCAGTGCCCAGCAGTGGGGCGGGCTGCTGCAGGCCATTGGCGTCGGCGTAAGCGGCAGGGTCGACATCAACAGCGCCCGTCAGGCCTTTCGCGACGGCGCGCCGCTGGGCGAGAACGGCTCGGTGCAGCTGATTGCGCCCTGGTTCGGCGACCGTGGCACCGGCCTGCCCCAGGGGCCGCTCACCGACGGCACCTTCTTCGCCTGGAACAATACCGTTGAAACCCGGGCCTATGCGGCCTTCAGTCAGGGCGTCTGGGACATCAACGATCAATGGTCGCTGACAGCCGGCCTGCGCTACGCGCGCGACGACAAAAAGGGCACGGAGCGGTTGTTCACGATGCTGGAGGTGCCGGCGCTGGCGGCATTGACGGTGCTCGATCCGGCAACCGGGTTCACTACGCCACTGCCGCAGGCGATCCCCGGCTTCATCGCCTGCCCCCCCGGCAACTTTCTTTGCGTCATGAACGTCACTTCGGGCGCGCTCGATCCCACGACTCTGGAACCCGCAGGCCTCGGCGCCGAAAACTCGCCGGTACGGTTCAACGGTCCGCCAACGGCGCTGTCGTCGTTCCTGCCCTTGGAAGACGACTTCGACGTGTGGACGTGGCGGTTGAATCTGGATTACGTGCCGGCGCCGGGGACCCTGTTGTACGCATCTGCGACTACCGGGTGGAAGTCCGGCGGGTTCAATCTCGGTTTTAACTCCACCAACAACCCGATCTTCAAGGAAGAGAACGTGCTCGCCTTCGAACTCGGCTACAAAGGTCTGTTGCGCAGCAATACCGTGCAGCTCAACGCGTCCGTTTACTCCTATCTGTTCGACGATCGGCAAACGTTTTCCACCGTGCTCGGCCAGTTCGGCGTGGGGTCGGCGATCATCAACATTCCGGATTCGCGGGTGTTCGGCGCTGAGGCGGACTTCCTGTGGAACGCAACCGACAGTCTGACGCTGGGCGGCAACGGCAGTTACACGCGGGCGACCATCGAGAGCAATGTGCTCGCCATCGACAACACCAACCCGCGCATGCCAGGCACCCTGTTCACGCCGCAGGAGCGGACGCGCAGCGTCGATGGCAACCGACTGCCGCTGGTCCCGGATTGGAAGTTCACCGCCTTTGGCATCTACAGCTGGCGCCTCGATCAGCTGGGCTCCGTGGAGCTGAGATCGTCACTGTCGTGGACCGATTCATTCTTTTCGACCATTTTCAATGACAAGCGATTCGATCAGGCTCCGGCATTCGCGCGTTGGGATGCCCGGGTGGCCTGGACCAGCGTCGACGAGGCATGGGACGTGTCTCTATTTGTCAACAACATCATGGACAAGGCCGGGGTGAGGCAGTTCGACATCCAAGGCGAGCTGCAGGGGGATTTCCTGCGAACGGTCACGCTGACCGATCCCCGCGTCTGGGGTGCGACGGTGAGCTGGAGCTTGAAATGAGAAATAGTTGATGGGCGTGTAACAACGGGACGCGTGAGCCGTCCATACATTGCGGGCGAGAACCCCTCCGCCCCGCAACTGAAGAGGCGGTGTCCCAACACCGCTTCTTCTACCCCGGGATGAGCCTGCCCCTACAGGCTCGCCCCACGCAGCGGCAGGCGTCGTGCGCCTGCCGCTGCACTTCCCTCCCCTCAATCCTCTATCTGGCGCCGCCGAGTATTCTCAAACGTAACATAGCTGCGCGTTACGCGTCCTGTGTTAGCGACCATCGCCTTGCAACGGAGAGCGCTGAGATGCAGATTCGAGCCGATCTGACTCGACGTGAAGTCGTTCATCCCGGCCAGGATGTGTGGACGGCCTCGCCGCTGCCCGGTGTGAAGCGCTTGATGCTGGATGATGACGGCGCCGAGGCGGCGCGAGCCACCTCATTGGTCCGTTATGCGGTTGGCATGCGCTTTCAGCTCCACGCGCACGATGGTGGCGAGGAGTTCCTGATCGTGGATGGCTCGATGGCTGATGAGTACGGCAAATATCCGACCGGTACGTACGTCCGCAATCCGCCGGGCTCCCGGCACACCCCCCGTAGTCGAGCCGGCTGCGCCATGTTCCTGAAGCTGCGTCAGTTTGATCCGGCGGATCGGCAGCGGGTGGTCATAGATACCCACAGCGCCACCTGGGTTCCGGGGCCGGTTGCCGGTTCATCGATCATGCCCCTGCATCACTACCGTTCCGAGCGGGTTGCGCTGGTGCGGTGGGAGCCTGGCGTGCGCTGCAACGCACATATCCACGTCGGCGGCGAAGAAGTGTTCGTTCTCAGAGGCAGGTACGAAGACGAGCACGGCGTCTATTCGGCAGGTACCTGGGTGCGTAACCCGCCGATGAGTCGGCACACTCCGTTCTCGAGTCTGGGTTGCACCATGCTGGTAAAGAGCGGCCATCTGCAGGCGCCGCTGGCGTGAGCCTCAGCCCCAGCGCATGAAGAGCTCGGCGTCGCCCGCCAGGTAGCGGAGCACGTCCGCGGCGTCGATGATCAGCGAGATGCCGGCGATGACGAGGTAGGCGCGGATGTAGTTGCCGTACGCGGTGCCAGCATCGAAGCGGTGTCGCCGCAGCAAGATCCACGTATACACGGGCGTCCAGGCGATCAGAACCCACGCCTGCAGCCACATCGGCTCGGTGGCAATCGCCTCTCCCAGCGACGCCGGTAGCTGTGCTCCAGTCGTATCAATCTCCCAGTGCTTGCCCATTGGCGCGCATTGCGTGAACAAGCGTCGCGCGAGCAACGCCGAATTGCGGATCGATGTCAGCGCCAAGGTATCGAGCGATGATGGCGATGATCGCGTGGTGGTGCACGGTATGGCTGAGCAAAAACGCCAGCTCACGCTGCACCGTGCTCTCGGCCCAGGCCGGGGAGGGCTCGCAGCACTCGCCGCCTCCAGGGCGGGGTGAGTGCAGGCGGATTCGCAGCTTTCGGTCATGGTGCGTCAGTTCCGAGACGTGCGCCGTTACGGTCTCCAATGCGGCCAGGGCCATCTCCCGGCTCCTTTCCACGCGCTGAGAGCGGGCGCGTTGGTCGTAGTCGACGACGCCGCTGGACAGCCCCGCCAGGAAGCTGTGGTAGTGATCGAGGTTGTGACGAACGTGTTTGCCTACGCTGCCGTCGAAGACCAGAAGGCAAGGGCGGGTGAAGGTCTCATCGTCGATTCCAGCCAGCAAGTCGCTGGCCAGACCGAGTTCCCTCCGGGTGGCTTGCAGTAACGCGGTCACAGGCGGCGACGGAATTCTGGCTGCATGGGCTGCATGGACGGTCTCATTCGCAATGTGTCAATCGGCGAGGGAGAGACGAGCGCCGCCCGAGTTTTGTTACAGTGGACGCGTGGCGTGGTATGCGGTTGTAACGAAGAGCCTTCATCCTCGTCCACTTTCTTATCGAGCTGGAATCTGGGTTTTTCAATGCGACACGAAGACGTTCCCGAAAGGCTGGCGCAGCTGCCCTGTCCCGAAATGGGCGAGCCCGCCGCGGCCTCAGGGCCGGCCATCGATCAGCGCCGTGTGGCGCTGATTTCGACAGCAGGTCTGATGCACGCCGGTGACCGGCCGTTCGGGCTAGGCAGCGCCGACTATCGGATCATCGACAGCACCGATCCGCGGCCGCTCTTCATGAGTCACATCTCCACCAATTTCGACCGGTCGGGCTTCGCTCAGGACCTCAACGTCGTCATGCCGCTCGACGTGTTGCGGGGGCTTGCGGAGCGGCGTGAGATTGGCAGCCTGGCGCAATATCACTACTCCTTCATGGGTGCTACCGATCCGGCGCAGATGCTGCCGGCCGTCGAGCAGTTGGCCGGCCTGCTGGCGGGCGATGCAGTAGATCTCGCTCTGCTGGTTCCCGTCTGACCGTTGTGCACTCGCGCCGTGTGCGCGATCGCCCACGAACTGGAGCGCCGCGGGATTCCATCGGTGGTGATCGGCCTCGTTCCACAGCACGTCGAAAGTATGCGGCCGCCACGGGCCCTGTTGGTGCCGTTCGAGTTGGGCCGGCCATTGGGTGTCCCGGGTGACCTGGAACTCCAGACCCGTCTGGTAATGCGGGCGCTCGCGCTGGCGACCAACGTCGCGGTCCCAATCATCGAGTGGTTCGACGAGGCATCGCCGCAACCTGGGGCCGCCGCCGATTCTGGCTGGGCCTGTCCGGTCAACTTTGCCCGCCGCACTGAAGCAATTGGCCTGGGCGTCGAGGTTATCCAGGAGGTGGCTCTGTTGCGACCGTGGCATGACCGGGCCAGCGCCGCCCGCGGCGGCACGCGCACCGGCGCTGCAGGCATGCCGGTGGAGGCAGCAGCCGACTTTCTGGCGAGCTTTCTCGATGAATCCGTCGCCGCATCGCCCAATCCCGAGCTGACGCCCGCAGATTCGTTCAAGCTGGCTGCCGAAGATCTCAAGCTCTACTATCTCGAAGCCGCCACCGCGCAGCCGGGCGCGACCAGTCGCGACCTGGCGGATTGGTTCTGGAAAGAGACGGCCGCCGCCGAGCTTCTGCGGGCGCTGGCAGAGCGGCTTTCGGCCGACGATAATCTTGCCCTGCGCATATTCGCGACGGCCACGCTGGTTCCGGAGAAGTACCGATGACTCCGTGCGCTGGCCAGACAAGTCAGTTCCGGTGGTGAAGTCTCCCATGAATGGCATGAGCGCCGCCGTTGAAACGATCCGGTCGCGCCGAGGCCCAATAGCGTTCGAAAACCTCCTGGTCAGGGCAGCCGTCGAGCAAAGCTCCGCTGGATGGTGTGGGATGGAGCATGTCTAGCGACTTCACCTCCGTTGCGGAGATGCGCCGGACCACATGTTGCGGCCCGACCTCGCTGACGTGCGCCAGCCCTGCGGCTGAGACCAGCGACGCCAGGGACGTGAGCGTCTGCCGGTGGAAGTTGTAAACCCGGCTCGCTTTGTCGGTGACGTCCAGGCTGCGCCAGCGGCTGCGCTCCTGGGTCGCCACACCGCTCGGGCAGCGCCCAGTGTGGCAGTTCATCGCCTGAATGCAGCCGAGGGCGAACATGAAGCCTCGCGCCGAATTGCACCAATCCGCACCCAGCGCCAGCATCCGGAAGACATGGAAGGCCGAGGTGATCTTGCCGGCCGCGCCGATGCGGATCCGGTCTCGGAGCCCCGTCGCGATCAGCGTATCGCGAACCAACAGGAGCCCGTCTCGAACCGGCATGCCGACGCGATTGATGAATTCAAGCGGCGCAGCGCCGGTGCCGCCTTCGGCACCGTCGACCACGATGAAATCCGGTAGCAGGTCGGTCTCGAGCATCGCCTTGGCAATTCCGAACCACTCCCAGGGATGCCCTATGGCGAGTTTGAATCCGACGGGCTTGCCTCCCGACAGGGTTCGCAATCGATGCACGAACTCGAGCAGTTCGACCGGCGTTGAGAACGCCGAATGTCGCGCAGGAGAGACCACGTCCTGGCCTTGCGGAACGCCTCTTGCCGCTGCGATCTCCGCATTCACCTTCGATCCCGGTAGCAGCCCGCCCAACCCCGGCTTGGCGCCTTGGGACAGCTTGATCTCGATCATCTTGACCTGCTCGAGCGCAGCGTTCTCCGCGAACCGGGTCTCATCGAATGTGCCGTCGGGGTGCCGACAGCCGAAATAGCCGCTACCGATTTCCCAGACCAGATCGCCGCCGTGCTCTGTGTGATAACGCGAGATGGAGCCCTCGCCAGTGTCGTGATAGAACCCACCTCTGGCGGCGCCGGCATTGAGCGCCCGCACCGCATTTGGCGATATCGCGCCGAAGCTCAGGGCGGATATGTTGAAAACGCTGGCATCGTACGGTTTCGCGCAGGTGGCGCCGACGACAATGCGCTGGGCTGCGGAAGCCACCGTCACCGGTGCCAGCGAATGGTTGATCCACTCATAGCCTTCGCCGTAAACGTCGATCAGCGTACCAAGCGGCCGATGATCCAGATTGTTTTTCGCGCGCTGATAGACGAGTGCCCGTTGCTCTCGGGAAAAGGGACGCTCGTCATGATCTGACTCGATGAAGTACTGGCGGAACTCCGGCCCTATGGATTCGAGGAAGTAGCGCAGCGCAATGAGCACAGGATAGTTCCGGCTCAAGGTTCGATTCCGCGAACGCAGATGATAGGTTCCCAGCAGAGAAAGCCCTCCGAACAGGGCGACGCCCCACAACGCCATGAGCGTCCACGGAGTGGCCGCCAGGCTCAGCAGCAGCCCGGCAAGGCAGGCGTGGAAACCGGCGCGCTGTAGTGGGATCACGAGTTGCATCGTGGAGTTCCTCGAAGCATGCGCAGGCACGCGTATGGGTTCATTTCGCAGCGGAGTGGCGGTTTCGCGCAGCCATATGGGAACTATACAGCGCAACCGAGAACGGCACGCAATACGTCAGAACCAGCTTGAACCAGACGAACGAGGTCTGGCCGAGGCACGCTTCCCATTGATTGATCACGTTGAGAAAGGTGCCGACGATCAGAGCGATCCACAGTGCCTGCCTGAAATAAAGCCGGTTCATCCAAAATCAGACGACCACAGTGGCGGTTCGTTACAGGCTTCCGCGGATACGGCGAGCGGGCCCGGCGCGGTGGCCTTCACGGCCGGGCCTGTAACGCTGCCGATCCGATTGCGTCCAATCCGGGAGACCAGGCAGCGGGCTGCATCGGTACCGCCATGAGGATCTTCAGGCAGGTCGCCTCATTGAACACGCGGGAACATTTTCTGCTGAGCCACGGCGTTGTCTTGACATGAGCGCGCGCGGCTTCGAGAAACTCGGTCACCTTCTCGCCGACGTCCTCAGCCGGCCGCGTCGGAGCGACACCGCGCCTGCGCCTGCAGCACCTGAGGAAGAGTGGCAGCAGCTGATGCGGCCGGGCGACGTCCTGCTGGTGGAGGGCCGCACACGGATAAGCACCGGCATCAAATATCTAACCCAATCCACCTGGTCTCACTCGGCGCTGTATGTGGGAAGCCGTTGTCCGCAGGGGCCCCTCATCGAGGCGGATCTCACCGCGGGCGTCATCGCCAGCCCGATGGAGAAATATCGGGATGCCAACGTCCGCATCTGCCGACCCATCGGGCTCAGCAGCGATGATCTGCACCGGGTACTCGACTTCGCCATTGCCCGCCTCGGCAACCGCTACGATCTGCGCAACGTCTTCGATCTCGCACGGTACCTTTTTCCTACCCCGCCTGTGCCGCCACGGTGGCGACGGCGACTGCTGACGTTCGGCAGCGGCGAGCCCACCAAGGCCATCTGCTCGAGCCTGGTCGCGCAGGCGTTCCAACAGGTGCACTATCCGATCCTGCCCCATACCGTCTGGTCTTCCGAGCACCCGGACGACCGATATCTGCGTTACCAGATCCGCCACTACAGCACCTTCACCCCGCGTGATTTCGACCTGTCGCCCTACTTCGACATCGTCAAGCCGAAACTGCGCACGTGCTTCGACTACAGAACGCTGCAATGGCTCGACTGATCGCGTTGCCGCTTCAGGATCCCGCCGGCATCCGGGCGCTGCCGCCGAGTCCGCGCTCGCTTCTGGCGTAACAATCCGTATCGCATGGCGTCTAGCGTGCGAGGGTCGCGATCGGCGAGATCCGTCTACGGAGGGTGATTACTCATGCCCGGAACGGCGAAATGGGCTACAGCCGCCGAAATGCAAATAGCTGCGGAGCCCATGCTGCCGCTCACCCGCGAGCAGGAAGGGCTGTGGGTGGAGTGGAGGCTCAGCCCGCTGGGCGTCTCATACAACACCTGCATACAGATGAAACTCGCCGGTCCACTCGATGGGCTGCGCTTCGAGCGGGCGATCGCCGCGGTGGTTGCACATTTCGAGCTGCTGCGCGCGTACTGCGTGGAGGTCGACGGCGTGCCGCGCTTCGCATTGTCGACCCGCGCCTACCAACTGGAGCGCATCGATCTCAGCGACGGGCAGCTGCCGGAAGACAGCGTTCGCTTCCGCAAGGCCATGGCCATTCTGGCGCGAAGGCGCGATGCGGCCATCGACCTCACGGAGTTTCCGTTGATTCGTGCGGCCCTCGTCCAGACCGACCCGGGCACTCACTATTTCATCGGCGTCGTGCCCCACATCATCTCCGACGGATTTGCCGCGCTGTCCATCCTGAAGGCGATCTCCATCGCCTACAACGACGGACCGGGCGCTCTGGCAGCCGCTCATGGTGAGGCGCGCGTGGACTGGAGCGACTACGTTGCGCTGCGTGCCCGGCAGAGTGCCGATGCGCGGCTGGCGGCGCGCGAGCACTGGCAGGGGGTGCTCGCTGGTGCCCAGCACATCGTGCCGCTGGGGAACCACACTCGCGGCCAATCGGCCATCGCCGACACGCGCGGCTGCCGCTACTTCTTTTCATTCGAGGTCGATCGGCTGCGGCGGTTCAACCGCCTGGCCCGCAGCCGCCGCACCTCGCTGTTTGCCGTGCTTGCTGCCTTGTATGCAACGTTGTTGTACCGTTTTACCTCCCAGACCGACCTGGTCATCGTCTTTCCCGTCAACGTGCGCCCGCCGGGATATCGAGATGCCTTCGGCCTGTTCGTCAACCTGATCCCCCTGCGGGTGGATCTGAGCGGCAACCCCAGCTTCGGTGACCTGGTCGAGCAGATCGGGCGGCGGCGGCGCGAAGACAAACGGCATCAGCATCTGCCGGGGCTCGACATCGTCAGGGCAAAGCGTGAGCTGGTCCGCGATTTCGATGGCCGGCTGAGTAACGTCTCCATGGCGCAGACGGTATCCCGGTTCGAAGGGTTAGACCTCCCCGGCGTCGCCTGCAGCGCTCTGGACAACGACGCCATCCACGTCCGCGACGATCTGTCGCTGATGTACGAGCTGTCGGAAGAGCGGGTCGGTCTGTGGCTCGAGTATCGCGAGTCGGCGTTCACCCCCGCCGAAATCGCCACCATGGCCGACGCTCTGCTGCGGGTGGCGGAAGCCGCGGATCGTGACGCCAACGTACCCATCGCCGCCATCGACCTGATCGACGAGCCGCAGCGACGCGCCCTGCTGGCCACGGGGCGGGGCCCGGCGATGACCGTTGATGCCGACGACTACGCGGCTCTGTTCCTTCGTAGTGCCACCCGGCATGGTGACGTTTCCGCATTGCGCTATGGCGATACGACCTTGAGCTATCGCAGCCTGGAGGCGCTGAGCGCAGCGCTGGCTTTCCGGTTGGCGGCGATGCCCGGCCCGGTCGCGCTGATTGTCGATCGGTCGATCGAGCAGATCGTGGTAATGCTGGCTGCGCTGCGGGCCGGTGTGCCGTACGTTCCGCTGGCCACCGGGCAGGGGCGCGAACGGCTGGGCGCGATGCTGCGTGAGCTCCAACCTGCGTGGCTGGTCTGCGGTTTGGACGTCTACCAGGAGCTGCGAGACGAATCTCTCGCCAGCCATCTCGATCCGGCCGACATTGCGGCCGACATTGCGGCCGCCACAGCGGCCGACACAGCGGCCGCCAGCGGCGCCACGACTCTGCCGCGGATCGATCCCGCGGCGCCGGCCTATGTCATCTACACTTCCGGATCCACCGGCAGGCCGAAGGGGGTGCAGGTGTCCCACTCGGCGCTGGTGAATCGCATCACCTGGTTGACCCGCATGTTCCCGCTGGGCGCTGGTGAACGGGTGCTGCAGAACACCAGCTATGCATTCGATGTTTCGGTTGCCGAGATCTTCTGGCCGCTGGCGATGGGTGCGACCCTGGTGCTGGCGAACGCCAAGGCCGCTCGCGACCCGCGCTATCTGCGTCAGCTCATTCACCGCAATCGCATCACTACGGCGCTGTTCGTGCCCTCGGCGTTGCAGCCGCTGCTGCAGGAACCGTCCGAAACAGCCACGCTGGCGACGCTCGAGCGGGTGCTGTGCGCCGGCGAACCGCTGCCGTTGGCGCTCGCCCGCTCGTGCTTACAGATCACCGGCGCCCGGGTGTTCAACCTCTATGGGCCGACCGAAGCGACCATCTACGCCACCTGGAAAGAGCTCACTTTGCAGGATGAAGCCGTATCCATAGGCCGCCCGCTTGCCAACACCCAAGCCGCCGTCGTCAACGATGCGCTGCGGCTGCAGCCGCCCGGCGTGGTCGGCGAGTTGTGCCTGGCGGGCCCGGGGCTCGCGCGCGGTTACCTTGCGCAACCGGCGCTCACCGAAGAGCGCTTTCCGGAGGGCGTGATCGACGCCGGACGCTGGTATCGCACCGGCGACCGGGTGCTTATGAACGCGGATGGAGAGATCTTCTATGTCGGGCGCACCGACCGGCAGATCAAGCTGCGCGGCCATCGCATCGAGCTGGGTGAAATAGAGCACGTATTGCGGTCGCTGCCCGGCGTCACCGACGCCGTCGTGGTGCCGGGTGGCGCTCGCGAGCATGGCGAACCACGCACCCTGGCGGCCATCGTCGCGGATGGCGGAGCATTCGATACATCCGGGCCGCCGCCAGGTCATCCGCTGACGGCGGCCAACTGGCGGGAAACCGTCGGCCGGTTCCTGCCCGACTACATGGTTCCCAACTCGCTGCAGTGGATCGACGCGCTGCCGAGGCTGCCCAGCGGCAAAGTCGACCTCCGGCGCCTGCCCGCGCTGCAGGCGCCGCCAGCGACTTCCGGCGAACGGCCCAGTACCCCGACAGAGCGCGCCATGGCGCGCGTATGGGCCGAGGTGCTCGATCTGCCGATCACCCGCGTTCGGCTGAACAGCAACTTTTTCGAACTCGGTGGCGACTCGCTGATGCTCATCGCGCTGGCCAGCAAGCTGGAGGCCGAGGGTCTCTACATCGGCGTGCACGAGCTGTTCGCCAACCCCACCATTGCCGCGTCGCTGCCGCGCGCAACCACGGCCCGGCGAACGCTGATCAGCCAGGCGCCGGTGCTGGGCGATTTCCCCCTGCTGCCGAGGCACCACAAGTTCTTTGCCGACGACTTTGCTCATCCGGCGCACTGGAACCGCTCGTTCGTGCTGCATTTCGACAGGCCTCTCGACGCGCAGGCGCTGCAGCAGAGCCTGAACGCGGTGATGCGACATCACGATGGATTGCGCTCGAGCTTCCACCAACACGCCGGCGTCCGGTACTTTCGAGTTGCCCCTGAGATGGGCGTCGAGGTGCCGTTGCAGCGGCATGATCTGACTCACCTGCCCCTGGGCCAGCGGCAGGAGCAGTTGCTCGAACGCATCAACGACGCCAACGCCAATCTGAGCCTGGAGGCCGCTCCGCTGCTGCGAGCATTGCTGTTCGACGAAGAGAGCGGCTGCACGGTCGCATTGGTCCTGCACCATTTGCTGATCGACATGCGCTCGTGCCAGATCCTTCTGGAGGATCTGCTCGGCGCCTACCAGGCAAGCATTGCTCACCAGCCAGTACGACTGCTGCCGAAAACCACCTCCACCGGGGAGTGGTCGGCGAGGTTGCACGATCTGGTCGACTCATCGTGGCAGGTGGACGAGGTTGCTCATTGGGAAGCACAACTGCAGCAGGTGGGGCACCCGATTCCCGCGGATTACGCGCCCACCGTCCCGGCCCGCGACGGCGATCAGCGTGTGCTGGAGGTGGAACTCAGCACGCTCGAGACCGAGGCACTGACCCGGGAGTTCTGCGTCCGGGCCGGCCTGGGCGTGCATCAGGTGCTGCTGGCGGCTTTTGCCGAAGCGTTCCGGGGCTGGTCGGCGTCACCCTGGCTGGCGGTGAATACCTGCGGGATCGGCCGCGACGCGCCAATCGAGGGCGTGGACCTGTCGCGCACGGTCGGCGAGTTGAATACGGTGTTCCCCCTTGCGCTGAATCTGGAGGGCCAGGAGCCGCTTGACGAGGTGCGCTCGGCCTTTCGCGCTCTGCCGTATCTCGGCGCTCACTACGGCATGCTGCGGTACCTGGCGAAACACGAAGCCCTGCAGCGGCCGGAGCCGGAGGTGTTCTTCAACTACGTCAGCCGGATCGGCGAGACCATCGATGAAGCGCTCGGCGTCACCGTCGAAATGGCGCCGGCGGCGGTGCGCTCGACCCATCCAGAGAATCGCAACTGCTACGCTTTGTATCTCGAAGCCCTGGTGCACCATGGGCGCCTGAGCCTGCACCTCGGCTATGACTCTGCGCGGTTCTCTGCAGCCACGGCGCAGGGCCTGTTGCAGAGCTGGCGCCGGGTGGTGGCCGACTACCTCATGATCGACAGCCATGCAGGCCGCGATTTGCCCCGGGTTTGAGCGGAGGCGCCATGGCACCGCCTGAAGATGGGCATCGTGGATCGTCAAACTCAAGTCGCAGCTTGATGGCCGCTACATTCGCGGCTTCGTGTTATGGCGGCTGGGCGTATTTCGTCAACCACGGCGTCACGGCGCCGGCGCCCCTGGTCCCAGCTGTCGTTCAGGGCCTCTACAGCTTCGCCCTGACGCTGGGGTTGTCGTGGCTGGTGGCAGGGCTGCGCAGCAGGCTTGGGGACACCGCCCGCGGCCGTGCCGCGGCGCTCTCGTTGACCTCGGCATGGCTCTTCGTTGTCGCCTATCTGGTGCAATGGAGCGTGGGCACCGTGCATGTCACGCTGACCATTCTGCCGGGTTGGTTGATCGGCAGCGTCTATGCTGCGCTCTGGGCCCGCCTGCTGACGGGTGCTGGGCGACGCCCCTGTGATGGTGACGTAGCTACAGCAGCGTGCCCTCCTTCTTCAGCTGTTCGTACCGCTCATTGGCGCCGTCGCCGCCGCCATAGCTGAGGGCCCCCGAGGTAAATGTCGTGCCGTACGTCTCAGCGAGCGTCATGGTCTGAGCGATCGCCGACACCAGCTGGTCTACGGAGAGCGGCGCCAGCGGGTGGATGAACGCTGACCAGACCAATCCGTTGGCAATGCTGTAGCGCGCGTCCAGGGCTGTTTCGAAGTTTGCCTGCATCAGGCGATAGAGCTGATCACGCTCCAGTTGAGCCGCCGGCGCAATGGGAACCATCATGCGCATCCGTCCCGCCTGGGCATCCGTCACCACCACCAGCGATCGATCGCCGATGCTGAGCTGCCAGTTACCGGCGGAGCCCTGCAGGTCGCGGTCGAAGCGCCTGAGGAGGGTCTCGAGGCACTGGAGGTCGACCGACGCGCAGGCGTCGGCGCTTGCCTCATCGCTCGTCTGCGCGCTGGCTACGAATGGGCTCACGAGCAGGACGCCCGTGAGCATACAGCTGGCGGCGAAGGAACAGGTGGCTCGGTGACGGTGGCGGAACGTGCGGTTGCGCATTGTGCGATTCTCCGATGCTTGGGCCTCGATGTTTCCCGATGCCCGTGTTTGAAGACGGATCAGAGCCTGATTTGTTTCACCGCGCGTCCGGCTGCTTGCGGATCCAGATTTCCTGACGCTCTGCTGGGCTTCTACTACTTCAGACGTAACATCCTGCTCATCCGGGCGTCTGTCCAATTGATTGCCGGGTTGGTTCGACATGACATTCAGTACCTACATCAGATCGGTCGCACTTTGGCTGTCCGCCGCTGCTCTCGCGGTAGCGCTAGGGACCCTGGCTGCCACCCACGCGGCCTCCTCCGCAGCACCGGCCTGGCTAGAAGTTGCCATTGCGGGCGATCATCGCAACGCCGCGAATCGAGCTCGCGACAGTTACCGCAACCCGGCCGAGGTGCTGAGCTTCTTCGGCTTGCAACCCGACCAGACCGTCGTAGAGATCTGGCCGGCTACCGGATGGTGGACCGAAATCCTCGCTCCCGTATTGCGCGAGCGTGGAGTTTACTTCGCTGCGGGCTTTTCAATGACGGCCAATCGCACGCCCGAGTGGCGCAGGGGCATGCATAAGGCATTTACCGACAAGCTGGCAGCCGACCCACAGCTCTACGATGCCGTCGTGGTGACGGAACTGGCAGTTCCGGAACGGACCACCGTGGCGCCGCCCGGCTCCGCGGATCTGGTGCTCACGTTTCGCAACGTTCACAACTGGATGAGCGGGGAGTATGCGCCGGCAATGTTTCGGGTGATGGCGCGGGCACTCAAACCCGGCGGCGTACTCGGCGTCGTGGAGCATCGAGCCCGGCCGGGCACTACCCTCGAAGACATGATCCGGAGTGGCTACGTTACCGAGGCACGGGTTATTGAACTCGCCGAGCAAGCAGGATTGGTTCTCGAGGCTGCATCGGAGGTCAATGCAAATCCGCAGGACACTACGGATCATCCTGCCGGGGTCTGGACCCTGCCGCCCAGCTTGCGCCACTGCGGTAATCTACCCATCGGGCAAGAACAGGACCATTGCGTCGAACATTATCGAGCGATTGGCGAATCAGACCGAATGACGCTGAAGTTCCGCAAGCCGCCTGGTACTGCGTGAACCGAAATACCCATGATCGGCTGCAGCGCGGCGAACTTCTGGTAGACGTTCGGACGCGCCTTCGGCCACAGCGATGCGATGATTGCGAACAGGCCAGTTTGGCCCGACAGACCTCAGCGCAGCCGACGTATATCCTCCATCACCGTGCTCCGCAGCTCGCGAATGGCATCTGCCAGTTGCCGTTCTGCGTCCCGATCTCCTGCATCGAAGGCCTCCGCCTGTGTCGACCAGATCTCGAACAGGCTTCGCCCGCCCTGCTGGGCGGCGGGAGAAACCAGTGTGGTGAAATCTCGAATCACGATCACCTTGCCCCAGATGGCTATGCGGTTGATCTCACTCGTGTCGTTGCCGAAAAAGCGCGTATCCGCCAGCTGCTGCAGTTCCCCCAGTGCCTCTAAGGCGAGAAACGCCGCTTGGCGGGTGTTGCGCTGCGATTCGGTGGTTTCGTTGCGATACGTGTTGTAACCCAGCCCGAATAGAGCGATCAGCAAGCCAAGCAGAGCGAGCCAATTCAGGTTGAACTGCTCGCCCGACCGGCGGCGCCGGTGCACGCTGTCTACGTCATGGTTGCCAGCCTGCTCGACCGACTCCTGGGGTTCCCGCTCGCACATCGCTCTAGCCCGGGCCGGCGATTCAGTGCCGCTCAGAATCTGCGGAAACCCCGTCGAGTCGACGGAACCAGTCGGCGATTCCCCGACCTATCGCCTCCGGGTTGTCCTCCTGGATGTAGTGGGCGCCGTAACCCACGAATTGGGTTTCCAGGTTCGGGTAGTGTCGGGCCATCCATTCGGCTGTCGCCGGAGAGATGATGGCGCCGGGGGAGACGTACTGCAGGAGCTTCGGGGTGGCCGACGACTTCAGCCAGTCGCCGACGGCCTCGACCACCGCAACGTTTCTGGCGGGTTCGCCGCCGATGGGCAACTCGTTCGGCCAGACGTAGATGGGAAAGCGGCTTTCTGCATCGGGAAATGGCTCGCGGTACGCAGCCATTTCCTCTTCCGTAATGGTGCGGGTGACGGCACCCTGGCCGAGTAGCTGCTCGATGAACACGTTTTGCTGCATCAGCAGGCGCCGGCCGCTTTCGGGCTCGCGGAAGCGGGCGAACAGACCGTCTGAACCGCCGAGTGCGCCGAGATCCTGCATAGGGAATGCCGGCGGGATGATTGCCTCCATGAAAACCACGCCGCGCACGTTGTCCGGGTGACGACGCGCATAGTCGAGACCGAGCACTGAGCCCCAGTCGTGGACCACCAGAATCAGGTTTTCCAGCTGCATGGCTTCGATGAATGCATCGATGAACTTCGAGTGGGTCTGGTAGGTGTAATCGAGCTCGGGCTTTGCCGACTTGCCGAAGCCGATGTTGTCCACAGCGATGACGCGGCCATGGGGCTCGACGTAGGGCATGACGTTGCGCCACAGATGACTGGAGGTCGGATTGCCGTGCAGAAACAGAAACACCTGGCCGCGACCCGACTCGATGTAGTGCAGACGTTCGCCGAGCACGTCGATGTGGCGGCTGGGGTAAGGCTGCTCGCTGCGAAACACCGCACTACGGGGATCTGACCCCGTCGATTGTGCGTCGACGGGGCCAGAAGGGGCCTCCTGGGCGCTCGCCACCACCGCCAGACCTAGCCCAGCCAGCAGCGCCGAGACAGCGTGAACCAACGTACTCCTGAAGCTTCGCGTCATGCCTGTGCCTGCTCGTTCATCCACCAAGGTTGTAGCTCACTTCGAGCCCGAACATCCGCGGCTCGCTCACCTGGGCGGAGCGGCGAAAGCCTTCCTCTTCGCCAGTACGCAGGATCTGCCGAATGCCGCGTTCGTCCGTCACGTTGTTGACGAACCCAGAAACGACCCAGCGATTGCTCGGCTCCCGCCAGGCTGCCCGGAGGTCGCACCGCCCGTACGAGGGTGCCCGATCCTCCTCGGCCTCGTGATCGACGAAGAACTGGCGATCCGAGACCGTGCTGCTGACCAGATCGTCATCGGTGATGCGTTCGTACAGCAGATCGTTGTAGCCGAATATGTATTTGATCGACAAGCGATCGTGCAGGCGCCATTCGGCATCGAACTGAACGGCCGCCTGGTCGAACTGCTCGACATTGAACCCGTTGGTGTCGGAGCAGACGTCGTTGCCGTCGATGCTGCCCTTGCGCGCGAAGACACATTGGCTCGGATCGCGGTCCAGGCCGAAGGCCTGATTGGGCCTGCCCGTTTGAGCGCCAACGGCGCGATCGATTCCGGCGCGAACCGGTTGAGCTTCGACGAGATTGCCGGAAACCGGATCACGGAACGTGGTAACCGGGGTGCCATCGACGAAAAAGTCATTGGCGAGCGTGTCGCTCTGGCTGCGATCGCTTCGCCGGAACGAGAACACTGGATCGACGAAGTTCCGTTGCCCCAACCCCTGTTCGCTCAGCACCACGAGCCCGCCGCCGTTGGCGCCGCCCATGATGCGATCGACCCACGTTCCCGCGGATGTTGATCTCGAGATCGTCGATGGGGGTGATCCGCAGGCTCAACGTGGTGTTGGTGTCGCCCAGGCTGTCCAGATCGTTACCGCGACCGATCTCGTCGATCACCCCGTCCCGATCCCGAACCGAATAAGTAGCTCGCGCTGCGAGCCGATCAGCGATGATCGGCCCGGACACCATGGCATAGCCCTCGAGCGCGCCGAAATTGCCCGCTACGCCCTTGACCGCGGCTTCGAACTCATCGGTGGGCTTGCGATAGAGGAAGTTCATGGCGCCGCCCACCGCGTTACGTCCGTAGAGCGTTCCCTGCGGTCCGCGCAGCACCTCGATGCGCTCGACATCCCAGAATCCCCCGCCCACCGTGGCGGTGTACAGATCCTCGGAGTAAACCCCGTTCATGTACGTGGAGACGCCCGGATCCCCGCCGAGGTTGCGGAAGTTACGACCAACACCGCGCACAGCGGCATCGTAGGGCTGAATGGTGGTGGCCGGAATGTAGTTCTGCAGGTCGCTCTGATTACGGATGCCGAAGTCGTCAAGAAACTCGCCGGTGAACGCGGTGATGGAGATCGAAGTGTCCTGAACGGACGCCTCACGCCGCTCCGCGGTGACGATGACCTCCTCGATGCGACGATCCCGCTCGGCCGCCGCAGCGACCGTGGGCAGCAACAGCGCCAGCAAAGCAGCCGAAGTCAGCCACCCAGCCACAGTTGCGCACGCTCCGTTTCGATGCTTCATAATCGACAGTCTCCCTCGCCCAGTGAACCTTCCCGAGCAGGGAGACGCGTGGTTCCACCGTTTGTTACAACAGACAGCAAACGGCAGTGTCGCCAATCACTCCGCCACGCCGCTGTCACAGGGACTGAGCATGGCAGGGTCGAACCGCACCTGCCCGGCCAGATGAACGAATGCGCCGAGCACGCCCTGCAGCAGCAGCCGCCCGCAGTATTCGGCCAAAACCACGGAGACCGCGGGGTCGCCGTGGCGGCGAAACTGCGTCGAGGTGACCGGCACGAGCCCGGTTTCGCGGCCGCCGTGCCGAAACTCGAGCTCACCGTCGCGTACCACGACCTCGGCAACCGGCAGCGCTCCGCGTTCCCAGCGGTCGACGTCGAATCGCGTAGTGGCGGGATAGTAGCGCCCGGCAAGCCGCGCGAGTTCGTCCGGCGGCACAAGCGCCCGTGCAGGCGCGACCGGCCGGGCGAGATCGGCGGTCAGCGACCGCTCTAACAGTCGCCGTAAGCGGTTGAAGGCTGCTGCGTTGTCGGTGTTGATGCCGAGCAGATAGCCTCGACCGGCTCCCGGCAGCAGGCCGAAACGCGACAGATAACCGTCGGCATCCCCACCGTGGCCGTAGAAGACCTGGCCATTCCGCACCCACGCGTACATTCCTGCGCCGTAGCCGATCTCCAGGCCGGCTCGCGCTCCCAGGGACGTCTCGCTGCGGTAGACGCGGTCCACCACGACTTCGGGGATCACCTCCCGGCCCTCCACTCGGCCGCGATTCAGCAACGCCTCCAGCAACCGGCTCATGGCGAGCGGCGATGCATTGAGCCCGCCGAAGGCGGTGAACGTGACGTGCCAGTACGGGATCGGGGTGACGGCGTCGGCCCTGAACCCCCCCGGAAGTTGCGCGTCGGGCCGAAAGCTCGCCCCGGTCATGCCGACAGGCCGGAAGACCCAGCGCGCCACAGCTTCCTCGAAGGACTCGCCGGTGATCTGTTCCAACAACGCAGCGGCTAGCCCAGGCGGTGCGTTGCTGTAACCAGTCTGCAGACCCGGTGGCCAGCGCTCGATGCGCTCGGCGGCGGCCCGGCGCAGCGCCTCGGCCAGCGGCCGAGGAACGTTATCGTCGAACTCGGCGCGGGTGAGATCGGGCAGGCCTGCAGTGAGTTCCAGCAGGTGCACCAGTCTCATCGGTTGCTGATCGGCCCAGGGGTTATGGTAGGGCGGCGTCGGCAGCCAAAGGGTCACTGGCGTATCAGGATCGACATCATGGGCGCGGGTCGCCTGCAGCAGTGCGAGCGCCGTCACCGTCTTGGTGATGGAGCCCCAGCGCAGCGGCGTAGTGTCTTCCAGCGGCTCGGCTCCGGGCAGGGTATGCATCAAGCGATGCACGACGCGGCCCCCGTCGAACAGCACCAGCGCCATGACGGGAATCGCGTTTGCTTGCTG
The DNA here is from genome assembly GCA_047920935.1 of Pseudomonadales bacterium. Taxonomy (GTDB): domain Bacteria; phylum Pseudomonadota; class Gammaproteobacteria; order Pseudomonadales; family Azotimanducaceae; genus UBA7803. The sequence continues at coordinate 403 of JBLRXD010000038.1, read as the reverse complement.
TTCGGCGGTCAGTCCGACAAGCAACTCCTCCCAATGGCCTGCGCCCAGAGTCGCGGCGACCGCGTCCACCAACGTCAGCCAACACAGGAACCAGATCAGCAACAACTTGCGCACACTCACCACCGGGCAATCGGCCCGTCGTACCCGGCCTGCCGTGCACAGTCGATCCGTCGAGGGAGCTTGTACAACGCAAGTCCGGAGCCCTCTAGAAGGCGATGTACCCTACCAGCCATCGCCCTCTGGAGAGGGCTCCCACCACCAAGTGGGCTCCCAACACCGAGTGGGGCTCCCGCGAGGCTAGAAATTGTACAGCGCGCGCAGGTAGTAAAACCCGCCATTGAAGCCGAACGGCGATATCACCGCGTACTTCGCGCCCACGATGTCGGCCCACGGGTTGCGCGTT
>JBLRXD010000037.1:0-22051 GCA_047920935.1 Pseudomonadales bacterium | reverse complement strand
GCCGCCGAGGCTGCCACCCAGGCCGAGGTAGTCGCTGGCCCGGACGTGACCGAGCTCGACCAGCGCGCCGGCATGCCGGCCTTCTACGGCCAGCGTCACCAGCAGCGGGCAAGGCCGTGCCAGCACCTGGAGGTCTGGCCGCAAGCGCAGCAGGGCACGCTGATAGGCGCCACCGCTGACCGTACTCTCGGTGGCCAGCACCAGCACCCGGCCGCCACCGGCCGCTGCCGCCGCTGCCGCCGCCGCGCCAGGCTCCACCACGCCGAACACCGGCAATGGCGCATAGCGCGCCTGCAGCACCTCCAGGGCCACCGCAGAGGCGGTATTGCAGGCGACCACCAACGCCTTGACCCCGCGCTCCACCAGAATGCGCGACGCCTGCACGGCGTAACGCTGTACGGTGGCGGGGCTCTTGGTGCCGTAGGGAAGTCGGGCGGTATCGCCCAGATAGAGGAAGCTCTCGCCCGGCAGCGCCCGCCGCAGGGCGGCGAGCACGGTCAGCCCCCCGACGCCGGAATCGAACACGCCGATGGGCGCCGGATCCACCGCTGCCGACATGAGGGCTAAGTCCTGCGGAACAGCTCGCGGACGAAGCTTGCGCGTTTGCGCGGCGGCCCGGCGGCCGTCGCCACGGAGCGAGCGTCGGCGGGGATTCCGCCGTGGTCGGCGGGGATTCCGCCGTGGTCGGCGGGACGCGTGGGGGACGGTGCGACGGCGCTTGCCCCCCGCAGATCACGGATCTTCTTCTGAATCAGCAGGTCTTCCTTGCGCTTCTGAGCCGTGGCCTGCTGGATGTCGACGCCGCAGCGAGCGCAATGGCTGGTTTCCAGCTGAAAGTGGGAGCAGCGCGGGCACTCCAGATGAGCGGCGGTGATGTCTTTGAGCGTCCGGTCGGCGTTGCCTTCCATGCGGCGCGCATCCTTGTCGATCTGCGCCCAGCCCTGCAGGCGCAGCCAGCGACTTGATGCGGCACATGGCGCCGAGATCGGCCAGGCGGTGCTGCAGTCGCCGCGCCTCGCCTTCTTCCAGCTGGCTGCGGATGACGACGGTGCGCCCGGAAAACAGCGCCCGCGCCTTGCGCTCATCGATTCCCAGCTCCAGAGCCAGACGTTCTCGAACGCTGTCGGCATCCGCGCCCCGGGTAACCTCACCGCTGAAGAGCACCTGGTAGTCGCCCATGGTTGTCCTTGTCGTTGATCCCTGCTGATAGAGCTGGCCGTTAAGCGTGGTTTCGTCCGCGCTTCGCGCCCAGCCGCAGCCGCAACGCATTCAGTCGAATGAACCCAGCTGCGTCGGCCTGATGATAGGCACCCGCGTCGTCTTCGAACGTGACCACGTGCGCATCGTAGAGACTATCTTCCGGCGACGTGCGGCCGATCACGGAAACCGAGCCCTTGTACAGTTTCAACCTGACCAGCCCGTTCACCGGCTTCTGCGACTCGTCGATCAGCGCCTGCAGCACCTTGCGCTCCGGCGACCACCAGTAGCCGTTGTAGATGATCGACGCATACCGCGGCATCAGTTCGTCCTTCAGATGGGCCACTTCCCGGTCGAGGGTGATGGACTCGATGGCGCGGTGGGCCTTCAACAGGATGGTGCCGCCCGGGGTTTCGTAGCAGCCGCGGGACTTCATGCCGACGAAGCGGTTCTCCACCAGGTCGCTGCGGCCGATGCCGTGGCGGCCGCCCACCTGGTTCAGGCGCGCCAGCAGCGCGGCCGGCGACAACGCTTCACCATCCACCGCCACGGCATCGCCCTGACGGAACTCGATTTCCACCACCTGGGGCTGGTCGGGCGCGCGCTCGGGCGAAACCGTCCAGCGCCACATGTCCTCCTCCGACTCCACCCACGGGTCTTCGAGATTGTCGCCTTCGTAGGAGATGTGCAGCAGGTTGGCATCCATGGAGTAGGGCGACTTGGTGCCCCGCTTCTGATCCACCGGAATCTGGTGTTGCTCGCAGTAGCGCATCAGATCTTCCCGCGATCCGAGATCCCACTCACGCCAGGGAGCGATCACCTGAATGTCCGGCTCCAGGGCGTAGGCGCCGAGCTCGAACCGCACCTGATCGTTGCCCTTGCCGGTGGCGCCGTGGGAGATGGCCTCGGCGCCGGTTTCCCGAGCGATCTCCACCAGCCGCTTGGCGATCAGCGGCCGGGCGATGCTGGTGCCGAGCAGGTACTCGCCCTCGTAGAGGGTATTGCAGCGGAACATCGGGAACACGAAGTCGCGCACGAACTCCTCGCGCAGATCTTCGATGTAGATCTCCTTGACCCCCATTGCCTGGGCTTTCACCCGGGCCGGCTCGACCTCCTCGCCCTGGCCGAGATCGGCAGTGAAGGTGACCACCTCGGCCTGGTAGGTTTGCTGCAGCCACCGGAGTATCACCGACGTATCCAGACCGCCGGAATATGCCAGCACGACCTTATTTGCCACGGAAGCCTCACGCCCTTGCGAAATGGGCGGCCATCTTAAGGAAACTGCCGGAAATTATCATCCGGCTTGCAGCGGCGTTCGCAGCCATCTGGATGGCCGCCCTATGCTGCCGCCCTGTGCTATGGTGGCGGCAATGCTCATGTCTCAACGCTTCCGCGGCTTCCTGCCGGTCGTGATCGACCTGGAAACCGGAGGTTTCGATCCTGAAACCAATCCCATTCTGGAAATGGCCGCCGTGCTGGTCGGCTTCAGGGGAGATCTACTGCTGCCGACGGAAACCTGGCGCAGCGCCGTGCATCCCTACCCTGGCGGCGTCCTCAACCCCGCGGCCCTGAGCATCACCGGCATCGATCCCCACGACCCGCAGCGGCGGGCGGTGGCGGAGGATGAGGCGCTGCGTGAACTGTTCCGCCGGGTGCGCGCGGCGCTGAAGCGGGAAGGCTGTCAGCGCGCCATCATGGTCGCCCACAATGCGGCGTTCGATCAGGGGTTCCTGCATCGGGCACTGCTGCGCACCCAGATCAAGCGCAGCCCTTTCCATCCCTTCAGCTTCATCGACACCGCCTCCCTGGCGGCGGTGGCCTACGGCCACACCGTGCTCAGCGAAGCCTGCAGCCGGGCGAACATCGCATTCGACCCGGACCGGGCCCACGATGCGCTTTACGACGCCGAGCGTACCGCCGAACTGTTCTGCGCGGTGGTGAACGCGTGGGGCACACGGCATCTGCCCTGAAAGCACCGCGGCGCAGCGTCTGCCGCCGCCTGGCGGGCGGGGGCCGGCCGTCAGGATTCGGCTTGCTTCTCGGCCGCGGATTTGATCAGCGGTTCGAGTTCGCCGCTTTCGTACATCTCGGTGATGATGTCGCAACCGCCCACCAGTTCGCCGTCGACGTAAAGCTGAGGGAAGGTCGGCCAGTTGCCGAATTTCGGCAGGGTGGCGCGGATCTCCGGGTTTGCGAGCACATCGACGTACGCAAAGCGCTCGCCGATGGCGGCCAGACACTGCACGGTCTGGGCGGAAAAACCGCACTGCGGAGCGGCCGGCGAGCCCTTCATGTAGAGAATGATGGGATTGCTGTCGACCTGTTGGCGGATGGTGTCGAGGACGTCTTCGCTCATGCGAAACTCCCGTTTACCTGATTAAAATTGCAGCCGATGATTGTACAGATTGCCTGAAGTATCGCCTAGGGGGTTGCTGCGGCACCTGAATACCCGCCCACCATACCCGCCCACCATACCCGCCCACCGGAGAGAGCATGGGAACGCCACCAGCAGATTTCGACCGCGTCATCGACCGCCGCGGCACCTGGAGCAGCAAGTGGGACAGGTATGCAGGCACCGAGGTGTTGCCGTTCTGGGTGGCTGACATGGATTTTCCCATGCCGGCGTTCGTGCTCGCGGCGGTGCAGCAGCGTCTGCAGCACCCGGTGGTCGGCTACACCAAGACCCCGGCAACCCTGGTGCAGGCGTTCCAGGATTGGCTGGAACGCAACTACGGCTGGTCCGTGCCGGAGTCCTGGCTGGTTTGGCTGCCAGGCGTGGTCACCGGCTTCAACCTCGCCGCGCGGGCAACCGCCGTGAGCGGCGGCTCGGTGATCATTCCCACCCCGGTCTACTACCCGTTCCTCGATGTGCCACGGCATGCCGACCAGGAAGGCATTCACGTGCCGCTGGTGCGGGACGGGCAGCGCTGGATCATGGACATGGATGCCCTGGAAGCGGCGGTGCGGCCGCAATCACGGCTGCTGCTGCTGGCAAACCCCCAGAACCCGACCGGCCGGGCGTACCAGCGTGACGAACTCGAGGCGCTGGCGGACTTCTGCCTGCGCCACGATCTGGTGCTGTGTTCCGACGAGATCCATTGCCAACTGCTGCTGGCCGAGGGAGCCAGGCACCTGCCGGTGGCCAGCCTGTCCCCGGAAATCGCCGCCCGCAGCATCAGCCTGTATGCGGCCACCAAGACCTACAACATCCCCGGGCTGTCATGCGGTGTGGCGGTGATCCCCGATGCGGATCTGCGGCTGCGCTTCAAGCGCGCTCAGGCTGGCCTGGTGCCGAGCCCGGGTCCGCTGGAGTACGCCGCCTCGGAGGCGGCCTTCGCCGATACCGGCCCCTGGCTGCCGGCCCTGCTCGATTATCTGCGCGCCAATCATCGCCTGCTGCAGAAAGTGGTCGGCACCCGCATGACGCCGGTGGAAGCAACCTATCTGGGTTGGATCGACGTCCGTGACCTGGGCCTCGCGCAACCCGGTAAGTTCTTCGAAGGCCACGGCATCGGCTTGTCTGATGGAGCGGCCTTTGCCGGCGAGGGTTTCGTCCGATTCAATTTCGCCTGTCCGAGAAGTCTGCTGCAGCAAGGGCTGCAACGCCTCGCCGCGGGTCTCGACGCAGCCACGCGCCAGGCCGAAAAGCGTTGATCTCCCCACATCGCTGAAGTACGATCGGCGGCTTTTCCAGGCAGCTTTCGCTGCCTTTCGTCGTTCTGGGATCCACCTGTATCAGCGCCATGCTGCGCCCCAGGGGATGCCGTCGGGGACACGTTGTATGACCCATCTGATGAATACCTACAAGCGGCTGGACGTGGCGTTTGCTCGCGGCGACGGCGTCTGGCTCGAAGACACCAACGGCAAGCGCTATCTCGACGCGCTCACCGGCATCGCCGTCTGCGGCCTTGGTCACGCGCACCCGCATGTCAGCCGCGCCATCGCCGACCAGGCAGGCATGCTGTTGCACACCTCGAATCTGTATCAGATTCCCCAGCAGGATCGGCTCGCCGACCGGCTCAGCGCCATGTCGGGAATGGACAAGGTGTTCTTCTGCAACAGCGGCGCCGAGGCGAACGAGGCGGCCATAAAGATCGCCCGACTCTACGGTCACGGCCGCGACCTCGTGCGCCCGGCTATCATCGTCATGGAAGGCAGCTTTCACGGCCGCACCATGGCGACTCTCACGGCGACCGGCAGCCGCAAGGTGCAGGCCGGCTTCGAGCCACTGCTCAGCGGCTTCGTGCGCGCGCCTTACGGCAACCTGGACGCCATCCGGCAGATCGCAGCCAACATCAACGAAGTCGCTGCCATTCTGGTGGAGCCGGTGCTCGGCGAAGGCGGCGTGATCATTCCCGAAGACGATTATCTGATGAAGCTGCGCACCATCTGCGATGAGCAGCGCTGGCTGTTGATGCTCGACGAGGTGCAGACCGGCAACGGCCGCACCGGTAAGTTTTTCGCCTACCAGCATACCGACATGCTTCCCGACGTGGTGACGACGGCTAAAGGCCTCGGCAACGGCGTTCCCATCGGCGCTTGTCTGGCCCGCGGCGAAGCCGCCAGCGCGTTCGCCCCCGGCAACCACGGTTCCACATTCGGCGGCAACCCGCTGGCCTGCGCCGCAGCCAACGCGGTGCTCGACGTGATCGAACAGCAGGGCCTGCTGGATCGCGCTGCTGCTTTGGGCGAGCGTATCCTCGGCGCTCTCAGCGACCGCCTCAAAGGCTGCAACGGCGTGCACGAAGTACGCGGCAAGGGCCTGCTCATCGGCATCGAAACCAACGAGCCCTGCGGCCACCTGGTGATGGCAGGGCTCGAAGCCGGCGTGCTGATCAATGTTACTCGCGACAACGTCGTGCGGCTGCTGCCGGCGCTCACCATGAGCGACGCGGAAGCCGACGAACTGGTCGATCGCGTAGTCCGTGTCATCGCCGGCTGACCGGGCAATGGCTGCGACCATGAGCCAAGCCGGCAAACGGGACTTCATCAGCCTCCTCGACTGCACGCCCGAGGAGCTGGTGGAGCTGGTAGCGCGGGCACGCGCGCTGAAGGGACTGCAACGGGACGGCCGGGTTTATCAACCCCTGCAGGGCCGCACCGTCGCCATGATCTTTCAGCAGAACAGCACCCGCACCCGGGTCGGCTTCGAGGCCGGCATGAGCCAGCTCGGCGGTCACGCCATCGTGCTGAACCCCAGCGACACTCAGCTCGGACGCGGCGAGCCCATAGAGGACACCGCGCGGGTACTATCGGGAATGGTGGATGCGGTCGTCATCCGCAGTCGCGATCACGACGAAGTCTGCAAGTTCGCCGCCGCTGCCACCGTGCCGGTGATCAACGCCATGACCGCGCGCTTCCACCCCTGCCAGCTGCTCGCCGACATGCAGACCTATGAGGAGCTGCGCGGCCCCATCCGCGGGCGCACCGTAGCCTTCGTCGGCGATGGCTACAACATGTGCAACTCGTACATCAACGCCGCCCGGCAGTGGGGTTTTCGACTCAAGATCGCCTGCCCGGAGGGCTACCAACCGGATCCGCAACTGCTGGAAGGCAGCAACGCGGTGTCCCTGGTCGAGACCGCGCAGGAAGCTGCCAGCGGCGCCAACCTGGTGGTCACCGACGTCTGGTCGTCCATGGGGCACGAAGCCGAAGCCGCACGTCGCCGCGCGCTGTTCTCACCGTTCCAGGTGACCGAAGCGCTTCTCGATCACGCAGCGTCCGACGCCTTGTTCATGCACTGCCTGCCCGCCCATCGCGGCGAAGAGGTAAACGACACCGTGCTCGACGATCCGCGCTCGGTGGTGTGGCAGGAAGCCGCCAACCGTCTGCACAGCCAGAAGGCGCTGCTGGAGTTTCTGCTGCCGAAGGGCCCGTAACCGCGGTCGTCGCGAGGCTACAGCCGCAGCTGCTCCAGCCGGCACGGCTTGTCGATGTGGTAGCCCTGAACGAAGTCGACGCCGATCTCCCGCAGCCCCTCGAGTACCGCATCGCTCTCAACGCACTCGGCGATGGTCTGCTTGCCCATATAGTGGCCGATCTCGTTGATGGAGCGCACGACCGCGTAATCGCCGGGATGCTCGGCCATGTCTTTGACGAAAACCCCGTCGATTTTCACGTAATCCACCGGCAGGTTGCGCAGGTACGAATAGGAAGACAAGCCGGTGCCAAAGTCGTCCAGGGAGAAACGGCAGCCGATGATCTTCATACGGTTCATGAATTCCCGGGCATTCTCCAGGCTGGCAATAGCGGCCGTCTCCGTTATCTCGAAGCACACCTTGCTGGTAGGTGCCTGAGTGCGGGCAAACTGCTCGAGCACGAAGTCCGAGAAGCCCTCGTCGTTGATGCTGTGGCCGGAGACGTTGATGGCAAAACCGCCGAACCCGTCCAGCTGAGCGCGGTGGTCGGACATCCACTGAAACACCCGCTCGATCACCCAGCGATCGATGGCAGTCATGCGCTGATAGGTCTCGGCGGCGAGAATGAAGTCCGCCGGGGCCATGATCTCTCCGGCCTCGTTCGCCATGGTCAGTAGAATTTCGTAATGCGCGTCGAGCGATGCGCCACCGCTCGCAGGCGCGATACGCTGGCAGTTGAGCACCAGTCGCTCCTCAGCCAGCGCCCGGTCGAGTTCGGTGACCCACTCCATGATGCCGTGACGGTTGCGGATCGCCGCATCGCCCAGCTCGTACTCCTGAACCCGGTTGCGGCCCGCATCCTTGGCGGCATAACACGCCTCATCGGCGAACTGCATGACCTCGTCGACGCCCGCTGTGCTGCGATCGATGAACACCAGGCCCAAGCTCGCGGTAAGCGTGTACTTGCGCCCTTCCCACTCGAACCGCTGGTTTCGAACTGCCGCCAGCACATCATCGGCAAGCTCGCGGGCGCGAACGGTGCCGATGTCTTCCGCCAGGATGCCGAATTCGTCTCCACCCAGGCGCGCCAACCGTACCCGCTCACCACTGAAGTTGCTCGTCAGGGTGGCGGCGATGACCTTCAGCAGTTCATCTCCCGCGGTGTGGCCGCTGGTGTTGTTGATGATCTTGAACTGATCGAGGTCGAGGTACAGCAACGCATGCTGCTGGCCCGAGCGAGCGATCTTCGCAGCCTCTGCCACGGCCCTCTCGAACGCCCGGCGATTGAGCAGCTGAGTCAGCTCATCATGGGCTGCCTGATGGGCCAGTTGGTGATGCAGGCTGTCGAGCATACGTTGCGATGCCCGCTCCATGAGCGGCATATCGAAGTCGTCCAGCAGCGTGACCCGGCCTTCGTGCAGACCGCTGGCAAGCTCCTGCAGCGGTACTTCACGCGCCTTCATGCCTTTGCGGTTCACCAGCACGAACGAGCTCGACTCATCGCCGACGAACGCCACGGTGAGAATCAACGGCCGACCCTGACGATCGCTGGTAGCAAGCCAATCGCCAACCTGCACCCGGCGCGCACGCTGCACGGCTTTGCGCCAGCTGCGGCGAATCGACTCGTCCTCGTCATCGATCTGCGGGTCGAGATCCTGCAGCAAGCCATCCAGCCCCAAGGCAGCGGCCGCGCCCCCAGGGGGCACCGACATCTTGCGGTTCGCAGCGCGCACGCCAGCGGCATCGCCGATCAACACGTCCGAAAGCGCCATGATCAGCGGCGTGCGCTTGCTCGGATCGAACGAGATGCTGTTCAGGGCCTCGACGATGCGCTTGAGCACAACCTCGGGGTCGACGTAGCCGGCATCGTCGGATTGGATGTCGCCGTCGAGCTGACCGTGCAGCTGGTCGAACAGTGCCAACTGATCCAGCCACTCGCTGGAATCCGGCCCGCGGCGCAGGTGCGTATGCACCAGCAGATTGCGCCAACCCGGATTGAGCAGCCCCAGCACCAGTTCGGGCACCTCGCGCCCGGCGATGCGTTGCTCCATCTCACGCAGCACGGCCCGGCGCGCGCGCGCCAGCTTCTGCTGGCCTTCCGAGGCACGTACCGTGCGCTCCACGTTGCCGCGGTAGGTCTGAACCTGACGATCCACCAGCGGGTTGAGTTCGTCCACCACCTCGGCGAACACCCCCGGATTGCTGTCGTAGTCGCTGACCACCCGCTGCAGCAGCTCGTCCACGCGACGCCCCACTTCCCGGTCTATGCCCTCGCGGACATCCTGGGAGTTACCCAGACGGGCGAGCTGGTTGAGCATGGTCACCGCGCTGTGCGGCTGTTCCGGCTGGTGATCGAGAAAATGCGGGTCGCGGGTGGCGAGCTTGTTGAGGGTCACCTCCAGGCGCCGGATCCAGTCGCGGATGCCACCGGTGAGGTAGTGGTCGGCCTCGAGAGACTGCACCAGGCTCTCGACCACACCGAGCTTGTCGTAGTCTTCCGGCCGCAACGCCTTGCCGCCACCGTGCCGCGCCTTGAGGATCTCCAGCAAGCGCGGCTTGAGACGCTGGTCGGTCAGCGGGGCGTCACCCAGCTCGGCCGCAATTTCCGACAAGGCGTCGAGTATGTCGTCACTGCGAAAGGTTTCGGCGGCATCGGCACCAGCGGGCGCGAGCAGCCCGGCGTCGCCATTCACTACGCTGGCCGCGGTTTGGCGGCCTATCGACAGCAGGCTGCGGGCCGCGGCGTAAGCTCCGCCGGGCCGCGCGGCCGGGGCCTGATACGGATCGTAGTCGGCGCGCCCGGTGGCGCCGCCGAAGGCATCTGCGGCCATGGCCGCTTCCCGCGTCGCCGAATCCATGCTGACGTAAGCGGCCGGATCAAGCCGCACCCCGGAAGGCGAGCGGCGCACGGTACCGGCAACCAGCGACTCGCGCAGCTCCTCAGCGCGTGGCATGGCCGCGGTGTCGTCCAGCAACTGCCGCAGCGCCGAATACAGGCTGTTGAGGGTGGGCAACAGTGCCTGCTCGAAATATCGCATGGTGTCGTGACGAACCTGGCGCCGCAGATCGAGGTGTTTGCAGGCATCGTCGAACGCCCAGGTAATGACAGCCGGACCTACGGGATTGGCATCCTTGTGGGTCCAGGGCCTTGCCAGCAGACCCAGCTGAGCGCGCAGATCGAGCAGTTGGTCGGAATGACGATTCTCCGCCTTGGAGATGATCTCCGCCACCGCCAGCCACTCCTCGAACTGCTCGGTATCCACCAACTGCAGTTTCGCCGTCTCGCCGGTCTCCCGGCGCCGACGCCGCTCGAGCACCTGCTCCAACTCGCTCACCTGGTCGAGCTGGCGCAACACCTCGACCGAAAGGCTGCGCTTGATCCGCTCCTGGTTTTTCTCGAGCTGCCCAAGGCCTTCGATGTACATCATCTGCACTGCATTGGTGCCCGCATCCCGAGCGCTGACCAGCAGTTCCGGCAAGGCGATCTTGAAAAACCCGTCACCTAGCCGATCCACCGAGCGCTCGAGCACCCGCCGGACCTTGGCGCGGACCTCGGCGGCGGTGGCTTCATCGAGCGCGTGCCCGTCGCGCTGTAGCGGTGCTGCATCCGCCGACGGCGCCGCTGACGGCTGCGCCCGCACCTCGCCGGCCCGCACCTCGCGGGCCACGGTTCCGTTGGCGCTTTCGGCTTCGGCATCCGCTTCGCGTGCCCCGGTGACCACACCCGAGGCCACGCCGTAATCGATGAGCGCCTGAAACGCCGGTTGGGGCATGCCCTGGTCGAACAGCACGCCGATCCCGTTACCGCTATCCAACAACCGCGCGATGGTGGCCTGGGTTCTGAAGTGGCGCGGCCCGTTCGGCGTGGGCACGGCGAAGTGCACGGCAATGGGATCGCCTCTGCGGGGGCTTGCTCCCGCGGCCGCCAGGGTACGCGTGGCGCCCGAGCCGCTGAGCAGCATGCCCTGCTCGCAGAAGTCGCGAATGGAGCACAACCACGAGCGCCCCTGCGCAGGGTGAACGAGGGCGGATAGGGAGATGGGATTCCGGGTGTGGCGTCGTCTATTCAAAACGAGCAGCGTCCTTCTGCGAAGGCTCGGAACTTACCCCATTGGTTGGCGCAAATCACGCCGGCAGCGGCTCAGGCAGTGACGACCAGGTCTCGTCCTGCGGATTTGGCGCGATACAGCGCTTGATCTGCGCGTTTGATCACATCTTCCACGGTTTCTCCGGGGCGGAATTCGGCCAGCCCCACCGACACCGTGAGACGGCTTTCGGGATGTCGCGGGTCGATGCGCACGCTTCGGGTGCGCTCGCTGAGCCGGCTCGCGACTCGGCCCGCCTCCTCGCAATCCGCGTCCACCAGAACCAGCAAAAACTCCTCGCCACCAAGTCGGGCCACGAAGTCGACGGATCTGACCGCCTGCTCCGCGAGGGCGGCAAACTCACGCAACACGTCGTCGCCCCGCTGGTGACCCCAGCGGTCGTTGATGCGCTTGAAGTGATCGAGATCGCAGTAGCACAAGGTGAAGCCCACGTGACCACGATCGGCAAGGGCTTTGTGACGGGCCAGCACCTCCATGACGTAGCGACGGTTGTAGACGCCGGTAAGATCATCGCGCATGGCGAGATCGGCGAGCTTCTGCATCGCGGCGTCGAGCCGTTGCCGGCGCTGCTCGAAGGCGCGGCGCAGCGCCGTTACCTCGCTTGCCATGAAGAACATGGCCAACAACATCAGCGCGAAAGCCAGCACCAGGCCACCCTCGTCCGACTGCGCGGGTTCGGCATCCGGCATCAGCGCCAGGCTGCCGAGCAGGTAACTGAACCAGGTGACCAGCGTCACCAGTGCCACCTGCCGTCGCGTGCCGTGCAGGGCCACGTAAAGCACACCGAACAACGGTACCGCGAGCAACAGCACTCTCGGGCCCGCAGGAACGAACAGCGACGACGCCACCACTCCCAGATTCAGCCACAACGCCGTCACCACGGTCAGGCTGCTGCTGCTGAAGCGCTCGGGGCCATTGCCCTGCATCAGCAAGATCGCCAGTCCGACGACCCAGGCCGCGAGTATCAGATACAGCTCCGCGGCCTGGACCGCAGGCCCCGCCATGAACGCACAGAGTAATCCGTATGCGACCACCGCCCCCAGCACCAGGGTGGTTCGTGGCGGTTTGAACGCGGCCAGGCCGATGACAGCAGGCAATGGGCTCTCGCAATGGCGGTGGTGACTGCGAGTCTACCGGGATCGAACCGTGATCTATTTCACGATCACGTGTCGCGTTGTAACCCTTTTGTGACGGCCGTCGCGATTGCGGGCGGCTGCTACAAGGTTCGCGCCACCGCCCGCTGCCATCCGGAGAGCAGTTTCTGGCGCTTGGATTCATCCATGGCAGGCAGGAACTCCCGCTCCAGATGCCACAGCCGCGAGGCCTGCTCGAGATTGCCGACCAGGCCGGCTCCCAAAGCCGCGAGGCTGGCCGCTCCCAGAGCGGAGGTTTCGGTGATCGACGGCCGTTGCACCGGGCAGCGGAGGATGTCGGCAATGAACTGGCACAGCCAGTCGTTGACCACCATGCCGCCATCCACCCGCAGCTGCTCCACCGGCGCCCCGTCGGCAGCCATGGCCATGAGCAGCTCTTCGGTCTGATAGGCGACGCTGCAGAGGGTGGCGGTGATCAGCTGATCCCGGCTCGAATCCAGTGTCAGGCCGGTGAGCGTGCCGCGAGCGTCGGGCTTCCAGTGCGGCGCACCCAGGCCGGTGAACGCCGGCACCATGTAGACCTCGCCGGTATCGCCCCCGGTACGCCGCGCCGCCGCTTCGGTCTCGGCCGCGTCGCTGATGAGCCCGAGGCGATCGCGCAGCCACTTGATGGCGACGCCAGCGGAGAAGATGCTGCCTTCCAAGGCATAGGTGGTAACGCCGTCGAGCCGGTACGCCACGGTACTCAGCAGCCGGTGCCGGGATTCCAGTAGTCGGGTGCCGGTGTTGGTTACCGCGAAACACCCCGTGCCGTAGGTGCTCTTGCTCATCCCCGGAGCGAAGCACGCCTGACCGATGAGCGCCGCGTGCTGGTCGCCCGCCACCCCGAGCACGGGAATCGCGGCACCGAACCATTCGGCATCGGCCACGCCGTAATCGCCGGCGCTGTCGCGGACGTCCGGCAACAGAGTCTCGGGAATGCTCAGGTAGCCGAGCAACTCCGGGCTCCAGCACTGTCGGCCGATATCGAACAGCTGGGTACGCGAGGCATTGGTGGCATCGGTGGCATGCACCGCACCGCGGGTCAGACGCCAGATCAGAAAGCTGTCGACGGTGCCGAAACACAACTCGCCGCGCTCGGCCCGCTCCCGCACTCCGGGGATCTGCTCCAACAGCCAGGCGAGCTTGGTCGAGGAAAAGTAGGGGTCGATGACCAGGCCGGTTTCCCGCGCGACCAGAGAATCGAGCCCATCGCGCAGCATGGCGTTGCAGCGTTCGGCGGTGCGACGATCCTGCCAGACGATGGCGTTGTGGACGCACTCGCCGGTACGGCGGTCCCAGACCAGCGTGGTTTCCCGCTGGTTGGTGATGCCGATGGCGGTCACCTCCGCAGCGCCCATCCCTGCCGCCGCCAGCGCCGCACGCCCGGCCGACAAGGTGGTGCGCCAGAGTACCTCCGGATCCTGCTCGACCCAACCATCGGCGGGGAAGATCATGTCGAACGGTTCCTGACCGACGCCGAGGATCCGGCCCTCGAGGTCGAACACGATGGCCCGGGAACTGGAGGTTCCCTGATCGATAGCCATGATGTTGCCCATTTATGCGCCCCTCGCGGTGATTTCCCCGAACACAATATATAGGGCTTGTCGCCGCAGCGCGACAAGCCTACCTGCCGCTGCAGGCGGTTGCCCGACAGCGGCTGCGCGGGCACCGGACGCAGCGCGGACGCCGCTCGACCGGGGGGGCGGCGGCAGGCGCCGTTATCCGTCGATCATCAAGCGTCGGCGAGGGACTGCGAAGCTTGCGGCCGGCGGCGCCGGCTTCGCCACTGCGGCGCCGGGTTCGCCACTGCGCCGCCCCCATTCAACCCCGTCCGGGCGGTGATTGGCGGCGCTCGGCGGTCCGCGACCGGCCCCGCTGCGGTTGTCCACAGGGCATCCACAGCTTGCCAGCTTTGTTCACAGGTTTTCCACACGCTGGCGCCTTGCAATCGACCGGGCACCGCATTATCTTGTGTGTCGTTGGGATTAAGACCCAACATATGGGGATTCGAGCGTCGCCTGAGGCTCGCTCCTCGTCGCACCCACTCGCGCAGACCAATCGCCACAACGTGCAAAAAACCGCAACAAAACCTGCTCAGCCCAACGCTTTCCGGCGTGTGCTGCGTGTGCGGCCGTGCGCCTGCCTGCCAGTCGCCGACTTAACCGGGGGTGGGCCGGGGGAGGCTCGCTGCATCCCGGATCGGCGGGCGCTGGCTGGTAGCGGGGCAAGCTTCGCGGGGCCTTGCAGGTGGGGCGGAGACGACGCGCAACGGACGCGCAACGGTAGTCGACGAGGCCGGGTGCTGACGCTGTTCGGGGGGGCAGCGGCAGGCATTGATTCGGCGCCATCGGCGCCAGGATCATGGCTTGCGTGCGCGATCGGCAGTGGCGCCAAACACAAGATGTAGTGCCGCTAGATGTAGTGCTGCGAGCCTGTCGACGGGGAGCCTGATGCAAGACAGCCGGGCAGAGCGAACGGGGCAGAGCAAATTAGAACGAACAAAGACCCAAGGGGAGCCAGAGGGACATCATGCAGACGGATACCATGGAAACCACACACCAGACCGACCCCACCGCCCGGCAACTCGGGCAAGCGGAGCCATTATCACCATCCATCGTTGCGACCGCGCCTGGTCAGATCAAGGTGATCAAACGCAACGGCACCGTGGTGCCGTACACCGACGACAAGATCGCGCTGGCGCTGACCAAGGCGTTTCTGGCGGTCGAGGGCGGCACCGCAGCGGCCTCGCCGCGCATCCGCGAGCTGGTGGCCGATCTCACCGATCAGGTGAGCGCCACCTTCAAGCGCCGCTTCCCTTCCGGTGGCACCATCCACATCGAAGACATCCAGGATCAGGTGGAGCTGGCGCTGATGCGCTCGGGCGAGCACAAGGTTGCCCGCGACTACGTGCTCTATCGGGAATCCAGGGCGCGCATCCGCGCAGAGGCCGGGGCGGGGGAGCCCACCTCGGCGGAACCCCTGGCGGGCATTCAGGTGGTCGCCGCCGATGGTTCCCGGGCGCCGCTGGATGCCGCCCGCATCCGGGTGCTGGTCGAGGAAGCCTGCACCAATCTGGCTGACGTCGATGCCGAACTCATCATTCGCGAAGCCATGAACAACATGTACGATGGCATCTCCCACAGTGATGTCGCCACGGCGCTGATCATCGCCGCCCGCACCCTGGTGGAAGAGGATCCGAACTACACCTACGTCACCGCGCGACTGTTGCTGGACACCCTGCGCAGCGAGGCACTGCAGTTCCTCGACGTCAATGCCGAGAACGGCTACCGCGCCACCCAGGCCGAGATGAGCTGGGCTTACAGCGCCGCCTTCAAGGCTTTCGTCGCGCGTGGTATCGAGCTCGAGCTGCTCGCCCCGGAACTCAACGCTTTCGACCTCGACGAACTGGGTGCGGCGCTGAAGCCGGAGCGTGACCACAACTTCACCTATCTGGGGCTGCAGACGCTCTACGATCGCTACTTCATCCACTCCGACGGCGTGCGCTTCGAGCTGCCCCAGGTGTTCTTCATGCGGGTCGCCATGGGTCTGGCCGCGCGGGAAGACAACCCCAACGCCCGCGCCATCCAGTTCTACGACCTGCTGTCGTCGTTCGATTACATGTCGTCGACGCCGACCCTGTTCAACGCCGGCACGCTGCGGCCACAGTTGTCGTCGTGCTTTCTGACCACGGTACCAGACGACCTGGATGGCATTTACAGCGCCATCCGCGACAATGCAATGCTCTCCAAGTGGGCGGGCGGGCTCGGCAACGACTGGACCCCGGTGCGGGCGCTGGGTTCCTACATCAAGGGCACCAACGGCAAGTCCCAGGGCGTCGTGCCGTTCCTCAAGGTGGTCAACGACACCGCGGTGGCCGTCAACCAGGGCGGCAAGCGCAAGGGCGCGGTCTGCTCCTACCTCGAGACCTGGCACCTGGACATCGAGGAGTTCATCGAACTGCGCAAGAACACGGGCGACGACCGTCGGCGCACCCACGACATGAACACCGCCAACTGGATTCCCGATCTGTTCATGAAGCGGGTGTTCGACGACGCCGAGTGGACTCTGTTCTCACCCAACGAGGTGCCTGACCTGCACGATCTGTACGGCCGCGCCTTCGAGAAACGCTATCAGGAGTACGAAGCCCTCACCCGCTCCGGCGAAATGACCCTGTTCAAGCGCATCAAGGCGCAGGATCTGTGGCGCAAGATGCTGTCGATGCTGTTCGAAACCGGCCATCCGTGGATCACCTTCAAGGATGCCTGCAACGTGCGCTCGCCGCAGCAGCACGTGGGCGTGGTGCACTCGTCGAACCTGTGCACCGAGATCACCCTGAACACCTCGAAGGAAGAGGTGGCGGTGTGCAACCTGGGGTCGGTGAACCTGGCGCAGCACATCGTCGACGGCGTGCTCGATGTCAAGAAGCTGAAGAAGACCGTGCGAACTGCCGTGCGCATGCTCGACAACGTCATCGACATCAATTACTACTCGGTTCCTCAGGCGCGCAATTCCAACATGCGTCACCGGCCCGTGGGGCTGGGGATCATGGGCTTCCAGGACGCCCTGTACCGTCAGCGGATTCCCTACGGCAGTCAGGAGGCCGTGGATTTCGCCGATCGCTCCATGGAAGCACTCAGCTACTACGCCATCGACGCTTCATGTCGGCTTGCCAAGGAGCGCGGCTCCTACCCGAGCTTCTCGGGCTCGCTGTGGAGCCGCGGCGTGCTGCCCATCGACTCGCTGAAGATGCTCAAGCTGGAACGCGGCGACGACTACCTCGACGTGGATTACAGCACCACCCTCGACTGGGACAAGCTGCGTTCCAAAGTGCAGATCCACGGGATGCGCAACTCCAACGTGATGGCCATCGCGCCCACGGCCACCATCGCCAACATCACCGGGGTGTCGCAGTCCATCGAGCCCACGTACCAGAACCTGTACGTAAAATCGAACCTGTCTGGCGAGTTCACCGTGGCCAACCCGCACATGGTCCACGACCTGAAGCGCCTGGGTCTGTGGGACAAGGTGATGGTCAACGACCTGAAATACTACGACGGCAGCCTGCTGCCCATCGCGCGGGTGCCCGAAGAGCTCAAGCAGCTGTACGCCACCGCGTTCGAGGTCGAGCCGCGCTGGCTCGTGGACGCCGGCAGCCGGCGGCAGAAGTGGATCGACCAGGCCCAATCCCTGAACCTCTACATCGCTGGCGCCAACGGCCGCAAGCTGGACATCACCTACCGCATGGCCTGGCTGCGGGGGCTGAAGACCACCTACTACCTCCGCGCCTTGAGCGCGACCAGCACCGAGAAATCCACCGTGGATCGCGGCCGTCTGAACGCGGTCTCGTCGGGCGAGCCCCCCGTGGGAGCCCTCTCCAGAGGGCGATCCGACGAACTGGAAGCCTCCGCACCCGCCGACGTGCCCAAGGCCTGCTCCATAGACGAGCCGGATTGCGAAGCATGTCAATGAGCCAGCCGTCAGCCAAAGGAGAGTGTTCATGTTGAGCTGGGACGAATACGACGACGAGGACGCAACTGCAGGCGCCGACAAGGCCGCGGCCGCGCGTCAGCCGCAGCCGCAGCCGCAGCCGCAGGTTGCAGAACCGGCACCGCCCGCGCCACAGCAGGTTGCCGACAGCTTCACCGCGCCGATCACCGTAGCGGAGCCCTCGGTCACACCCAACGCCACCAAGACCGCGGTGCTGCAGCAGGCGGAAGCGGCGCTTGCGGAGCTGGACGCCCCCATGGTGGGCCAGGGCACGCCGGGGGAATACCAGCGGGTAACGGTGGATCAGAAGCGCATGATCAACTGCCGTGCCGACCTGAATCAGCTGGTGCCGTTCAAGTACGACTGGGCGTGGCAGAAATACCTGGATGGCTGCGCCAACCACTGGATGCCCCAGGAAGTGAACATGAATGCCGACATCGCCCTGTGGAAGTCGGAAGACGGCCTCTCCCAGGACGAGCGGCTGATCGTCAAGCGCAACCTGGGCTTCTTCTCCACCGCGGATTCCCTGGTGGCCAACAACCTGGTGCTGTGTCTGTACCGGCTGATCACCAACCCGGAGTGCCGTCAGTACCTGCTGCGTCAGGCGTTCGAGGAGGCTATCCATACCCACGCGTATCAGTACGTGATCGAGTCGCTGGGCATGGACGAGGGCGAGATCTTCAACATGTACCACGAGGTACCCGCGGTGGCGCGCAAGGCCTCCTGGGCGCTCAAGTACACCCAGCAGCTTTCCGATCCCACCTTCGCCACCGGCACCCCGGAGACCGACCGGGAACTGCTCGCGAACCTGATCGCCTACTATTGCGTGCTCGAAGGGATCTTCTTCTACTGCGGCTTCACCCAGATTCTCTCCATGGGCCGCCGCAACAAGATGACGGGCACCTCGGAGCAGTTCCAGTACATCCTGCGCGATGAGTCCATGCACGTGAACTTCGGCATCGACGTGATCAATCAGATCAAGATGGAAAACGCCCACCTGTGGGATGAAGACATGCAAACGCTGGCGCGGCAGATGATTCTCGAAGGCACGCAGCTCGAGATCGAGTACGCGCGTGACACCATGCCCCGCGGCGTGCTCGGCATGAACGCCAACATGATGGCCGAGTATCTGCAGTTCATCGCCAATCGGCGGCTGGCGCAGATCGGGCTGTCGGAGCAGTTTCCGGGGGTGAAGAACCCGTTCCCGTGGATGTCGGAGATCATGGATCTAAAGAAGGAGAAGAACTTCTTCGAGACCAGGGTAACGGAGTATCAGACCGGCGGGGCGTTGACCTGGGGGGATTGAGCACCCATACCCGATGGCAAGGCGTTCGAATGGCGCGAACTGATGCTTAACTCCGCTCCACCAGCCAGGTAAGAGAATGGAGACACCCAAGTACTCCAACCTCGAAATCGAACGCCGTTGGCTCGTTGATCTGTCCGCAGTCGACCTCACCGGCGCGCCGGCCCGCGACATTCACGACCTCTACATCGCGCACTCCCGTTTACGATTACGCAGAATTTCTGCCCCTGAAGGCTTGGTATTCAAGCTGTGCAAGAAATACGGCAAGCGCACGCCGCTTTCCGAGCCGATCACGAATCTGTACCTGACGGAACACGAATACCATTCCCTGTCCGCACTCCCGGGGTATCGTACCCGCAAGCGTCGCTACGCCCTGCCCTGCGGATCGCTGGACGTATACCTGGAGCCGTCCAATGGCCCGGCGATCCTGGAAGTCGAGTTTGCCGACGAGCTGGCCGCGGGGCAGTTTGAACCGCCGGCCTTCGTGACGCGCGAGATCACCAGCGATCCGGCGTTCAGCGGCGCATCCATTGCCGCTCTGGTCACGGGGTCGTAAGGTTGCCCGGAGCAACCCGACAGAAGCCCCTCATGAACCTCCTCCAGCCAGCAGAAGATCACCTCGACGGTTACCTTGCCGCCCTCCGCCGCGGCTGGTCCGCCAACACCATGGCGACGCCCGATCTGATTCGCGAGGAACTCGAGCGCATCGAGGCCGATCCCGTTGGCGTGCTTGCCGCTATGGACGATCGCGAAGCCAAAGGACCGCCGATCAGGCTGCCCGATGGCACTCTGGCGAAGCGCCTGCCCGGCTTTCGCCGGTGGCTGTGGGACGGCGAGTTCTGCGGCAGTATCGGCCTACGCTGGCAGCCCGGCACCACGGACCTGCCGCCGCACTGTCTGGGGCACATCGGCTACGCGGTGGTACCGTGGAAGCGGGGGCGCGGGTATGCCACGACCGCCCTGCGGCTGCTGTTGCCGGAAGCCTGGAGCCTCGGGCTGCCGTTCGTCGAGCTCACCACCGATCGGGATAACCTGCCTTCCCAGCGGGTGATCGAGGCCAACGCCGGGGTACTCGTCGAGCGGTTCACCCTGCCAACCGAGTTCGGCGCGACGCCGAGTCTGCGGTATCGCATCTTTCGCCCGGGCGGCGACCGGTGAGCAGCAGTCACCGCTGACAGAGAAGATCACGCGCCGTCGGAGCGGGCGGCGTTGGAGCGGGCGGCTACGCGCTAGCCCTGCCGACGCCGCCAGTAATATTGGTTGCAGAACTCGCACAGCCCGCTGGTGGTGTTGCAGGGCATGGCTTTGACCCAGGCCGGCACCCAATCCCACTGGTAGGGCGCCACGATTCGCTGGACCCGCCGGCAGTTGCAGCACTGGGTGATGAGCCCGGTGATCGTCGATCGATAGGTCCCTTGCGCGGGCGCTTGCGGCATCCGGAAGTCGCTGATAGGGCGGTGCGCCTCGCGCAGACTGTTGACGACCAGCAGGCCCTGGCCGTTGTGGAACCGATACACCGTCTGATGATAGCGCCGGAACAGATCGGGGCCGGAGCACTCGTAGTCGTGATGCCACGGTTGGCCGGTGTCGAGAACACCACGGTAGGCGGCCACATAATCATTGCGCACCACCTCGGGAAGCACGTCAACGAATGAAGCACCCAAGCCGTACCGCGGGGAGTCGATGGCCTCACCGCCGTTCGCTCGCGCAAAGCGGAACCAGGCCGGATTGAAATACAGAAACGACAGGTCGGTGGATAGCGCGCAAGCGCTATGGGCGTCGCTTTCCAGCGCATCGATATCGAAGCCGCGAATCAGTGCGGGGAAGTCTTGGTGGATCCGCAACGAGCGGCTCGGGACGTCTTCCATGGTTCGCTCCGTCGATCTGGAGCAGTGCTCCGTGAGCCAGCCGAGGTTACACCCTGCCCGTTGCCTCCTACAACGCCTCACTCACCGCCTCAGGGCGCGGCGGTGGTTCCTTCGCCGAGGCGATGGGGTTACCGTACCACTGCCTAAGGAGGGGATCGAACATGCAGCTTCACCGCCCTGCGTTGCCGGCCTGGGTGCTGGCGTGCTCGCTCATCTGCGCATCCAGTTGGAGCCAGGCCGAGCAGCACTATGAGGTCGATGGTCTCGAGCATCCGGCTGAGATCGTGGTGGATACCTGGGGCGTGCCGCACATCTACGCCGGCAGCCATTACGACGCTTTCTTCGTGCAAGGCTTCAACGCGGCCCGCGACCGGCTGTGGCAGATCGATACCTGGCGGCGCCGGGGTCTGGGGCTGCTGTCGGAAGTGCTCGGTGAGGGCTACCTGGCTCAGGACAGAGCCGCCCGGTTGTTTCTCTACCGGGGCGACATGTACCGTGAGTGGCTGTCGTACGGCTCCGATGCCAAGCGCATTACCGAGTCGTTCACCGCAGGCATCAACGCATTCGTGCGGTTGCTCGACACGCATCCCGAGTTGTTGCCGCCGGAGTTCACGCTGCTGGGTTACGCACCATCCCTTTGGCAGCCAGAGGACGTGGTGCGGATCCGCAGCCATGGCCTGTGGCGCAACGTCACCAGCGAAGTCAAACGCGCGCGCATCGCCTGCGAGCACGGCCTGGATGCAGCCATGCTGTGGAAGGTCCTCGAGCCCGCCTGGTCGCCGCGCATACCCGATGGCATCGATCCATGCAGCATTCCCGAGCGGGTGCTCGACCAGTATCTGCTGGCCAAGGCGCCCGTCAGCTTCGATGTCGCGAGCGCGGTTGCGCGCGGCGCCGGCGGGGGCTCAGATCTCGAGGTGATCGCCGAAGTCCGCCGCCAGGATCTCGCCCGGGAACTCGGCAGCAACAATTGGGTGGTGGCGCCCGGTCGCAGCGCCACCGGTCGGCCGATCCTCGCCAACGATCCGCATCGCGGCCATGCGGTGCCGGCGCTGCGCTATATCGTGCACCTGGTCGCGCCCGACCTGAATGTGAT
>JBLRXD010000036.1:0-22250 GCA_047920935.1 Pseudomonadales bacterium | reverse complement strand
AGTCGTAGACGTCATCAACAATCTCAGGTGTTCCCTTCACAACATCGGCGAATAGCTGGGAGTACACCAGCGTCGCAGGTAGAGTCTTGTAGAGCGTATTGTTGTTCCAGTCGCATTTGGTCAAGGCCTGAATACTCGCACAGGTGTCGTGCCACCCTCCCTGTCCCAGGAACCTTCTTAGCATAATGGGCGTGGGTATCGGTTTGAGCGCAGCCTCCTTAAAGACCGGGTGGTTCCGCCGCTGTGGGTTAACCCCATCAACACTTCCTTGCGTCCAAAGAAGGCATTCAGTTTCACTGATGGGCAAGTAAGAACCACGGTTGGGTAAAGGCCGGGCTGCCGACGGGGTCCAACGTGAAGAAGGGCGTGCACAACCTCCGCCATACCTGTGGAAGGCGGCTTCGTGCCGCAGGCGTCCCCCTGGAGACCCGCAAGGCGATCCTTGGGCACGCGCACGGAGATATTACAACGCACTACTCCGCGGCTGAGCTCGGTGAGCTCATCAGTGCCGCCGAGAAGATCTCCAAGCGGGGTACCCAGCAGACCCCGACGCTGACGGTGCTCACGACCGCAGGGGTCAGCGCAGGACAGGTGTCGGAAAACTGTCGGAACGGAAGGCAGGGGCGCACGGCCAAAGGCCGATAAGCCCTTGAATTATTGGCGCGCCCGGAGAGATTCGAACTCCCGACACCCAGGTTCGAAGCCTGGTGCTCTATCCAACTGAGCTACGGGCGCGTGCGGGATCGCAGGCGATCATCTTCACACTTGGCACCGGAGGCGGCAAGGCGCGCAGCCTACGAGACGGCGCGAAATATGCTACTACCCGTGCAAGTGGCTTGGCTAAAGGAGGACGCCATGGGTTTGCTGGTCGACGGCAACTGGGTCGATACGTGGTATGACACCGAATCCACCGGCGGGCGCTTTCAGCGCCAGCAGCAGGCGTTCCGCAACTGGGTCACCGCCGACGGCTCGCCCGGGCCCACCGGCAGCGGCGGCTTTCCCGCCGAGTGGGGCCGTTACCACCTGTACGTGAGTTACGCCTGTCCGTGGGCCCAGCGCACGCTGATCATGCGCGCGTTCAAGGGTCTCGAGGAACACATACGGGTGTCGATGGTGCATTGGCACATGGGCGACCACGGCTGGACGTTTGAGCCTGCGCCTGGGGTGATTCCCGACCCGCTGTTCGCAGTGAAGTACCTCTACGAGCTTTACCTGAAAGCCGACCCGAAGTTTACCGGCCGCGTCACCGTCCCCGTACTCTGGGACAGCCGGCAGAACACCATCGTCAGCAACGAATCGGCAGACATCATCCGCATGCTCAACAGCGCCTTCAACGCGGCTGGCGCCGAGCCGGGCGACTTCTACCCGACGGAGCTGCGCGACCAGATCGACCAGATCAACGACCGCGTCTACCACACGCTGAACAACGGTGTGTACAAGTGCGGCTTCGCGACCACTCAGGAAGCCTACGACGAAGCCGTGTACCCGCTGTTCGACACGCTGAACTGGCTGGAAGGGCTGCTGGCAAAGCGCCGCTACCTCACCGGCAACAGCTTGACCGAAGCGGACGTCCGGCTGGTCACCACGCTGTTGCGCTTCGATCCGGTTTATCACGGCCACTTCAAGTGCAACATCCGCCGCCTGGTGGACTACCCGAACCTGTGGGGCTATACCCGGGAGCTGTATCAGCACCCCCGCATCCGCCACACCGTGGACTTTCACCACATCCGCCACCACTACTATGGCAGCCATCCCAACGTGAACCCCAGCGGCGTGATTCCGGCAGGGCCCGAGCTGGACTACGCAGCGCCACACGGGCGCAGCTGACGGCCTGCGAGGCCTTCGGCCGAAAAAAAACAGGCCCGGTAACCGGGCCTGCTCTGATCACCAAGCGCTCAGCAATTCAGCCTACCAATCGTCGTCGGTATCACGCTGCGTGCCCCAGTCGTCGTCGCTTTCGGTATCGACCTCAGCCTCGACGTCCACATCGACGTCGCCCTGGGTGTCATCCCGCTGCATCTCCTGGTCGCGCTGACCTTCGGTTGCCTCCGGGCCCTCGAACGCGGCGAATTCTTCGCCGGGAGAAAGCACCTGGTCGATGGGATAGATCCGCAAGTTGCCCTGCTGGATGTCCTGGTCGACCACCGTCGCCTGACCTACTTGCAGGCGATCTTCATCAGCTTGCAGGTCCACCGTGCCACCGTCGATGGTCAGGGCCCGGCCGATGTTGCGCGCCATCTGCGGATCAACGTCGTCGGCGACGATGTGGGCGCGCAGCAGGCTGATGAGCTCCTCCCGATTCTCAGGTTGGAGCAGTTCTTCGACACTACGGTCGGATTGCTCGAAGGCTTCGTCAGTGGGGGCGAAGATGGTGTAGTCCGTCGTACCCACCAGAGCGTCGCCCATGCCCGCATCGCGGATCGCCTGAATAAAGGTATTCAGGTTACCGTGCTGCTGAGCCAGTTGCTCGAGCTGCTCGATGCCCTCGCCGTTGCGAGCCGCCGGGCGCTCCTGGTCGTCAGCGGCGCCCACCTGGGGGTCAGCCGGCTCATCGCGCCAGTCGTCTTCTTCCTGCCACGGGTCGTCCCGCTCGGCGGTGCGGTCCTGTTGCTCTTCGTAAGCCTCCGCCGGATCGGTGCGTTGCTCGTCATGCTCTCCCACCACGGCCATCGCCCCGGCGGAACTCATCAGCAGAGCCGCGGCGGCGATTGCCGGCAGGTATCTTTGCTTCGTCATAGTGTTTCCCTCTGGTATTCCATGCAGTGCCCGGGCGTGTGCCCGGACTCCAGAGGTAGTTGCAATGACTGTGCCCAATCCCACCCGCCGCACGGCTGCCGGCGGCGGAGCCGCGGCCGTCGGGGCGCCGGCGCAACTTCTGCGCCGGCGCCGCAATCCTTACCCGCAAAGCGGCTAGTGGGGCGCCAGCCCCTGAGCGGCGAGCAGGGCGGCCGGGGTCGCGTCGCGGCCGCGAAAGCGCCGGTAGACTTCGGCGGCCGGGAGGCTGCCGCCCAGCGCCAGCACCGTGTCGCGGAACCGTTCGGCCACCTGGCGCAACGCCGCCGGGTCATCGAGGCCCGCCTCTTCGAAGGCCGCGAAGGCGTCGGCGGCCAGCACCTCGGCCCACTTGTAGGAATAGTAGCCGGCGGCATAACCGCCGGAGAACAGGTGGCCGAAGGACGGCAGCGTGCTGCCCTCGGTGAGCTGCGGCATGACCAGGGTGCGCTCGGCGATGTCGCGCTCGATGTCGAACGGCGAGCGCTGCGGATCGCCGTCGGTCACGCCGTACTGCTGGTGCAGGGTCAGGTCGGTTTTCGCGAGGTGCAGTTGCCGCAGGGTGGCATTGCCGATCATGAAGTTCTTGCTGGCGATGATGCGATCCAGGGTTGCATCGTCGAGCGGCTGGTCGGTATCCACGTGGGCGGTGAGCCGGCGCAGGAACGGTTTGTGGTCGATCCAGAACTCGTTGAACTGGCTGGCCAGTTCCACCGCATCCCATTCCACCAGGTTCATACCGGAGGCCCCACCCTCCTCCACCGCCGTGAACATGTGCTGGGTGGCGTGGCCGAACTCGTGGAACAGGGTGAGCACCTCCTCCAGGGACATCAGCGCCGGCCGTCCCTCGGCCGGCGGCCGGCCGTTCATGACGAACAGCGCCACCGGCAAAGACGAACTGGCGCCCTCGGGCGCCAGCACCCGGCTGCGGTCTACCGTGGTGCTCATCCAGGCGCCGCCGCGCTTTTCGCCGGAGCGGGCGTACGGATCGACGTAGAACCCGGCCATGACCCGCCCGTCCTGGAGCACCTGATAGAAATCCACGCTCGGATCCCATACCGGCACGGCGCCCGCCGGCAGCGCCTGAATCTCCACGCCGTAGAGGGTACTGATCAGCGAAAACAGCCCATCCATGACCCGCGGCATCTGGAAGTAATCCCGCAGTCGTTCGCTGTCGTAGGCGTACTCCGCCTCGCGCAATTTCTCGGCCCAATAGGCGATGTCCCACGGCTGCAGGTCGTCGGCTTCCGCGGCGCCGGCTGTGCGCATGAAGTCGAGCAGCGCCTGCCGCTCGCGCTCGGCGGCCGGGCGCGCGGCGGCCTCGAGTTGTTCCAGCAGCGACCACACCGCGCCCACCGACGGCGCCATCTTGGCGTCGACGCTGCGCTCGGCGTAGCTGGCGAACCCCACCAGGGCGGATTGCTCCTGCCGCAGCCGCAAAATTTCCTCGAGCACCGGCCGGTTGTCGAACCCGTCGCTGGTGCCGCGGGCGCGGAATGCCCGCAGGAATTGCTCGCGCAGGCCGCGATGCTCGGCGTGCTGGATCACCGCCTGGTAGTTCACGCCGTTCACCACGAAGTGCCATGGGCCGGCCTCTGGCGACGCGGCGTCGATGCCGTCCTGCCGGGCCATATCGGCGGCCAGCGCCAGCACCGCAGCGGGAATCCCCTGCACCTGGGCTGCATCCGTGACCCGAACCCGGGAGCCCTTCTCTTCCTTCACCAGATTGGTCTGAAAGCGATTCGACAGATCCGACAGCCGCTCCTGCAGCGCCTGATAGCGCTGCCGCGCCTCGCCCTGCAGATGCACGCCGGAACGCTCCATGCCGCGGATGCTCTCCGCCAGGATGCGTGTCTGCGCCTGATCCAGGCCCGGTGCCAACGGCCCGTCGCGTAGCGC
This sequence comes from Pseudomonadales bacterium, assembly GCA_047920935.1. Taxonomy (GTDB): domain Bacteria; phylum Pseudomonadota; class Gammaproteobacteria; order Pseudomonadales; family Azotimanducaceae; genus UBA7803. Next base: position 17,579 of record JBLRXD010000036.1, on the reverse strand, counting down.
CACCATGCCCTGATAGATCGGCACACTCTGGCTCATGCGACTCAGCAGGGCCACGTAACGCGGTCGCACCGCGTCGTAGCCGGCCTGCAACGCATCGCTGTACTTGACGCTGGTGAGGTGCGAGACTGCACCGAACACCCGTCCGACCCGGTCCTGCAGCCGCTCCAGCGGCACCATGAGGCCTTCCCAGCTGGGCTGCTGAGCGCGCTCCAACTGCTCGAACTCCCACTCTGCCTGCTCCAGCAACCCATTCAGCCCCGGCTCTACATGCTCGGCGCGGATGTCGTCCCACACCGGCAGATGGCGTATCGGGCCCACGGAGGTGGTTTGCTCGAGCAGACGCAGGCTGTCGGGGTTGGCGATGGGCGCGGTAGTGCTCACTGGCTGCTCCTGGTGGGTCTAAGGGGGATCTAAGGTAGATCTAAGGTGAACCTGATCTCAGGCGAACCTCATGTAAAGAAAGTGCCGAATTGGGATTGTACACAGCCCGGCAGAACGCGGCGTGGCGGCGGACGGGCGGGTGGAAGCAAATCACGGGCAAAAAAACCCCGGCCGACTCTCGGGGGAGAGAGGAGCGGCCGGGCAACAGGGACTCGGTGATGTAACCTGGTACTACAGTCTGTTGAGCTTGACGGAATCAGTTGAGCTTGAAGGTCACGTGCATGTGCACCCGATAGCCTTCGATCTTGCCTTCATTCAACAGGACTATCTGGTCTTTGACCCATGCGCGCTGGATATGTTCGAGTGACGACTCCGCCTTCTTGACCCCTTCCTGAATGGCATCTTCGAAGCTGGTAGGCGAATCGGCGGAAATCTCGATGGTCTTTGCAACGCTCATGAAACGGGCCTCCTGGGTGGCGGTGGCAGAACAGTTTGCAAGGAGTGGAATTGCAAGAACGGGGCCAGGGGGCGCGATCGGGAGATCGCTCCGACAATTGGGGGCGTGGCAGCTACGGACAGCAGCGCCGGGCGTAAGAGTTACGGGCGCCGGCGCCGTTGCTACTGGCGACCGCGGTTTTGACCACCGCGGTTAACCGCGGTGGTCAGATGTAGAACCCGCGCAGCGGCGGGAAGCCATTGAATTCGATGGCGCTGTAGCTGGTGGTGTAGGCGCCGGTGGAGAACCAGTAGAGCCGGTCGCCGATGGCCAGATTGAGCGGCAGCGGATACTTGTGATCTTCGTACATGATGTCGGCGCTGTCGCACGTTGGCCCGGCCAGCACCACGTCCTCGAGCTCGCCGCGCTTCTCGGTGTACACCGGATACTTGATCGACTCCCCCAGGGTCTCGATGAGGCCGGAGAACTTGCCGACGTCCACATAGACCCAGCGGTACAGCCCGGTGCGGGACTTGCGCGAGATCAGCACCACCTCGCTGACCAGCACGCCGGCGTTGGCGACCAGGGAACGACCGGGCTCGAGGATGATCTCCGGCAGCTCATCACCGAAATCCTCCTGCAGGTACCGGATGATTTCTTCCGCATAGGTCGCGAGCTCGTGTGTCTTGGTGATGTAGTTGGCGGGGAAGCCACCACCGAGGTTGATCAGCTTCAGCTCGATGCCGTCTTCTTCCTTGAGCCGCTCGAAGATCACCTTCACCTTGCCGATGGCCGCATCCCAGGCACCGATGTCGCGCTGCTGGGAGCCGACGTGAAACGACACACCGTAAGGCACCAGCCCCAGGTCACGGGCCAGCACCAGCAGATCCATGGCCATGTCGGTCTGACATCCGAACTTGCGCGACAGCGGCCAATCCGCCGTCTGCGTGCCCTCGGTGAGGATGCGCACGTAAACCTTCGAGCCCGGGGCGGCCTTGGCGATGTTGCGCAGATCCGCCTCGGAATCGGTAGCGTACAGGCGCACGCCATGCTCGAAGAAGTAGCGGATGTCGCGGCTTTTCTTGATGGTATTGCCGAAGCTGATGCGGTCGGCGGTCACCCCCAGCCCGAGCACCCGATCCAACTCGTATATGGAGGCGATGTCGAAACTCGAGCCCCGGTCGCGCAACAGCGTGAGGATTTCCGGCGCCGGGTTCGCCTTGACGGCGTAGTAGATGCTGGCGAACGGGAACGCCCCCAGCAGCTCGTCGTAATGACGGCCCACCGTCGTGGTGTCCACCACCAGAAAGGGCGTCTCCTGGCCATCCGCGAAGGCTTTGAGACGCTCGAAGGCGGCGGGATCGTAGTAATCGTTGATCGTCGGGGTCACTGGGTGAACGGCTCCTGTATGCGCGTTGCTGGATGTGCTGGTCGCGGTCGGCGGCGCAGTTTAGCAGCCGCAGCGGCGAATCGCGCCTGTGCTGCCGTTTTGCTGCGGCGACCGGCGCATCAACTGGCGGCAGACAGCGGACGCCCCCCGTACAGCGGGCGGCCGCTGGCGTGCACCTGGTCCAGCAGCGCCGCGCTGACCAGGCTGCGATAGAGACGCTCGGTGATGCCGCGCGGTGCCTCGAGCCCGAGGCGCTCCAATGGATCCTGCAGCCGCGGATCGGTGTGCGCCCGCCAGCCCGCTCTGCCCTGGGCCAGCAGCGCCCGGGTGTCGCCCTGCAACTGGGCGAGGAACTCCAGAGCCACCGCCAGCTCGGCCTCGACCGCGGTGAGGTCGGTACCCAGGGGATAGAACGGCAGGGCTCCCAGAACCCCGGCGTCGGCCAGCGACTGGCGTAACGTGTCCGGGAAATTGCTGCGGTAGCGCTCGGGGATGCGATAACTCTGCGGCAGCTTGCCCGCCGCCACCGCCTGTCGCCGCAGCGTCTCCTGGAAGCGCGAATCCGCCAGGTTCAGCAACGCGGCGATGACGTCCTGATCGGCGGCCCCGCGCAGCTCGGCCACCCCGTACTCGGTCACCACAACGTCGCGCAGATGCCGCGGGATGGTGACATGCCCGTAGCGCCAGACGATGTTGGAGCGGACCTTGCCTTTGGTCATGCGCGTCGCCGGCAGCACCATGATGGAGCGCGCTCCTTCCAGCTCGTGGGCCATGGCGACGAAGTTGTACTGGCCGCCAACGCCGCTCACCACCCGGCCATCCTCGAGCCCGTCGGACACCGCGGCGCCGAGCAGAGTCATCATCATGGCGCTGTTGACGAAACGAGCGGCGCGGCGCTGCTGCCGCTTGCGTTGCTCGTCGCCGTGCAGACTGTTGGTGAAGCTGATGCGGGTCATGCCGATGCCCTGGCGCTCTGCCTCCGGCAGGTCTCGCAGATCCTGGTAGAAGCGCGCCGAGCCCAGATAGAAGCCACCGTGCAGGTAGATGCCGTCTTCCACGGTGCGGCTCAGCACGCCGCAGCGGCGCAGATGCAGAAAGCCTTCGCTGAACATCTCGCTGGCGCCGTACAGGCCGTTCGGCAGCGTGTCCAGCTCGGCCGCCGCGCCATCGGTCTGGCCGAGCGCGGTCACCAGCCGACAATAGGCATCATTGTCGCTGCGCCGCAGGCCCAGGGCGTAGGTCACCGCGTCGCCGAGGCTGCCGATGCCGACCTGCAACGTGCCGCCGTCCTTCACCAGCGCGGCCACCCGCACCGCAATGGCGTGCTCGGCCAGAGAAACCGCCCGATTCGGCACCGGAAACAGCGGATGCGCCAGGTCGTCCGCCTCGAGCAGCATGTCGAAGCGGTCGACCGGCAGCGCGGCGTCGCCTGGCATGAACGGCAGCGCGGCGTTCACCTGCCCCACCAGCAGCGGCACCACGGCGCCGCCCTCGCGAGCCGCATCCAGCAGGTCGAGGGTCACCTCGGGATTGCAGCTGAGGCTGTAGACGGCGCCTGCGTCCGCGCCGGATGCCGGCGCCACCATCTGGGCGATGACGTTGGCGCCGCGATTCATCAGCGCCCGTGCCGCGTGGGTGTAATTGAGGCTGGCGTAGCTCTGCTGCGCTCCCGGAACGCCGAGGAACGCGCCCGGACGGAAGAAGAACTCCTCCACCCGGACATTGCGCGGCAGCGCGCCCCGGCGCAGATCGGCCGCGTAGTCGAGGGCGGGCACGTCGGCGTAGAGTCGTTCCAGCAACGGCTCGAGCATGCGCCGTTGCAGCTCGGAGCTGGCCTTGGGGAGCTCGAGCGTGAGCGCCGTATAGATGCTCAGCTCGATCTCCGGGCGCTCGCGAGCCCGCCGATACAGGGCGTTGGCCAGCAACGCCGCCTTACCCAGCCCCAGCGGCAGCGCCAGCCGCACCTGCCCGGACAGCCGCTCGATCACCGCATCGGCGCAGGCCTCCACCTGGGCGAAGCGCAGCGGCTCCGTGGTCATCTCCTCCGCCATGTCTGCTTCCTCCTCAGTCGACGCCGAACACCTGGGGCCAGGCGCTGTCGGGGGCGAACCGCGAGCCGTACGCCTCGGCGAGCGCCGCCAGCCGTTGCCGCACCGCGGCGCTGCCATGTTCGCTGGCGTAGCGCAGCGGGCCGCCGCGGAACGGCGGAAATCCGCCGCCGAAGACCATTGCCGCATCCACCGCGTCGGCATCTTCGGCAAGGCCGGCGGCGAGGCAGGCGACTGCCGCGTTCACCATGGGCAGCAGCAGCCGATCGGCGTGCACCGCAGCCGGCTCGCCCTTGAAGGCCGGCTTCTGCACCACTCCTGCTGCATCATACCGGTGAAATCCCTTTCCGCTGCTCACGCCCAGCTCGCCTGCCGCCGTCTTGCCACGCAGCCGCTCGAGGGCCGCCGGCAACGGCGCATCGATGCGTCGATAGAGACTCTCCGCCACCTCCAGCGCCGTGTCGAGCCCCAACAGATCCATGAGTTGCAACGGGCCCACGGGCATGCCGAAGTGCTCGGCCGCCGCATCCACCTGCTCGGCGGCGATACCCTCGTCCAGCAGCCTCAGCGCTTCCTCCAGGTACGGCGCCAGGATCCGGTTCACCAGATGCCCGGGGGCATCGCGCACCGTCACCGGCACTCGCTCGATGGCAACGACAAAGCCCATGAGCCGGTCGAGCGCCGCCGGCTCGAGCGACCGATGATGCACCACCTCCACCAGGCGCATCCGGCGCACCGGGTTGAAGAAGTGCAGGCCCGCCAGGCGCTGCGGCTGCCGCATGGCGGCGCCGATTTCCTCCAGCCCGATGGCGGAGGTCGTGCTTGCCAGCAGTGCCTGGGGCTTCGCCGCCGCCTCGAGCGCGTGCAACACCCGGCGCTTCAGCTCCACGTCTTCCGGCACCGCCTCGATGAGCAGGTCGGCCTTGCCGCGCCCGGCACCGCCCAAGTCGGGGATGAGCCGGTCGCCGGCGGCCCGCGCCGCCAGGCCATGGGCATGGAACAGCTCGGCGGCGCGGCGCAGCGCTGGGGCGAGCAGCGCCGCGCTGCGATCCTCCACGGTCACCAACAGACCATGCAGCGCGCACCAGGCGGCAATGGCCGCGCCCATGGTGCCGGCGCCCACCACGTGCACATGATCGAGCGGGTCGTCCTGGCGGCCGGCCCGCTGGCGACCCTGGTCGCGCAGACCCTCTGCGAGGGTGAACGTCCGCAGCAGATTCCTCGCCGTGGCGCCGGTGACCAGCTCGGCGAACGATGCGGTCTCATGAGCCAGCAGACTGGCGGCGCTGGCGCCGTGGCGTTCCCACAGCTCCAGCAGCCGGTACGGGGCCGGGTAATGCTCGGCGCGCACCCGCCTGGCGACTTCGCGCCGCGCCCGGCTTGCGATCATACGTCGTGTGGGCCGGAGCGTCAGCGCTCGAGCCCTGGCACCCGGTCGCTGCAGCGGCAGGCTGCCAGCGGCTGCCGCGCGCACCGCGTTGGCGAACACCTGTTCCTCGCCCACCACATCCACCAGGCCGCACGCTCTGGCCTCGGCGGCCGTCAGCGACTCGCCGCCCAGCATCATCCGCAGCGCCTGATCCGGGCCGACCAGCGCAGGCAGCCGGGCAGTGCCCCCCAGCGCCGGATGCACCCCGAAACGCACCTCGGGCAGGCCCAGCAGAGCATCACCGCGGGCAATGCGGTAGTCGCAGGCCAGCGCCAGCTGCAGCCCGCCGCCCAGACAGGCGCCATGAATCAGCGCGATGCTCGGGACCGTCAGGTCGGCAACGGCGGTGACCACCTGCTGAGCGCGCACCACCATGGCGTGGGCATCGTGAGGCGTCGCCTCATGATAGGCCTGAATGTCGGCGCCAACGATGAAGCTGTCGCGCTTGCCCGAGCGAATCACCAGCGCCGGGGGCCGCCGCCGCTCCGCTTCAGCCAGCAGTTGCGAGAGTTGCTCGACGACCTCCACCGAAAGCGTGTTGGTGGCGACGCCGCGTTGCACCAGCACCAGCCAGAGCACGCCATCGCCGTCCTGGCGCACACGCCAATGGCTCAGCGGCAGATCCAGCCACTCACCTTCCTGTCCGGTTTCCAACGGTGGAGGTTCGACGTTGCGCCCGAGGGAGGGCGTCACCGGACCCCCAGCGTCACAGCGCCTCCATGAGCAGGGCGCCGCCCTGCCCACCGCCAACTGCGAGCGCGGCCATACCCCAGCGCTCGCCGCTGCGATGCAGCACCTCGAGCAGCTGCAGGACGAGGCGCGTGCCGCTGGCGCCTGCAGGCCGACCCAGGGCGATGGCGCCGCCATCGACGTTGAGCCTGGCCCGGTCGATGGGCCCGACGGCGGCCTCCAGGCCAAGATGGTCACGGCAGAACGAGTCGCTCTCCCAGGCGGCCAGGCAGGCCAGCAGCTGCGCGGCAAACGCCTCGTCCACCTCCCAGGCGCCGACCTCCCCGGCCGACAGGCCATGCCGCAGCAGCAGCGGCGAGACCGCAAACACCGGGCCGAGGCCCGCGAGTTGCGGCGCCAGCCCCGCCCACTGGGTGTCGACGACCCGCCCCCTGGGCCGCAGCGACCAGCGCGCGCAGGCAGGCTCTGAGGCCAGCAGCAGCCAGGCAGCGCCGTCCGCCGGAGCGCTGCTGTTGCCGGCGGTGACGTTGCCGTAGGGCCGGTCGACGCTCGGCTCCAGCCCTGCCAACTGTTCCACGGTCACCCCGGCGCGGACCGCATCATCGTGCAGGTAGCAGGTGCCGGCGGCGTCATACAGGGGCTCGATCTCTGCCACCCGACCGGCTTCGCGGGCGCGGGACGCCCGATGATGGCTCTCCAGGGCATAGCGGTCGGCATCTCCTCGACGGATGCCGAAACGGTATCCCACGGCATCCGCGGCTTGCGCCATGGTCAGCCCGGATAAGGGATCTACCGGGTCGCTCGGCACGGCATCGGCCACCGGCAGGTGGCTCGGGCGCAGGCCGGCGAGCAGCCGCGCCCGCTCCGTGGTCGAGGCGTGGTGCCAGTCGTCCAGCCAGGCGGCGGCGTCCGCCGACAGCAGCGGCGCTTGCCGGCTGTGGGCTTCCGCACCGCCCACCAGCACCAGATCGGCGCGCCCCGCGGCGATGGCGCGGCAGCCATCGTCCACAGCCTGCAGGCCGGACCCGCAACCGCGCTGCACCGTTCGCCCGGGCGTGGTAACGCCGCCGAGCCTGAATGCGGCCAGGCGGCCCGGGTTGGGCTCATCCGCCGCAGGATGGAGACAACCGAGTAACACCTCGTCCAGCGCTGGCGGACCGAATGGCTGCCGCAGCAGCAGCGGCCGCCCGGCCCACACCGCCATGTCCACGGCCGAGAACGGCCCACCCCGGCCGCTGCTTCCGAGAAACGGCGTGCGCGCGCCATCGACGACGAACACCGGCGCCTGGGCTGCTGCCATGGTCAGCGCACCTGCGGATGCGGTGCGCGTGGGGCTGGCGCCCGCGATTCGGATGCGAAGCCCGATCTGGAAATTACACACCTCCGGGAGTGTCGACGGGTGCCGAGCGACCAGGGGGTGCAAGGACTGTGCCCGCAGGCGGCGGCGGATCCGGCGGACGCCGTAGTACGGCACAAAAATTGCTTATCCAATTGCCAGAACAACTATGAAATCATCGCACCACAGCTACACCCAAGATGCCCGAGCCGCAGGAGCGCCGAACTCCCAGGGCGCCCGTGGCGGGGCAGCGCCACCCGCAGACCCGTCGCCACCGGTGCTGCTGGAGCGCCGCGTGGTAACCGGCGAACTGCTGCGATTGAAACTGTCGCGCCCCGCCGGCTTCGACTACCGCGCCGGCCAGCACGTCAAGATGGGAACCTCTGAAATGCTGCGCGACTACTCGCTGGTATCGGCGCCGCACGAACATCTGCTGGAGTTCTTCGTGGAGCTGATCCCCGGGGGCCGGCTGTCCGAGCGCCTGCGGTCCGTGGCTCCGGGCGCTGTCATGGCCCTGGGCAGCCGCGCCAAAGGCGACCTGCGGCTGGACGCCACCCGCACCACCCAGTTCATGATCGCCACCGTCACCGGCATCGCCCCGTATCTCTCACTGCTGCGCGACCACCTGCACCGCGCACCCGGCCAGGGCGCCGCCGCGCATCGCTTCATCATCCTGCACGGCGCCAGCTTCGCGGACGAGCTGGGTTACCTGGCGGAGTTGACGGCGCTGGCGCAGCGTCATCCCCAGCGTATCGTCTACCTGCCGACGGTGAGCCGACCGGAGCACCCGCGCAACCGGGGCTGGAGCGGCGAGCGCGGGCGGGTGGAGACCCTCATCGACCCGATCATCGCGCGCTTCCGGCTGAGCCCGCACAGCACCGCCGTGTTCGCCTGCGGCAACCCGGAGATGGTGCGCAACGTCGCGGCAGCCTCGCGGAAACGCGCTTTCACCACTTACGTCGAGCCGTTCGACTGACCACAGGGACCCGGGATCCATGGCCAAGACCACTACCGAAGAGCGCGTCAAGCGCCTGGAAGCGCACCTCAAACAGGAAAACCCCGTACTGGCGGGAGCGGTGGAGAGCTTTCAGAAGCTCGATCGCATCGCGTCGCGGATGGGGCTGCTGGACGACGACGACTCCTACGCCGTGCACATTTCCTGGTGGCCGGTAATCGCCGTGCTCGGCACCTTCTCCGCGGGCAAATCCACCTTCATCAACGAGTACGCGGGCAACAAACTGCAGCGGACCGGCAACCAGGCCGTGGACGACCGTTTCACGGTCATCTGCTACGGCCACGAAGACCATGCCATGGTGCTGCCGGGCCTGGCCCTCGACAGCGACCCGCGTTTTCCTTTTTACCAGATCAGCCGCGAAATCGAAAAAGTCGCCGACGGCGAAGGCCGCCAGGTGGATTCGTACCTGCAGCTCAAGACCTGCAAGGCCGAAGCGCTGCGGGGTAAGATCTTCATCGACTCGCCGGGGTTCGATGCCGATCAACAGCGCACCTCGACCCTGCTCATCACCGATCACATCATGGATCTGTCGGATCTGGTGCTGGTGTTCTTCGATGCGCGCCACCCGGAATCCGGCGCCATGGGCGACACCCTCAAGCACCTGGTCGGCGACACCGTCAACCGCCCGGATGCGGCCAAATTCCTCTACATCCTCAACCAGATCGACAACACCGCCCGGGAAGACAACCCCGAGGAAGTGGTGGCCGCCTGGCAGCGCGCGCTGGCGCAGCACGGCCTCACCGCCGGGCGCTTCTACCGCATCTACGCGCGCAGCGCCGCGCTGCCCATGGAAAACGAGCAGACCCGCGAACGCCTGGAGCGCAAGCGCGACGAAGATCTGCAGGACATCGAGGCGCGCATCCATCAGGTGGAGATCGAACGCTCGTATCGGGTGGTGGGCTCGCTGGAGAAGACCGCCCGGCATCTGCGCGACGACCTGATCCCCCGGCTGCGCCAGGCCAGACAGATGTGGCGGCGGCGCACCCTGTGGACCTGCCTCGGTGTGTTCGCCGTGCTGGCGGTGCTGTTCCTCGCCTGGAGCATCGGCGGTGATCTCTGGGACGGCATGCGCTTCGAGCCCTTCGCCCGCATGAGCCAGCCGGCTCAGATCGTGACCCTGGTGGTCATCGCCCTGCTGCTGATCGGCTTGTACCTGCTGATCAAGCGCATCACCGCCCGCTCGGTGCTGCGAACCCTGCGGCGCGACCACGACCTCGACGAAACCGACCGTGCCGCCCTCACCCGCGGCTTCGACCGCAACCGCAGGGCCTGGTGGCGGCCGCTTGCCTCGAGCCGCCCCCGCGGCTGGAGCGGCCGCGCGCGCAAGCAGCTCGACCTGGTGCTCGCCGACGCCGACGGCTTCATCCAGGCACTCAACGACCGCTACGCAAGCCCCTCGGGGCCGGCCTCGTAGACCGCCCCGCCCGACCGCGGCGCGATCCTTGATGGATGTGTCGCGGCTGGCGTACGCCGAGAAAGACACCTGCCGCCTTCGCGCAGCCCCTCCGGGGTGCCCTCGCTCCGCAAATTGCCGCCGCACCGCCGGGGCCGAAGGCCCCGGCGGTGCGGCGTCAATATTGCTGCGCTCGGCTGCGCGACAATCGGCTGCAGGTGTCTTTCTCGGCGTACGCCAGCCTCGCCGCCTGCCCTTGATCGCGCCGCGGTCGGGCGGGGCGGTCTCCCCGGCGCGGCGTCAAGGGCGCAGGACGCGGCCGTTGAGTTCCGGGGCCATGGCGCCGTCGTGGCGGGCGATGCGGCCGTTGACGATGACGATGTCGAAGCCCTCGGCGAGCTGCAGCGGCTCGGTGTAGGTGGCGGTGGCGCGCACCCGGGTCGGGTCGAAGATCACCAGGTCGGCGGCCATGCCCACGGCGAGCACCCCGCGGTCGGCGATGCCGAGGATCTGGGCGGGTAGCGAGGTCATCTTGCGCACCGCCTCGGGCAGGGGCAGCTGTTGCGCGGCGACCACGTAATCCTCGATGACTTTGGCGAAGCTGCCGTGACCGCGGGGGTGGAAGCCGGTGGGGCTGCCGTCCGAACTCACCGCCACCGTCGGGTCCAGCAGCAGCCGCGCCTGCAGCGCCTCGTCCATGACGAAGTAGGCGGCAGAGGCGCCCTGGGGGCCGATGTCGTCGATGAGCACCCGCTCGAACGGCTTGCCGAACTCGGCGGCCAGGTCCGCCAGCGTCTTGCCGGTGTAGGGTTCGGTGCCGAGCAGGGTCGCTTGCGGCCCGTTGCGGGCGAGCACCCGCTCGCGCAGATAGTCGGCCAACTCGTCGTAGCGGCTGCGGCGCGCCTGCTCGAACTGCTCCGGCGTCTTCGCCCAGGCGGGAAACAACAGCGCGATGCCGGTATGGCTGGCGGTGTAGGGATAGACATCGGCGCTGATGGTGACGCCCCGCTCGCGGGCGGCGGCGAGCACCGCGAGAATTTCCTCGGCGCGCTCGGCGCCGTGGCCGTACACCGACTTGAGGTGCGCCACATGGACGCGGGCGTGCTGGCCCTGGCGGATCAGCTCGTCCAGCGCGGCTTCGAGCTGGTGGTCGTCCTCGTTGCGCAGGTGGCTCATGATCAGTCGACCCCGGGCGCCGACGCTGCGCGCGAGGGAATCCAGCTCCACCAGGCCGGCGTTCAGCCCGGGGTTGTACTCGAGCCCGGTGCTGAGGCCGAAGGTGACCTCGAGCGCCCGCTCCAGCCGCTGCTGCAGCGACACCAGCTGCTCCCGGCTGGGATCCGGGTCGAGGCCGATACCGGCCTGGTTACGCAAGGTGCCGTGGCCGACGAACATGGCCAGGTTGGGGCCGATGCCACGCTCCTCCACCGCGCCGAGCCAGCCACGCAGGTCGTCCACATCGGGGCTGCTGCCATCCTGGCCGAGCGTGATGGTGGTCACCCCCATGGCGAGAAAGTTCTCGAACTGCGGCGTCTCCAAAGGGTCGCCGTGGCTGTGCGCATCGATGAACCCCGGCGCCACCACCCGGCCGCCGGCATCGATCAGCCGGGCTTCGGGCAAGCGCTGGCGATCGACCTTGCCAATGAACAGGATGCGGCCGCCGCCCACCACCACATCCGCCGGATACGGCTCGCCGCCCAGCCCGTCGACCACCAGGCCGTTGGCGATCACCAGCTCGGCGGGGGTGGGCGCGAGCGCGGCGGCGGCCGGGGCGGCGGCGGCCGGGGCGGCCGCGAGCGCCATAACCGCCGTCAGCAGCAGCGTCGGCAGCAGCGCCAGCAAGCGCCGGTGGCGCTGCCGGCGAGGGTTTCCGGGAAGCAGCCTGATGGCGCTCACCAGGCGTCGATGGCCGCGCGCTTCTTGCCGCGGCGGGGTTCGATGCGCAGCGAAGCCAGCAGCCCGGTGAGCCAGCGTCGGGAATCGGCGGGGTCGATGGTGTCATCGATGCCGAACAGCGACGCGTAGTTGAGCGCCTTGCCGTGCTCGTAGGCCCGCGCCACCATCTCGTCGAAGCGCGCGCGGCGCTCCGCCGGATCGTCGATGGCCGCCAGCTCGTTGCGATAGCCGAGCTTCACCGACCCTTCCAGGCCCATGCCGCCGAACTCGCCCGTGGGCCAGGCCACCGAGAACAGCGGCTTGTGATGAGAGCCACCGGACATGGCGATGGCGCCGAGGCCGTAGGCCTTGCGGATGACGATGGTGAAGAACGGCACCGACAGGTTCGCGCCGATCAGAAACATGCGGCTCGAGTGGCGCACCAGCGCGGTCTTCTCGACGTCCGGCCCCACCATGATGCCCGGCGTGTCGCACAGGTAGAGCAGCGGCAGATCGAAGGCGTCGCACAGCTGCATGAAGCGCGCGGCCTTGTCCGCCGCGTCGGAGTCGATGGCGCCACCGAGATGATGGGGATTGTTGGCGATCACCCCAAGCGGGCGGCCGTCGACGCGGATCAGCGACGTCACCATGCCAAGGCCGAAGCCGCGGCGCAGCTCCAGCACCGAATCCGCATCCGCCAGGGTGTCGATCACCTGGCGGATGTCGTACACCCGCAGCCGGTTCTCCGGGACGATCTGCCGCATCAGCCGCTGGTCGGGGGCCTGGTAATCGCGCACCGGGCCCTGGAAGTAGGACAGATAGCGTTTCGCGGCCGCCACCGCCTCGGCTTCGTCGGCCACGGCGATGTCCACCACACCGTTCGGCACCTGCACGTCCATGGGACCGATCTCTTCCGGTGCGTAGACGCCCAGGCCGCCGCCTTCGATCATGGCCGGGCCGCCCATGCCGATGTTCGAACCCGCGGTAGCGATGATCACGTCGCAACAGCCGAGCAGCGAAGCGTTGCCGGCGAAGCAGCGGCCGGTGGTGATGCCGATCATCGGCACCAGGCCGGAGAGCTGGGCGAAGCGCGAGAACGTGGTCTGGGTGCTCACCCCCACACCATCGGTATCGCCGGGGCGGCCGCCGCCGCCTTCGGCGAACAGCACCAGGGGCATGCGGCCTTCCTCGGCCACGTCGATCATGCGATCGGTCTTGCGGTGGTTCTGCCCGCCCTGGGTTCCCGCCAGCACCGTGTAGTCGTAGGACATGACCACGCAGCGCGACGCCGGCTCGGCGAACAGCGCGCCGTTGATGCTGCCGACGCCGGTGATCATGCCGTCGGCGGGGGTTTTGTCGATGAGATCCTCCAGCGAGCGGCGGCGCCGCTGGGCGGCCAGCACCAGGCTGCCGTATTCCAGGAAGCTACCGGGATCGCAGAGGTCGTCGACGTTCTCCCGGGCCGTCCGCTGGCCGCGGCTGTGGCGCCGTTCCACCGCGTCCGGCCGGGCCGCATCCAGAGTCTTGCGCTGCCGCGCCACCACCTCGGCCAGGTCGGGGCGGATGGAGTCCGGATCCACCGCTTGCGCCTCTGCCGCATCCGCTGCCGCTACCTCGGCAGGCTCGACGAACACCAGCGCATGCCCTTCCCGCACGGTATCGCCCGGCTGCACGTCGACGCGCCGCACGATGCCGCCGTGGGGGGCGCGGATCTCATGCTCCATCTTCATCGACTCCATCACCAGCAGCTGGCTGCCGGCGACCACGCTGTCGCCCGCGGCGACGTCGACGGCGATGATCGTGCCCTGCAGCGGCGCGGCCACCGCCCGAGCACCTGTGGGCCCCTGGTCCGCCGAGCCTGATGCCGTTAATGCCTCGTCACGCGTCTGACGGCCGTAGCTGAGCACCGCCAGGGGATCGTCGGCATCCACACGCGCGCCCACGCGGGCGGTGGAGCCCGAGCCAGCTGCGGGTTCGGCCGCCTGGCCCCACCGCGTCGGGTGCCGTCCAGGAGCGGCCAGGCTGGCCGCCTCCTCGTCGACGTAGCGGGTATGCACGCGCCCGCTTTGGAACCGCTGGTCGCACAGCAGGTTCTGAAGGAATCCCAGATTGGTCTCCACCCCTTCGATGCGGAACTCGCACAGCGCCCGGTAAGCCCGCGCCACCGCTGCTGCGAAGTCCGGCCGAGGGCTGTGGACGATGACCTTGGCCAGCAGCGAGTCGTACCGCGGGCTGGTCTGGTACCCGACGTAGCCGAACGTGTCGGTACGCACCCCGGGCCCGCTGGGGGCCTGGAACGCGGTGAGCGTACCGCCGGTTGGCACGGTGCTGCCGTCGGCGGCCATGCGCTCCATGTTCACCCGCGCCTGAATGGCGTAACCGCGCGGCTGCGGTGGTTGCGCGTCATCGAGGCCCAGGTCCGCCAGGGTGGCGCCCGCAGCCAACTGCAGCTGGGCGACCACCAGATCGACGCCGGTGACCTCTTCGGTGACCGTGTGCTCCACCTGCAACCGGGCGTTGGCTTCGATGAAGGCAAAGCTGTGCTGATCCGCATCCACCAGAAATTCGAACGTGCCGATGTTGCGATAGCCAACGCTGGCGGCAACAGCCACCGCAGCGGCGGTGACCCGCTGACGCATCTCCGCCGTCAGCGCCGGTGACGGCGCAATCTCCAGCAGCTTCTGGTGGCGCCGCTGAATGCTGCACTCCCGCTCGCCAAGGTGCAGCACCCGCTGACCGTCGCCGAGGATCTGCACCTCGATGTGGCGCGCGCCTGGGAGGAAAGTCTCCGCATAAACGCGCTCGTCGCCGAAGGCGGCGCGGGCTTCCGAGCAGCAGCGCTGATAGGCGGCCTCCAGCTCGGCCGCCGTGGCAACCACCCGCATGCCGCGGCCACCTCCGCCGGCCAGCGCCTTGATGATCATGGCGCCGCCGGCGGGCAGGGCGGCAAAGAACGCCTCGGCCTGCGCCAGCGTCAACGCGCCGTCACTGCCGGCCAGCACCGGCACACCGGCGGCGCGAGCGGCGGCCCGCGCCTGGGCCTTGTCGCCGAACAACTGCAACGTGGCCACCTCCGGCCCGACGAAGCGCAGCTCGGCGGCGGCGCAGGCGGCGGCGAAGTCCGCGTTCTCGCTGAGAAAGCCGTAGCCGGGGTGCACCGCGTCGCAGCCGGCGAACCGGGCGGCAGCGATCACCGCGGCAATGTCCAGATATCCCGCCGGCCCGGCGCCCGGCAGCACCACCGCCCGGTCGGCTTGAATGACGTGCAGGCTCGAGGCGTCGTCCTGGGTGTATACCGCCACGGTGTCGATGCCCAACTCTGCGGCGGCACGCGCAATACGGATAGCAATCTCACCGCGGTTGGCAATGAGCAGCCGCTTGATCGTCATCTTGTTCCCCCTCTTCCCATGATTGGCAGAGGGGCTAATCTAGCCCGGCAGGCGCGGCCTTGCACGGATTCGGGGCAGCCGTTACGGGCAGGCCCCGGCTGGCGCCGTGGCCACCGCCCCACGGGCCCGCTCCATCAGCTCCCCCTGGTGATCGGCGGCAGCCTGCACCACCGCCTGGGCCTGGCAGTACCGCCCCTGCTCCAGCAGCAGCATGGTCAGGTTGTGAATGGCCACCAGCTGATTCGGCTGCTCCGCCACCAGCTGCCCGTAAAGCGCCTCCGCTTCGGCAAAGCGCGCCAGGTAGTAGAGGTTGTTGGCCTGCCCGAGCAGCGCCGTGGGCTGATCCGGCCAGGCCCCGGTGGCGCTGCGAAATGCCCGCAGCGCCTGCTGATGGGCTCCGGAGCGCTCCAGATCAGCGGCCGCCCGCAGGTAGGAGGCGGCATCCAGACCGGATGGCTCGGCCTCGGGGTCGACCACCACCAGCGCCCAGTTGTCGGCGCGCTTCCAGGTGGCCTGGAAACGCGACTGCGCCATGATCTGCCGGCGCTCGCGCCCCGAGCGCAGCACGAAGCGGTTGCCGTCCGGCTGATAACCCACCACCACGGCGTAGTGCCACACCGGGCTTCTGCGGGTCGCCAGGTTCTGCAGCACCAGCACCGGCCGGCCGCGCTCGAGCTGGCGGACGATGCCGCCCAGGGTGCCGCCCAGCTCAACCGCGAGCCGCCCCTGACGCCGCGCCGCGGCCGCCAGCTCCACCTGCAGGGTGCCCTGGCGCTCGGGAATGTACAGGTCGGCGATGAGCGCGTCCGGATGCACGTTCACGCCGCTGGGCTGCAGCACCGTGGCCAGCGCAGCAGGCCCGCAGAGGTAATCCTGCTGGGGATGGAACGGGGTCGCGGTGAGCTCTACCGGCTGAGACGCCAGCGGCGGGCCCAGCGATGCGCAGCCGGCGCAGGCCAGCAGCATCGCCAGGATCAGCGCCGCCGGACGCCGAACTAGCGCCGGCATCCGTGGCGAGTCGCACTCATATGAAGGTGAAGACGTTCGTCAGCCCGATGAGATCGAGAATCACGAGCACGATCAATATCACGCCGAGCACCTCCAGAGCGTTGCCGCCGGCCGGCAGCTGGTCGATCTGGGTCTGCAGCTGGCTGAGCTCGGCAGGGGTGAGCGCAGCCACTCGCTCCATCGCCAGCTCGCGATCGACGCCCAGCGCTTCGAGCTTGCCGCCG
Source organism: Pseudomonadales bacterium (assembly GCA_047920935.1). Lineage (GTDB taxonomy): Bacteria > Pseudomonadota > Gammaproteobacteria > Pseudomonadales > Azotimanducaceae > UBA7803. The sequence continues at coordinate 965 of JBLRXD010000036.1, read as the reverse complement.
ACGTTCTCGCGCAGCAGCACTTCATTGATGCGTGCCAGCGCGTCGGCCCGTTCGCTCATGGCGATGGCCGTATCGGTGCCGACGATGGCGGCCTGGGCCGGCATCAGCGGCGCCGCGGCCATCAGGGACAGTATCAGCAGCTGCACGATCGATTTCTGCACTAGCACCATCATGTTCGCTGTTCCTTCTTTTTCACAGATGGAAGCCGAGCATAACATCGCGGCTGACGCCGTTCAGTGACAGGTAGCATTCGGGCGTCATCCGCTGAACGGCCAGATGAGCGGCGCCAGCAGCACGCCGAGCACGCCGAGCAGCACGTTGAGCGGGGCGCCGATGCGCAGGTAATCGGTGAAGCGGTAGCCGCCGGGGCCGTAGACCATCAGGTTGGTCTGGTAGCCGATGGGGGTGGCAAAGCTGGCCGACGCAGCCAGCATCACCACCGCCACGAACGGCCACAGGCTGACCCCCAGGCCCTGAGCGGTGGCCTCGGCGATGGGGAAGATCAGCACCGCCGCGGCATTGTTGGTGATCAGCTCGGTGAATACGCTGGTGATGGCGTAGACGGCGATCAGTGCCAGCCAGGGGTTGTCGCCGGCCATGCCGATCCACCATACGGCGATGCTGCCGGCGGCGCCGCTCTTGCTCATGGCGGCGCCGATCCCCAGGGCTGCGGCGATGACGGTGAGCACCGACCAGTCGACGCGATTGCGGGCGCCGGCAGCACTGGTGCAGCGGGTGACCAGCATCAGCCCGGCGGCGATGAGCGCCGCTTCGAGCATGGACAGCAGCCCGGAAGTCGCCAGCACCACCATGCCGACGAGAATGGCTGTCGCCGTCCAGGCGCGCTCGTAGCGCGGCAGGGTCGCGTCCCGCACTTCGCTGACCAGCAGGAAATCCCGGGAATTGCGCTGCCGCGTGAGGAACGACGGCCGCGACTCGAGCAGCAGGGTGTCGCCGGTGCGGAC
>JBLRXD010000035.1:0-22323 GCA_047920935.1 Pseudomonadales bacterium | reverse complement strand
CAGGCGCGCCGCTCCCCGGTGTTCTGGATGTACGCCAGCGCGCTGTCGATGCATGCGCTGTTCGGCACCGCGGTCACCTTCCACATCGTCGACATTTTCGAGAGCGCCGGGCGCACCCGGGTGGAAGCTTTCGCATACTTTCTACCGCAAGCGATCGTGTCACTGACCGTCAACCTGATCGCCAGCGCCCTGGCCGACCGCATGGCGCTGAAGCCGCTGCTGGTGCTGATGCTGGCAGGTTTCGTGCTGGGCGCCTTCGGCCTGCTGGCGCTGCAATCCACCCTGGGCTATTGGCTGCTGGTCGCGGGCTTCGGTCTGGGCGGCGGCTTGTGGGGGGTGCTCTCCAATCTCGGCTACGTGCGCAACTTCGGTCGCCTCCACCTCGGCGAGATCACCGGGTTGTCCACCGCCCTCACGGTGTTCGCCAGCGCCACCGGTCCGCTGCTGTTCAGTCTGGGCGTGGACTGGTTTGCCAGCTACGCCGCCGCCGTAACCGTCTGCCTGGTCATGAACCTGGTGCTGCTGGTCGCTGCCGCAATCATCCGCCATCATGAACCGGGGCGACGCACCTGATCCCGACGGAGTTAGACCATGTACCGTTTCCTGCTCATTCTGCTCACCGCGCTGGCGCTGGCCGGCTGCAACCCGGGTCTTCCCGCCGACCAGACCGCCGCGCCGCCGGTCGCAGCGGATGCTGCCGCCGTCGCCGACGACTCCGCCCGTCTGAACACCTGGTTCGAGCAGCGGTTCGAAGAGCACCTGGCGTTCAGGCCGATGCGCAAGACATACCTAGGCCGCAAAGACGGCTACGACCAGATCGACGACCTGTCCGAAGCGGCCCACGATCGCTGGCTGGCCTGGCTACGGAACACCGTAACGGAACTGCAAGCCAGCTTCGACTACCAGGCCTTGTCGGCGGAAGACAGAATCTCCTGGGAACTGTGGGTCTACCAACTGGAGCGAGCAGAGCAGGCCTTGCCGCTGCAAAGACGCAGTTACGTGTTCACCCAGATGAGCGGGCCCCAGGCGTCGCTGCCGCAGTTTCTCATCAACATGCACAAGGTCGATGCAGCGGAGGACATGGAAGCCTACATCGCGCGCATCGGCGGCATCGCTCGCGCCATCGAGCAATTGCTCGAACGGGCGCAGCTGGCTGCGGCCAACGGCGTCCGCCCGCCCCGCTTCGCCTATCAAGGCGTGCTCGAGCAAGCCCGTGCAGTGATCACAGGCGCGCCCTTCGATGACGCCGAAGACAGCCCCCTGTGGGCCGATGCGCAACGCAAGATCGCCGCGCTGCGCGAAGCCGGCAAGATCGACCAGACCCGCGCAGACGCACTTGCCGCCGCAACCCGAGCTGCGCTCGTCGGTCACCTCGAGCCTGCCTACGAGACACTGATCGCCTGGTTCGACGACGACATCGCGAACAGCGACGAAACCGCCGCCGGCGTATGGAAACTGCCGGAGGGCGATGCGCTGTACGCGCTGCACCTGGCGCAGCACACCACCACCGGGATGACGCCCGCCGAAGTGCATGAATACGGCCTGGCAGCCTCGAGGTAAAACGGGTGGAGCGATTCCGCGAGCAACCGGGCGCAGCCCAGCACTACATGAGCAGCTCGCCGGACGGCTCCCGGCCAGGCATTTACTACGCCCATCTATCCGACATGAGCGCCATGCCCAAGCATCAACTCGAAGCGGTCGCGTATCACGAGGGCAATCCCGGTCACCATATGCAGATCGCCATCGCCCAGGAGTCAACGTCGGTACCGGCGTTTCGCGCCCAGGGCGGCTATACCGTCTTCTCCGAGGGCTGGGCTCTCTACGCGGAGCTGCTGGCAAAAGAAATGGGGGCATATCAGGACCCCTACTCCGACATCGGCCGCCTCTCCACCGAGTTGTGGCGCGCGATCCGGCTGGTCGTCGACACCGGCCTGCACAGTCAGCGGTGGACCGAGGAGCAAGCCGTAGCCTACTTCATGGAAAACTCGCCTTCCGCCGAGGGCGCCATTCGCTCGGAAATCCGCCGCTACATCGTCATGCCCGGCCAGGCTACGGCGTACAAAATCGGCATGCGGAAAATCCTCGACCTTCGCGCTGCAGCCGAAGCCGAGCTTGGGGAAGCCTTCGACATCCGCGGCTTCCACGACACCATACTCGGCGGCGGCGCGCTGCCGCTGTCGCTGCTCGAGCAACGGGTGTTTGAATGGGTGGCGGCGCAAGCCTCGAGGTGAGCGCCATCAGACCGCGGGCCTGCTTCACGTCCAGCGCAAGCCGGCGCCCGCGGCCGATTTGCTGCAACACCTGTTCCGCCGCCAACCAGCCGGAACGAGGCGCACTTTCCATGCTTGCCGGCAAGCCCGTGGCCACCCAGTCGCCGGCCAGCAGCAGCCCGGGAACCGCCGTCCGCGTGCGCGGCCGCAGGGCCTCGGTGCCGGGATGCGGGCAGGGAATCGCCATGGGAATCCGATGCACCCGCGCGTGGCGCACCTCTGCCCTGGCCGCCTGCGGTGCAAACTCGGCAATCTCGCGCAGCGTCGCCTCGACGATCTCGGCATCGCTGAGGTGCTCGGCTCGATGACTGTAGATGATGTTGCTGGCGATCACCGAGGGTCGGTCTTGCCAGCCGCGCCGGATGTTCGCCAGATCGTAGAAGTCGTAGTTCAACTTCTGCGGCGACCAGGTGCGCGCCCAGTTGGTCTCTGCGCCGAGCTTGCGATCGAACCACAGGTAGCTGCTGATATACGGGCTGGGCGCGAACCTGCCCAGCTGGGCGAACGGCTCGAGCCCGGCCAGTTCCGCGGGCACCAGGCGCTGCAGGCACTGCGGCTCGACCGCGGCGATGCAGAAGCGCGCGGTAATCCGCGTGCCGTCGGCAAGCATGACGCCGTCGACGCCACCCTGGTCCATGGTGAGCGCGGTCGCAGCGGCGCCGGTGATGACCCGCCCACCCGCTGCGTCGATCAGGCTCGCGGCCTGGGCCGCGAACAGCTCCGACAGCCCTGCGTCGGCGAAGCCCAGGCGCAGCTCGGGGTGCGCCAGCAGGATCCGGTAGAACCGCAGCAGCGCTCCTGCCGAGCAACGCTCCAGCGGCACGTTCATGATGGCCATGCACACCGACGCCCAGAACCATTCGATGAAACGCTCGCTCGCTTTCATCCGCCGCAGGAAGGTCAGTGCGTCCAGCCGATCCAGCCGCAGCAGATCCTCCTCGTTGGCCCGCATGGCGAACCAGGAGGCCCGATGGTTCGACATCAGGTCACGAGTCGAGATGGTCTGCACCCGCAGCAGGCTCGGCAGCAGGTGCAACGGTGCAGGCAGCCGGCTGCTGCGCAGCACCGTAATCTGCTTCCCATCCACCAGCGTGAGAAGCTTGTGCGAACTCCAGGTGATGCGCTCCCGGGTGCCAAGCAGCGCCAACAGCTGCAGCAGATTGGGATACTCGGTGAGCACCACGTGGGGGCCGATGTCGACCACGTCGCCGGTGTGCTCATCGACCCAGCTGCGCGCCCGCCCGCCCAGCAGCGCCCGTTGCTCGACCAGCGTAACCCGCAGGCCCGAGTCGGCCAGGCCGACCCCGCAGGTCAATCCGGCAATGCCGCCGCCGACGATGAGCACGTCTGTCCGCATAGACCCCACCACGAGCAAGCAGTGAGCAAGCCGCGTGCCGGACCCGGCCTGGCTGGCCGCGACCCGCCGATTTGCATCTGATGGAAGCTTCGCCAGAATCTACGCCTTACCAGAAACCAACCGGAGCGGGCGCGGCATGAGCAGTATGGGAACGACCGCAGCGGCCGTCGCAATCCCGGGGCTTCGCTGCTGCCCGCCACCCGCACCGGCACTGCACACGGCCATCCTCGCGCGGCTGACGCACGGCCTCGAGATCGTTCGCGCGCAGCCGCGTTTCGGTGGCTTTCCGCAGCCGCGGGTGATCTTCTTCAACCGCCGCACGGCCGCGGGACTGGCCCTGTTCGAGCACTGGGCGCTGGCACTGAATCGCGGGCTGTTCGAGCGCTATCCGGAGGAGAACCTGAGAGAAACCGTGCTCCACGAACTGGCTCATCTGACGGTGGGCTACGCGCGCAAACAACGCCTCATCAAGGGCCGTGTCGCCGCGCACGGCCCTGAGTGGCGGCAGATCATGCAGCAGTGGTTCGGTGTCGAGCCGGAGCGGACCCACAAACAGGAGACCGATCACCTCCACATCCGCCGTCAGCGACGTTGGGAGTATCTATGCGGTTGCCAGGCCTGGCAGATCAGCACCGTGCGCCACAACCGCATTCACCATCAGGGGCGCGAATACCGTTGCCTGCGCTGCGGCGATGCGTTGGTTCATGCGGGCAGGGTATCTCCATAGCCGAGGCCCTGCGCTGAAGAATTTCACCGGCGCCTCCCGCCGATCAACCGTCAGCGCAACGCACGCAATGGGTCGCTGCAGGATCAACGGCCAGTCGCCCCGCAGCGATATCCTCGCCACACGCCTCGCAGTAACCGTACTCACCGCGGTCGATCCGCAGCAGCGCACGGCGGATGCGTGCCAGCTGCTGCTGGCGTCGGCGCGCCACCTCCAGCGCCATCTGCTGGCCCTGCATGGCGTCCATCCGCGACAACCGCCCGACGCTGGTCTGATCGAGAACCACGGGTTTGGTGGATTCCTGCGACGACTGCTCGAGCGCCTCGAGTTCCGCCTTCAGGCGCAGCAAGTGCTGCTTCGGATCTTCCGTAGCCGTCACCGCCGGGATGCCCGCCAGCGGCCGCGCCCATCCTCCGACACCACGGTACCTTCCATGACGCCATCGACCACCCACGCGGTGAAACGAGCGCCGCGCTCCGGCAGCGTGAAGCTGAGTCGCCGACCGTTCACGCTGGCCTCATCGAGCGGCATCAGCTCGCCGTCAATGTGCGCCCTGCCCTGCGCCACCGTGATGCTCTGGATGAACTCGATCTCGAAGCTCTGCTCCGCCAGCCCCGGCGGCAGCGCGGTCACCGCCCATCGGCCTGCGACATCTGCGGGCACCCGATACAGATAGAGGTTGGTGCGCGCCAGGCCGGTCACTGCCACCTTGTCCTCGTGCTCGAGCCGCACGACGCGCTCGGAAGCCCAGCCTTCGATCGGGTAATCGTGGGAGACGATGCGCGTGCCGGGTTCGAGCTCCTCGAGCAGCTTGCCCCGCAATCGGTTCACGGTCTCGGGCAGCAGATAGATGGTGACCACGGTAGCCTCGGAGATGTCCGTGGCGAACAGATCCTGCTGCACGAAACGTACCCGGTCGTCGACCCCCTGCTGCTGCGCCGAGCGGGAGGACAGCGCCACCAGGTCTTCGTCCATCTCGACACCGAAGCCGCGCGCGCCGTGCTCCCGGGCGGCGGTAAGCACGATCCGCCCGTCTCCGGAACCCAGGTCGATGACGTAATCGTCCGGCCCGACCCGGGCCAACTCGAGCATCTCGTCAACGATGTCGTCCGGGGTGGGTACGAAAGGCGCCGCCTCGAAATACATTTCGACGCCGGTCGTTGCGCCGGAATGACCGGGGGCTTCGGGCGGCTCGGAGGCTATTGCGAACGGCGCAATCAACCCCCCGAGCAGCAGCATACGGGTAGCAGCGGGGGCGAGATTCATAATGCCCGATTATCGCACACTCGGCGCCGCAGTCAGCGCCCGCCCCGCACCAGATTGCCCGGCAGCGCGCCGGTATGCTCGCCGTTCTCGAAGGTCGGCTCGCCCGACTTGACGATGTGCTGGTAGCCGCGCACCCGCTGCACCAGCCGCTTGCCGCCGGCGGGAAGGTCGAAGATGGCCTCGGGTCGCGCCAACTGCAGGGCGTCGAAGTCGATGACGTTGATGTCGGCCAGGCAACCGGGCGCCAGCAGGCCGCGATCTTTCAGCCCGTAGGCTTCGGCGGTGTCGCGGGACAGCTTGCGCACCAGGAACTCCAGCTCCATGCGCTCGCCCTTGTGCCGGTCGCGCCCCCAGTGGGTGAGAATGAAGCTCGGCATGCCGGCATCGGCGATGACCCCGCAGTGGGCGCCGCCGTCGGACAGGCCGAACAGCACGTTGGGGTGCTGCATCGATGCCCGGAAGAAGTCGAAGTTGTAGGTCTGATAGCCGCCGAGCGGCTGATAGAAAAGTTCCTTGCCGTCGTGATCGCGCAGCAGGTCGAACATGAGATCGAACCCATCGCGCCCGAGAGCGGCAGCGCGGCCGGCGACGCTGTCCTCGCGGTCGGGTTCGTAGTTGGGTTTCTCACCCAGCGGAAAAATCTTCCACAGCAGCTCGCTCAGGGTGCCGCCCAACGGCATGGTGCCGAAGCGGCTCTGCTCGGCGAGGATCTTTGCCTTGAAGCCGGCGTCGCCCATGCGGCGCACCTGCTCCTCCAGCGGCAGACCCGCAAGCTCCGCGAAGCTCGGATGCCCCATGAACACGTGGAAGTTCGACTGCAGACCGTGGAGGATGCCGGTGGGACGGCCGGCGATCTGCGGCCGTACCTCGAGCCCCTCGCGGCGCGCAGCCTCGGCGATGTTGTAGATCTTGTTGCCGTCGTAAGCCGCCGCCGAGGTCGCCACCAGGGTGACCGGGCGGCCGGTCGCGCGCGCGAACTCGGTGAGCCACGCCCACTCGTCGTCGTCGCCCAGGTGATCCGAGACCAGCTCGAACACGCCGTGATGCAGCCCCTTCATCGACATGCCCAGCGCCAGCATCTCGTCGCTGCCGGCGAAGGTGCCGGGCACGTGCACGCCGTGCTTGTCCTTGTGCAGCCAGGTACGGGAGCTGGAGAACCCCAGCGCGCCGGCAATGATGCCCTCGCGCACCAGCGCCTGCATCTGCAGCAGCTCGTCCGCGGTCGGCAGGTCGTCCTGGGTGTTGCAGCGCGCGCCCATGACATACGCACGCACGGCTCCGTGGGGAACCTGGGTACCGATGTCGATGGTGCGGCGCCGGGTCTCCAGCGCGTCGAGATACTCGGCGAACGACTCCCAACCCCAGTCGATGCCCTCCGCCAGAGCGGCACCCGGAATGTCTTCCACCCCTTCCATCAGCTCGATGAGAAACTGCTCCTCACCCGGCCGCACCGGTGCGAAACCGACCCCGCAGTTGCCCATGATCACCGTGGTCACGCCGTGCCAACTGGATGGCGCCAGCAGCGGATCCCACGTGGCCTGGCCGTCGTAGTGGGTATGCACATCCACCCAGCCCGGCGTCACCAGTCGGTCGCGGGCGTCGATCTCGCGGCGCCCCTTGCCGCCCACCGGCCCCACCGCCACGATGCGCCCGCCGTCGACGGCCACATCGCCCTGAAACCGCGCTTCCCCCGAACCGTCGATGACGGTACCGCCGCGAATCACCAGATCGTGCATCTCAACCCCTCCCCTTCGATGACCCGTGAACATAGCGCGCCCGCCCCGCCGAATCCAGCCGATCCGCCCCATGCTGTCGGTGCCTTCTCCCGCAGGAGCCTTCTCCCGTAGGAGCCTTCTCCAGAAGGCGATCCCCAATCACCCAACAACCGCCGACCTCACAGCCATCGCCCACACCCGGCGCCCACGGGTATAGTTATGTCCCTCGATCGGGGTGAGGGGCCGAGGTGCTGAACGAACTGCTGTTGGATCTGGCCCGCTGGCTGAATGCGATGCCGTGGAGCACCGGGCTGCACGAGTCGTACTACATGTATCCCTGGATCGAAACCACCCACGTGCTGGCGCTGATGGTGTTTCTCGGCATGCTGTGCGTGATCGATCTGCGCATGCTCGGGCTCATCTTCACCAACCTCCCCGCCTCGAAGGTGGCCGAACGCCTCGACAAACCGATGATGATCGGCTTTGCCGTCATGGTGATCACTGGGTTCATCCTCTACTTCGCCATTCCCGTGCGCACCACTCAGAGCGTCTGGTTTCGCATCAAGGTGGTGCTGCTCATCGCCGCGGGCATCAACGCCCTGATCGTCAGATCCAGGATAAAGGCGGCCAAAGGCAGCTGGGACAACGACCCGCGGCCGCCGCGGGGCATCCGCGTCGGTGCCGCAGTCTCGCTGGGGCTTTGGGCCGGAGTGGTGGTCACCGGGCGCAGCATTGCCTACGACTGGTACGACTGCCACAAGCAACTGCCCGAATTCATGTACTGGCTGGCGGGCTGCGTCGACGAACTGGCGGTAGCCAACTGAGATTCCGACGATGGACGTACTGGCATTCTTCCACTGGCTCGACGGTTCTATTCTGGCCGATATCGCCAAAGCCTACGGCGGCGTGTTTGCCGTGGTGCAGATGTTTCATCTGCTGGCCATGGCCATGCTCGGCGGCATGGTGCTGCTTGGCGACCTGCGCATGCTGGGCGTGTTGATGAAGGACGTCCCCTCCGAGGTGGTGATCGACAACACCCGCAAGTGGTTCAACCTGGCCTTGATGGTGCTGATTCTCAGCGGCATCTACATGAGTTCGGCGGTGGCGCTGAAGCTCTACTACAACGACATGTTCTGGGCCAAGATGACGAGCCTCGCGATCGGCATTCTGTTCGTGTACTTCGTCCGCGGGCCGTTGTTGAACTCCGACCACCGATCCCTCAATCCCTGGGTCGTGCGCCTCACTGCGGCGGCCTCCATGACCATCTGGTTTACGGTGGCCGCATCCGGCCGCTGGATCGGATTCTCCTGAGCCCCGCGGAGATACCCAAGCATGAATCAGGCACGCAAAGAGAAGATCGCCCTCGGTACATCGGTGCTCGTTCTCGGAGCCGCCGTCTGGTTCTGGGCCACGCAGATCGTCAGTGTCGTCGAGACGCTCAAGCTGGCGAGCGGTTAAGCATCCGGCAGCGCCTGGCGACGCCGATCCAACTCGAGCATGATTTCCGCATGGCGCGCCCGGTCGAGGCGGTAGCCCAGGTAAAGCAACAGGCCGATCATGGTGAATACCGAGGTCGCCGGCCCCTGCACCAGGCCCAGATTCCAGATGATGTCGTCCGGCACCGTTCCCGCGGCCGCACCGCGCGGAAAGGCCAGGAAGTCGAGCAGCATCCCACCGACGAACACGCCCACCGCTCCGGTTGCCTTGAGCACGAACGACCGCGCCGCAAAGATCACGCCCTCACGGCGCTCGCCGGTCTCGATCTCGTGCTCGTCGGCGATGTCGGCGAACATGGAATTGATGGTGGCGAACACCACCGGCGCCAGCAGCGCCGAGATGAACGTGGTGAGCATGACCAGCGGCAGGATCCAGGGTGAGTCGTTGTCGGGGAACCAGGGCACGTCGAGCAGGCGCAGCACGATGAGCACGTTGGTATTGACGATGACGATGGCCGCCGGAATGATCACCGCGCGTTTCTTATCCAGCAGCCGGGTGATGATCGGAATGATCATCACCGAACACAGCAGACCCACGAGCGCCACCAGAGGAATGAGCGACAGCTTCTCGGTGGTGAAACCCCAGAAGTGCACGCCCATGTAGGGGCTGAACACGCCCTCGATGGAGAGCACCAGGGTCGAGAACAGCATGCCGAAGAACAGCGCCCGGAACGACGGGTTGCGGAACACGTCGCGCAGATCCCGGAACAGATTCAGCACCCCGAAACGCTGCAGGCCGATGGGCTGCCGCAGGTGCGGAATCTCCTTCAAGGTGCCAATGACGCAAGCGATGATCGCCAGCGTCATGGCGATCCCGAAGGTGACGCCGAAGCCGACGTAACCTTCGGGATTCAGCAAACCCGGGCTGAATTCCGGCGTGGTGGGAAAGAAGAAGCGGTAGGCGAAGAAGCCGGTCATGGCGCCACCCACCGAGCTGAACAGGGTGCTGAAGGCGTACAGGGTCGACCGCTGGCTGTAATCGCGCGCCATCTCTGCGCCCAGCGCCAGATGTGGAATGTAGTAGAAGGTCAACGCGCCGCGAACCAGCACCGCAAACACGGTCAGCCAGGCGAAGTAGCCATATTCGGATAGCCCGTCCGGCGGATTGAAGAGAAAGTAGAACGCGAAGGCCAGCGGCAGGGCCGCGGCCAGCATGAACGGGTGCCGCCGCCCCCAGCGGGTCTGGGTCTTGTCCGAGAGGGCGCCCGCCACCGGGTCGGTGACCGCATCGAAGCACAGCGCAATGCCCAGGGCCAGGCCGGTCAACCAACCCGGCACCCCGATCACCTGCTGATAGAAGAACAGCACGAAGGTGTTGAAGGCGGCATTCTTGATGCCTTCCGCCGCTTGCCCGACCCCGAATGCCAACATGGGGCCAAAGGTCAGCCGCCGCACATTACTACTCATACGCCGCTCCCCAGGGAGCGTGCAGCGTAACCCGCACGTCCGGGTACGGCCAAGACATTACGCACAGCGCAGCGATGCGTGGAGAGGAGAGCAGGTCAGCCGAAGGGGCGCGCGCCGAAAGCGGCCGCTTTCCAGACCTCGGCGGCCACCTCTTCATTCATCCGCTCCATCTCGCCCGCATCGAGCCACACTCCTCGACAAGCGGAGCAGCGGTCAATGATCACGCCGTGGACGATCTCCTTACCCAATTGGCTGCCGTCCACCGGACACGGCAGGGTCGTCTCCTTGGCGCTGGCCAGTTTGAGTTCGATGTGCGCCAGGCAAGCCGGGCACGTGGGCTTGGCATCATAGACACTTTTGGTGCGAACCCCGCAGCGTACGCACTTATCTCCGAACAAGCTCATGACGTCGGCTTCCTCATGATGTTAGCACTCTGGAATGCAAGCCAATCAAGCCGGGCCATCGGCCGCGGTTCGTCTGGCCCGGGCCCGCCGCTCCGCCTCGTCCATGACCCAGCGCGGGCCTTCGGTGCGGGTGACGTTGAGTTGCATCTGCGCGATCTTCCAGCCATCGGGCGTACGCACCAGCCGGTCGTCGTAATAGCCGAACATGGTGTATCGCCCACCGCTCTGCTCGGCGCAACCGATCCAATGTTCGGCCCGCATGTGAGCCACGCAGCGGGCTGCGTCACCCTCGAGCGTGACCCGGTGGTTGGTGATGAAGTGCTGCGTCGCAGCCAATTCCGCGAAGATGCGTGCTTGAGCCCGCACCACGCGATCGCTCTGCAGCGATCTGGCCGGCTGCCCCGACCAGGAACTCAGGTCGAATACCACCTCGTCGAGGAACACGCCGCGCCACAAAGGCCAGTCGCGCGCGTCCAGGCCTGCGGCATAGCGCGACAGCACGTCGACGATGGCGACACGATCGAGCAGTTCCCGAAGCGGATCTTGCATGATGCTCCCCCCAGCTCACTCAGCCCCAACGTCAACCAGCCACCTGCACCAGTGTCTTCCCGAAATTCCCGCCGTGCAACATGGCACTGAAAGCCGCCGGCGCCTTCTCCAGGCCGCGCCAGACGTCCTCGCGGTAACGGATGAGCCCGTCGCGCACCCACTGCCCCATCTCGTCGAGAAACTGCGCCTGGTGCGAGGCGACGTAATTGCCGACGAACAGGCCGTGAACGACGACGTTCTGGCGCTGCAGGTACGGCTCACCCACGGCCCGCCAGGCCGCGAACACATCGCCGCCGTCGGTGTTGCCGTATTGGGAAATCATGCCGCACAAGGTGATCCGCGCGGCACGGTTGAGCAGCGGCAACACCCCCTGGTAGACCCTGCCGCCGACGTTCTCGAAGTAGATGTCGACCCCGTCCGGGCAGGCAGCGCGCAGATCGGCCTCATAGCTGGGCGAGAGGTGAGAGACGCACGCATCGAACCCCAATTCATCGACGACGAAGTCGCACTTCTCCTGGCGCCCGGCCACACCCACCACCCGGCAGCCCTTGATCCGGGCGATCTGCCCGGCGGCCTGGCCGACGCCGCCGGACGCGGCCGAGATCACCACCGTCTCGCCGGCCTGGGGCGCACACTGCAGGTAGACGCCGCTGTAGGCGGTGAGCCCCAGCATGCCGAGGATGCCCAACGCGGTCGAAATCGGCGCGACGGCAGGGTCGAGCTTGCGGGGCAACATGTAGCCATGCACGCTGACGCCGGCGCCGGTCAACCCGTAGGTCTGCCAGCCATTGGTGTTGAAGATGAAGTCGCCTTCGGCAAATTCATCGCAGCGGCTGGCGATGACCCGGGATACGGTGCGCCCGTGGCAGACCTCCCCCACCGCCTCGGTGCCGGAGCGCCGCCGGCCCCACTGGTAAGGGTCCAGCGACAGATACTGGGTCTGCGTCAACGCCTGTCCGGCTTGTGGCTGCGGCAAGGCTTCCTCGCACCAGGCAAAATCGCCATCGGTCGGCCAGCCCTCCGGTGGGGTCCGGGCCAGTCTCCACATTGGGTTGGACGCCTGCATCACGACACCTCACCGTCTTCTTCAGGTAACGGGCCGAGGCTGCGGATGCTGCGCAACATGGCCCAGAAACTCGGCACGATGCCTTCCGCCGCCTCGCGATTGGGGATGTGCATGGTGAGCCGAAACCGGCTGCCGTCGATCTCGGTGACGAAGATAATGACGCTGACCTGCGGATTCGAAGCGTGCAGGAAGAACTCGGCGTCGCGAAACTGCGGATCGAAGATCTGCTCGTGCTGCAGCGCATGCACCTTGCCGATGTGTGCCAGGGTCATCACCGCGTTGGCGCGGAGATCGGCGGTATCCGCCTGCTCGGGCAGCCGCTCGATGCGCATGAAAAACTCGCCGTCGACTCTGGCGAACGCCTGGTCGCGATACGGCTCCTCCGGGGTCATGACGATCTGCGGCAGCACGTAGATGGCGTAGTTCTGCGGGCTTTCGAACAGTCGAGCGGTGCGAAGCTCGGTCTCGCCTTCGACCGTCACTGGCAACTGTCTGGTCTCCTCCAGCGGCCGATCACCCGCGTCCGGACCCTGGCGCTGGACGCACCCCGACGCCAGCAGCCCCAGGCAGAGCCACAGCGACAGCCGGAGCCGGTGAGCGATCTTCATCGAACCTCCATCGAGCCGATCACGACGCGGCGCCCGGGCCATCCGGAAAGTCGCCGTCGGCAACCCGCTGGATCCGCTGCACGAAGTTTTCCAGCGCCTTGCCGCTGTGGGCCTCGATGGACACCTGGTTGTGGAACAGCAACCTCACGGTTACCACGCCATCGCTGAGCATCACGGTATAGCCGTCGAAATCGGAACTCGCCGTCAGCCCGTCGAGGCGATGTACGTCGCCCTCCCGGGCCCCGTGCGCCACCACCTTCTCGTAGGCGCGCAACGCCAGTCGCACATCGATCTTGCGTTCCTGGGTGTCCATGGCGGCGTGGGCGATCAGCGCCCCTGGAACTGGGGCGGCCGCTTCTCGACGAAGGCTTTCGCCGCGTTGGCGTGGTCCTCGGTCATCATGGTGCGCACCATGTGCTCGGCTTCCATGTCGAGCACCTGCGACAGGCTGGCTTCGTCGGCGGCATTCAGATTGCGCTTCATGTAGCCGATGGCCGCCGTGGGCAGGCTCGCCAGCTTGACCGCGAACGCCCGGGCCGCCGATGGCAGGTCCGTGGCCGGGTAAACGTGGTTGACCAGACCCAGTTCGAACGCCTGCTGGCCGGAAATGATGTCCGCGGTGAAGTACAACTCACGGGCTTTCGCCGCGCCCACCAGCCGCGGCAGAAAGTAAGATCCGCCGTAGTCTCCCGAGGCACCGATCTTGGCGAAGGCCGTGGTCATCTTGGCCTCGGCCGCCGCGATGCGCAGGTCGCAGGCCAGCGCCAGGCTCAGCCCGGCTCCCGCCGCGGCGCCGGGAATCACCGCCAGCGTGGGCTTCGGCATCTCATGGAGCACGCGCGCCGTCTCCATGGCGGCGCGCAGACCCTGGACCCGCTGCTCGATGCTGAAGCTCGACCCGGCCGCCCGCTCGGATGCAGCTTTCGCCTGGCCCTTGACGTCGCCACCCGCGCAGAAGGCATTGCCGGCGCCGGTGAGCACCACGCAGCGCACCGCGGGATCGGCGGCCAGCCGCCGCACCGCGTCGTCCAGGGCGGCCATCATCTCACCGGTCATGGCGTTGCGGGCCTCGGGCCGGTTCATGGTCAGGGTGGCGACCCCGTCGGAGAAGTCTTCGAGCAACTGGTCGGTCATGTCATGCAGCCCTTGCTGGTGAACTTGCTGGTGAACCTGATGGTGAGTTCGATGCGTCACGCGACGCCGCGGCGCTGGCGGGGTTGGAGAACACCAACGCACCGTCTTCGAGCGGCGCATGACGGATCATCTTCTTATCCTCGGCGTAATTCTGGGTGTTGCGCCAGGGGTCGCGGTCGCCCTGTTTGGGGAACAGGTGCATCACCCGCTGCATGTAGCCGGCGGAGAAACCGTCGATCCACGGCAACGCCTTCATGTTCTGGTCCTGCTCCCGCAGGCGCGGCGTGCACTGCCGCATGCCGGTGGCGCGCATGTGGTTGAGCAGCCGGCAGACGTACTCGGACGTCAGGTCGGCCCGCAAGGTCCACGAGGCGTTGATGTAGCCGAAGGTCTGCACCAGGTTCGGCACGCCGGAGAACATCATGCCTTTGTAGGCATAAGTATCGGGAAAGCTCACGGCGGCACCATCGACCTCGAAGGTGACGCCGCTCAGCACCTCCATGTTCAGCCCGGTGGCGGTAACGATGATATCTGCCTGCAGTTCCTCGCCGGATTCCAGCAGCAGACCGCTCGCGGTGAAGCGGGCGATGTGGTCGGTCACCACCGAGGCCTGACCCGATTTGATCGCCTCGAACAGATCAGCATTCGGCACCAGACAAAGGCGCTGGTCCCAGGGGGCGTACCTGGGCGTGAAGTGGGTATCCACGTCGTAGTCCGGCCCGAGGTGCCGGCGCACCCCCCTGAGCAGCAGCTGCTTCACTTTCTCGGGCGCCACCCGGGTGCGACGGTAGAAGAACCGCTGCAGCTGCACGTTCTTCCAGCGGGTCAGGGCGTACGCCCACTTCTCCGGCAGCAGCGCCCGCAATTTGTTGGCGATGGCGTCCTCATCCAAGCGCGACACCACATAGGTGGGCGAGCGCTGCACCATGGTCACCCGAGCGCCCCTCTCCGCCATGGCCGGCACCAGCGTCATGGCGGTGGCGCCGCTGCCGATGACCACCACGCGCTTGCCGGCGTAGTCGAGGTCTTCGGGCCAGTGCTGGGGGTGCACCACGGTGCCCTGGAACTCGTCCGCGCCGGCGAATTCCGGGGTGTAGCCCTTGTCGTAGTTGTAGTAACCGCCGCACATGAACAGAAAGTTGCAGGTAAAGACGACTGGCTCGCCGTCGTCGACCCGCTCAGCCTGCACCCGCCAGCACGCGTCATCCGTGGACCAACTGGCCGACCTGACAAGATGCTTGAAGCGGATGTGCTCGACGATGCCGTTGTCGACGGCGGTATCGTGCACGTACTGGCGAATGGACGGGCCATCAGCGATAGCCTTGGCCTCGCGCCACGGCTTGAAGCTGTAGCCGAGGGTGTGCATATCGCTGTCGGAGCGAATGCCCGGGTAGCGGAACAGGTCCCAGGTGCCGCCGATGGCACCCCGGCCTTCAAGGATGACGAATGATCTGTCCGGACAGTTGTCCTGCAGGTGATAGGCGGCACCGATTCCCGACAGGCCCGCCCCGACGATGACCACGTCGACATGGCTCATTTACTTCTCCTTCAGCGAACCCCAAGTTTCTCACGTACCGAATCTGCTGTGCAGTATCAGCAAAATCAGCTCAATCGCCTGACGATCGGTCCTGCATGGCTGCCAGGCGCTGCTGCTTGCGATCGAGCATGCCCCGCAGCCGCGCGTGGCGCGCCGACGTCAACGGCCACGTCCAGGTGAGCCAGAAGGCGAACACGAAGGCGATGGTGGGCACGATGGCATAGAGAAACGCCAGCCAGAACAGCTGAATGTCGGTGTGCTGGGCCCCCACAGTTGCCGAGTAGCCGGTCAGGGCCAGCAACGGCAGTGAAAAGCCACCCACCGAGTAGGCGCACTTGGTCATGAAGCCGTGACCGGCGAAGTAGCTGCCGGCACGGTTGTCGCCGGAGCGCGCGGTGTCGAGGTCGATGACGTCTGCCAGCATGGCGCGGGGCAGATAGGAGAACGCGCCGAAGCAGAAACCCTTCACCATGAACATCGCCATGAACACGGCGGTATCGCCCTCGCCGAGGGTGAAGATCCAGACGTTGGTGATGCTCACCAGCACCATGGCCAGCGCCAGCGAGCGATGCTTGCCGAGACGGTTGGCGATGCGGTCCCACACCGGTATGGCCATCAGCGCCATGACGAAATACAGCGCGTAGAAGGTACCTGCCAGGCGAATGCCGATGACATCCTGCATGAAGAACAACGACAGGGTGTTGCGAAACGCTTCGCCACCGGTCACCACCAGTTCGATCAGCAGCACCCGCCGGAACAGCCCGTTCTTCCACATCAGCTTGAGCGACTTGAACACGCTCACCCGGCCTTCGCCGGGCAGCTTCGCCGGTTCGGGGACGCGGTTCAGAACCACCACGGCCACCACCGGCAGAGCGAACACGATCAGCCAGCCGAACGCCGACAGCACCTCCACCGCGGGGATGGCATCGCCACGGATCTGCTCCATGGCGAATGGAATCAGCGCCGCCGTGATCAGGCCCAGCAGCACGAACTTTTCCCGGGCGGAGCTCACCCGGGTGCGCACGTGGTAGTCGGGCGACAGCTCGGCGCCCCAGGCAGCATACGGCACCGTGACCATGGTGCTGCCCACCCGCAGGAATATGAACCAGAAGGCGAGAAACGCGATGCCGCTGGCCAGCGGCGGATTGAGGAGCATGAAGGCCGCGCCGGCGAGCAGCGGCACCCCGGCCGCAAGCCAGCTGCGGCGCCGCCCCCAGCGTGTCCGATAGCGGTCGCTGGCGACACCGATGAGCGGATCGGTGAATGCGTCGAACAGCGCCGCCGCAGTGATGACCAGCCCGATCAGCGCCAGTTCGACGCCCACGTCGGTGCTGTACGCGCGCGGCAGCCACGTGCCGATGGGATAGCCGATGAGGGCCAGCGGGAACCCCAGGCTGCCGTAAAACCAGATCTGCCGCGAGCTGGTCGCCGGCGCCAGACTACTCCGCAACGCTTGCCGTTCGCTGCCCGCTCTCTGTATTTCTGCCACAGCCCCTCCCCAGGTCTGGGTCGGATCTTAGCAGGGAGTCGACGCCGATGAAGACAAAAACCGTGCGTGGTAGCGACCGGAGTCAGCTCAGGCCGGGAAGACCCAGAAGGCGCAGCAACAGCGACAGGGCCGCGGCGATGGCGGCGCTGGCCGGCACCGTGATCAGCCAGGCGGCAATGATGGTGATCAGATGGGAGCGTCGCACCAGGTACCGCCGGCGAAGCTTCTCGCGGCTGCGATCGGCGTCGGCAGCCACATCAGCCACCGTATCGGCGGCCGCGGCCGACGTGGGGGCGGTCGCCGCGGCGGTCGAGTAGCCGTTGCCCTCCTGGCTCTGCGGATCGAGGATCGATGCCGCCGCCAGGGGCGCGGAGAAGTGCCCGGCGAACAGCCCGTTGCGGCGGCGGTGCTCCAGATACTCGCGCAGAAACCCTACCCCGAACAACGCGCCGATGGCGATGTGCGTCGAGCTGACCGGCAAACCCAAGGCGGACGCGACGATCACGGTGATGGCAGCCGACAGGGTTACGCAGAAAGCCCGGATACGGTTCAGCTTGGTGATGTTCGAGCCGACGGTGCGCACCAGCTTGGGCCCGAACAGCATCAGACCCATGGTGATGCCGCCGGCGCCGATCAGCAGAATCCAGAACGGAATCACCGCCTGTGCTCGAAGTTCGCCGTGGGTAATGGTGGTGTAGATGGCCGCCAGCGGGCCGATGGCGTTGGCCACGTCGTTGGCTCCATGGGCAAACGACAGCAGCGCCGCGCCGCAGATCACCGGCACCGTGAACAGATCGCCCACCGAAGTGGTCCGCCCGCGCAGGGTAGCTACCTGACGGGCTATCAGCGGACGCACCGCCACCCAGGTAGCAAGCCACACCGCAACACCCGCGCCCAGGGCTACCGACAAGGGTATCGTCATTACCCGACTCATCCCTTTCATCAGCAGATAGGCCGAGAACGCCCCCGCCATCACTGCCACCAGCAACGGTACCCGGCGCCTGGCCTGCTCGAGCTTGTCGGGCGCATCGAGAATGGTGAGTTTGATGTAGCCGAGGAAGGCCGCGGCGATGGCGCCACCCAGCACCGGCGACACCACCCAACTGGCGACGATGCGCCCTACCACGCCCCAATCGGCGGCGCCGAACCCCGCCATGGCGATGCCGCCACCGAGCACACCGCCCACCACCGAATGCGTTGTGGAAACCGGAGCGCCGATCCAGGTGGCCAGGTTGATCCACAGTGCGGCGGCGAACAGCGCGGAGATCATCGCCACCACGAACAAGCCCGGGCTCGGCATGGCGGCGGGATTGATGATGCCCGAAGACACCGTCGCGACCACGTCACCGCCGGCGATGAGCGCCCCGGCGGTTTCGAACACTGCGGCGATGGCGATCGCCACGCCGATGTGCAGGGCGCGGGAACCAACCGCCGGCGCCATGTTGTTGGCGACGTCGTTGGCGCCGATGTTCAGCGCCATGTAGCCACCGATGACCGCCGCGGCGACGATGATGGTCCAGCCGGTGTCGAGGCCCACCACCGAGCCGGTCATGAGCCCCACCAGCACGAGAAACAGGCAGGACAGGCCGAGGGGCACCAGTCCGCGACTGGTTTCTCGGGTCAGGCGTTCCAGGCTGGTCAGGCGCTTGAGGTCTTTGTCGAGTGTCGGTTTGGCCATCGGCAAGCATCAGGCGCGGCCCCGAACAGCGGGGCGTCACGCGAAGGGCGGCATTCTCAATGAGGCAGCGCCCCGGGGCAAGGCGTTGCCACCGATTCTTGTCGCGCCGGCGCGGCGGACATTCAGCTGTAGCGGGGTGCCTCCTTGACGCTCGCGCTGCCCGCCTTCACCGCCTCCAGCGCCCACTCGAGATCGGCGAGGTAAACGTCGGCAACCTGGGCGTGAAACGGCGACAGCATCAGATGCAGCCCCCTCGGTTCGCTGGTGACGCTGGTGAACCAGCCCCGTTCGAACAACTTGCCCCAGACGGCGAAAGCATTCACCTCGCCATGGCCGAAGGCTATCAGGCCCAGTTGCGGCGCCCCCAGAATGTGGAAACCCAAAGCCTCCGCCCCGGCGCCGATGCGCTCGCGGGTGTCGGTCACCAGCTTGTGCTTGGCCCGATAGCCCTCCTCACCGAGAAAGTTCATCACCGCCCAGGCCGCGGCGATGGCGCCGCCGGGGCGGGTGCCGGCCAGGGTCGGGGTGGTCATCTTGCCGCCAGGCCAGTCCGCGCAGTGGAACACCATGTGCTCACGCAGCGCCTCGCTGCGGAACAGCACGGTGGATGCGCCCTTGGCGCAGTAGCCGTACTTGTGCAGGTCTGCCGACATCGACCGCACCGCCGGCACCTCGAAGTCGAACGGCGCGATGGCCGCGCCGTTCATGCGCACGAATGGCGCGATGTAGCCGCCGACGCAGGCATCCACATGCAGCCATACATTCTGCCGCTCGGCCACCTCACCGAGCGCCGCGATGGGATCCATGAGCCCGTAGGGGAAACACGGCGCCGAGCCGACCAGCATGATGGTGTTGGCGTCGATCGCCTGCTCCATCGCGGTCGCGTCGGCCAGCAGGTCGCTGCAGGGCACCCGCCGCACCTCCAGATCCATCATCATCGCCGCCTTGTCGAACGCGGGATGCGCCGACCACGGCGCGACGATGTTTCCCTGGCCGGCGAGGCCGCGTTCGGCCCGGGCGTAGTCCCGGGCGGCCTTGATCGCCATGGTGATGGAATCGGTGCCGCCCGAGGTGATGTTGCCGGCGGCGCCTCGAGGCGCGTGCAGCAACCCCAGCCCCATGGCG
This sequence comes from Pseudomonadales bacterium, assembly GCA_047920935.1. GTDB lineage: Bacteria > Pseudomonadota > Gammaproteobacteria > Pseudomonadales > Azotimanducaceae > UBA7803. Next base: position 2,498 of record JBLRXD010000035.1, on the reverse strand, counting down.
ATCACCTCGTCTTCCATCCGCTTCAGGCTCGGGAAGGCCGCGGGCCCAAGCCCATTCTCCGACATGAACATCGCGTAGGCTTCCTGCTGCACCTGGGCGACATCCGGGCCGGCGTTGAAAACATAGACAGCCGTCTTGCCGGCCCGCCAGTTCACGTCGTGGCTGCCACGCTCCTGCATCTGCGCTTTGAGCGCGCTCCAGTCGGTGCCGTGCTTGGGCAGTTCCATGTGCGGATCCTGTTGGTGGCGATCGCCCAAGCATACCAACACCTTCGCCTCGACGCGGCCAGTGTCGGCATTTCGTGGTAGCGTTCGGTGCCGTAACTATGGACCGGGAGCCTGGGGCCGGGAGAGACGACATGAGCGACGAAAGCGATAAAGGGCAGCGCCTGGCGGAGGGCATCGAGTTGACCGCCCACGATCCGGCATTCCGCGACGACCCGCACCCGGTCTACGATCTGCTGCGCGCGCGCGCGCCGCGTCACCGGGATGACGCCTATGGGAGAGTGCTGCTCACCCGCTACCACGACGTCAACCAGGCGCTGCGCCACAAAGGCTTTGGCGTCGATGCCCGCCGCGCTCGAGGCGACTCCTACATGCGGCGGGTAGCAGGCACCGGCGTCAAGGAGAGCGCCGGCAACGCTGCCTATCAGCCGCCCCTGGTGCTACTCGACGACCCCGACCATCGGCGCATCCGCCAACTGATGAGCAAGGCCTTCAACCCCCAGTCGATCGAGGCCATGCGCGGTCGGGTCGAAGCCATCACCAGCGACTTGCTCGACGGCCTCGAGGCCCGGGACAGCATCGACTTCATCAGCGACTTCGCCGCTCCCCTGCCGACCCAGGTCATCCTCGACATGATGGGCCTCAGCGATGCACCGCGGGACGACTTCAAACGCTGGTCCGAAGACATTCTTATGGGCTACGACCCCCATCGCGGGGCCGCGATCCAGACGCGCCTGCGGGAGGCCTACGTCGCCATGGCCGCCGCCTTCCGCCAGGCGGTGGAGGCGCGCCGGGCATCGCCGGGGAACGACCTCATCTCGGACATGGTAAGGGCCCAGGAGCAGGCAGACCGGCTGTCCGACCTGGAAATCATCAGCTTGTGCACCCAACTGATGGTCGCGGGCAACGTCACCACCACCGATCTGATCGGCAACGGCATATACGCGCTGCTGACCCACCCCGAGCAGTTGCAGCGGCTGAAGGATGATGTGCAGTTGATCGACAGCGCGGTGGAAGAGATGCTGCGCTACGACTGCCCCATCACCGAGACCGCACGGATTCCCCATCGGGACGACGCGCTCAACGGCTGTCCGTTTGGCCAGGGCGAAACGCTCACAGCCTCCCTCGCGGCCGCCAATCATGACCCCGAAGTGTTCGCCGATCCCCACGGGTTCGATATCGGCCGCGCCGACAACCGCCACCTGGCGTTCGGCGCCGGGATTCACGTATGCCTCGGCGCGCCGCTGGCGCGGCTGGAAAGCCGCATCGCCATTCGCCGCTTCGTGGAACGCTTTGCCGACCTGCGGCTGGACGATGCGCGCCCCATGCCGCGACGCCAGCTGCCGTTCTTTCGCGGCTTCTTGGCCTTACCCGTGCGGCTCGGGCTGAGCTCGCAGCATGACTCGCAGCATGAATAGACGAATTCTGTCAGCGGGCCTGATAGCCACTGCACTCAGCGCAAGCTGCGGCACCGAACAACTGCCGCAGGACGTCTTCCTCGAGCGCCTCGGCCAGCACTGCAGCCAGGCATTCGCCGGCCGGATCATCGCCAACGAACCGGCACAAGCTGACGATCCCTTCGCGGGCAAGCCGCTGATCATGCACGTGCGGGAGTGCAGCGCCACGGAGATCGAGGTGCCGTTCCACGTCGGCGACGACCGCAGCCGCACCTGGGTGCTGACCAGAACCGCAACCGGCCTGCGCCTGAAGCACGACCATCGCCACGAAGATGGCTCGGAGGATGCCGTGACCATGTATGGCGGCGATACCGCCGCCGCCGGCAGCGCGCACCGACAGGCGTTTCCGGTAGACGCCTATTCGATCGCCATGTTCGAGCGCGAAGGCCTGTCGGCGTCGACCAGCAACACCTGGACGATGGAGATCGAACCCGCCCGGCGCTTTCTCTACGAGCTTTCCCGCCCATCGGGTCGGCTGTTTCAGGTGGAGTTCGACCTAAGCCGGCCGGTGGCCGCACCGCCGCCCCCCTGGGGCCATGGGGAGCCGCACTGAAGCCGCGCCACTACCGGCCGTGCCCTATGGGATACACTCGTCCTCCCCCACCACGGCGATACCGAGCATGACCACACCCGACCCGACGCCGCTGCAACCCGCATTCTTCGAAGGGTTCGACGATATCCCGTTTCATCGCTACCTCGGCCTGCGGCTGGTTGAGCGGCGTCCGGACTACGCCCGGCTGCGGCTCACCAGGACCGAAAGCACCCCCACGGGAATCGGCGGCAGCGTCAACGGCGGCGTCATCGCCACGCTCATCGA
>JBLRXD010000034.1:0-22387 GCA_047920935.1 Pseudomonadales bacterium | reverse complement strand
GTTCGTGTCGCGACACGGGGATTATCCCGAGATGTTTCGCGCGCTGCTGTCAGATGCCGAGGCCCTGCCGCCTGGCATGGCCGCGCCCGAGTTCGTCGACATCCAGGCGCACCATGGTCGCTTTCCGCGGCCCGACGCCTGCGATGGCTACGTCATTACCGGCAGTCGTCACAGCGTCTACGACCCCTTGCCGTGGATTCCACCCCTGGTGGACTTTGTCCGGGGCGCTCTGGCCCATCGCCGTCGGGTGGTGGGGATCTGCTTCGGACACCAGTTAATTGCGCACTTCTTCGGTGGCGAGACCCGGGCGGCCGACGTCGGCTGGTGTGTCGGCGTGCAGGAGGTGGAGGTGACCCAGGCAGAGCCTTGGATGACGCCGGCCGCTCCGCAACTGGCACTGCTCTCCAGTCACAAGGATCAAGTGGTGCGGCTGCCCCCAGGGGCGCGGCTGTTCGCTCGAGGGGAGCGCTGCCCGCTGGCCGGCTTCGTGCTGGATGACGTGCTGACATTTCAGGGACATCCGGAGTTCACCAACGCCTACGCGGGTGATCTGCTGGACATGCGCGAGGCGTTGCTCGGCTCGGACTGCTACCAGCGGGGCAAGGCATCGCTGGCAACGTCCACGGACTCGCGCAAGGTGGCCCGCTGGATGCTCAACTTCATCGGCAGGGCGGCGCCATGAGTGCGGTGCGCGGATGGTTGTTGCCGTTGCTGCTGGTTTGCGCTTCGGGCTGCAGCGTTCCGTTGGCCTACAACAATCTCGATCGGCTGGCCCGCTGGTCGATGAGCGACTACATCAGCATGGATCCGGCGCAGCGCAGCTACTTCGATGCTGCCTTTCACGATGTCTGGACCTGGCACCGTCGCGAGCATCTGCCGCTTTATGCCGCCTGGCTCGGCGGCCTGTCCGAATCCCTCGTCAGCGGCACGACCGAAGCGGAGATGCAGTCACTGGTGGATCAGGTCGTTGCGTGGGCGAACGACATCGCCGCCCGCGGCACTCCGCTGGCGGCAGATCTGCTGGCGTCTCTCTCAGACGACCAGGTCGAGCAGTTTGCCCGTGCCCTCGAGGATGGCAATCGGGAGTTTGCCGAACCCGAGCTGGGGCTGTCTGTCGCCGAGGCGCAGCAGGCCTGGCAGAAGGAAGTGGCCGATCGCTTCAGCCGGTTTTCCGGTCGCCTCAACGGCGCCCAGCAGGATTATCTGAGGTCGCAATCGGTGCGGTACATTCCCGATCGCGTGCTATGGGCCGACTACCGGCGGCGCTGGCAGCGGGATCTGCTGGCGTTGCTCAGGCATCGTCACGAGCCGCAGTCGTTCCTGCGCGGCTTCGAGCAGCTGGCCGCCAACCGGTCGTCGTACTACGGATCCGAATTGGCGCCGATCATGGCAAGCAATCAGCAGCTGACCCGTGAAGTGAGCGTGTGGCTGATCAACAGCCTGACCGATCGGCAGCGGCAGCGGTTCGCGGGCCGGCTGGAGGGGTTGGCGGAGGACTTCGCGAATCTCGCGGATGCCAGAGGTCGGGCTCAGCCGGTCGCCGCACCGGCATGTCTGGTGATCTGCTGAGCCCCCGCTGCGGTAAGCGTTGCTACAACAGGCTGCGGAGCATCCAGGCGGTTTTCTCGTGGATCGCCATGCGGTCGGCTACCAGACTTGCGGTTGACTCGTCGTTCGCGCCTTGAGTTGCCGGCAGGATCTCCCGGCAGGTTCGCACCACTGTCTCCTGGGCCGTCACCAGGTCGCGCACCATGGATTCGGCATCTACAGCGTGTAGCTGTCCGCCAACAACCGGCTCAAGCCGCCGGCGATTTTCTGCCGATCGCTGCCGTCGATGCCGATGTCGATCTGCTGCTCGCTCATGGATGCTACTTCAGTGAAAGCGGACGCATAGTCTGCGCCTAGATGTCCCGTCGTTCCAACACGATCCATGCAATCAGATAGGCGCCGATGGCGATTTTCGGTGCAAACAAGCCGACCAGGACGAAGCCGACCCGGAGGAAGGCGGGATCCGTGTTGAAACTCCGGGCCACGCCGGCGCACACCCCGGCGATCCAGCCGTTGCGACGGTCGAGGAAGAAGCGCTGGCGCAAGCGCTGGCTGATGGAGCGGTTCATGGGCGCCTCCTTACAGCAGTCTGCTGAACAGCCAGTGGCTGTACGCGGTGGTCGAACCATCCAGATAACGCGGCGTCGCCGGGGCGTCGGCAACGCCCAGGCCGGCGGCCACCAGCCCGAAGCCGAGGAACACCACGATGAGGAGTAGCGAAGTTGCCATCGTGGCTCTTGGCGCGCGAACTCTCGATAGGCGAAATGAATGGTTCATGCTGATGTTTCCGGTCTCGATGGGGTCGATGGGGGGGTCAATTCACAAAGCGTGCCAACCGGGTTGGTGCCGGAAACCCGCGGAAATGCTGGCCCTGGCGGTGTCAGCTGAATGCTGCAACCACGCCGGCTGGTGGTTCTCGCCAACTGTTGGCGCAAGCCCCCTGTGTTGCCGGCCTTGCCAAGCCACCAGGCAGGGGGTAGAACTCTGCAGCTGAAACCCGGAGGGACAGCCATGGATTTTCATTTCGCTTCCGCATGGGAGGCCATCGCCGACACCGTACCCGACCGCACGGCGCTCATCTGCCATGAGTCCAAGGGCACGTCGCGGCGCAGTTGGCGCGAGCTCGATGACCGGGCGGCGCGGCTGGCGGCCGTCTTCGACTCCCATGGCATCGGAGCGGATGCCAAGGTCGGTCTGTATCTGCACAACTGCAACGAGTACCTGGAAGCGCAATACGCCGTGTTCAAGGTGCGCGGCTGTCCCATCAACGTGAATTATCGGTATAAGGCCGACGAGCTGATCTACCTGCTCGACAACGCCGACGCAGAGGTGGTGGTGTTTCAGGGCGCGTACGCCATGCGCATCTGGGAGATCAAAGATCGGCTGCCGAAACTGAAGCTGCTGATCCAGGTGGACGATGGCACGGAGGCGCTGATTCACGGCGCCATGGATTACGAGCAGACCTTGCGCAGAGCCATGCCGATGCCGCGCATCGTGCGGTCACCGGACGACGTCTACATGCTGTACACGGGCGGCACCACCGGCATGCCGAAGGGGGTCATGTATGCCGGCGGCCAATTCAGCTACTTCCTCACCGCCATGGGGGCGGCCGGGCGCGGCTACGCGCCTCCGGAACGACTGGCCGACCTGCCGCAACTGATCCGCGGGATCGAGGCGCCGCCGGTCAGCCTGCCGGCCTGCCCGCTGATGCACGGCACCGGCATGTGGCTGGGCAGCATGCTGCCGCTGATGCTTGGCGGCACCGTGGTCACCACGCCAAAGCTCGGCCTCGATCCGGATCTGCTCTGGGGGCTGGTGGAGGAGCATCGGGTCACCGACATGGTCATCGTCGGCGATGCGTTCGCGCGGCCATTGCTGGCAGCTCTCGACGCCGCGGCGCAGCGTGGTCAGAGCTACGATCTCTCGTCACTGGCGCAGATCATGTCGAGCGGCGTGATGTGGAGCGCGGAGGTCAAAGAGGGCCTGCTGAAACATCACGATATGGTGCTCGCGGATGTCATGGGCTCGTCCGAGGGCGGCATGGGAAGCTCCGTCAGCACGCGAGAGAATCGCCCTGGTACGGCCCGCTTTGCCCTCAACGAGGGCGTGCGGGTGATCACCGACGACGGCCGCTTCGTCGAGCCCGGCTCCGCCGAGATCGGCAAGCTGGCCACCAGCGGCCACGTGCCTCTTGGTTACTACAAGGATCCGGTCAAGTCCGCGGAGACTTTCCGTGAGGTGGAAGGCATCCGCTACAGCTTCCCTGGCGATTACGCCACGGTCGAAGCGGATGGCTCCATCACCCTGCTCGGGCGCGGCAGCGCCTGTATCAATACCGCGGGTGAGAAGGTGTTTCCAGAAGAGGTGGAAGAGGCCGTCAAACGCCATCCGGGCATCGACGATGCCCTGGTGGTGGGGGTGCCTGATGCACGCTTCGGCGAGCGGGTGGTGGCGGTCGCCTCCCGCAGCACGGCTGGCCAGCGTCTCGAAGAGGCTGCGCTCATCGATTTTGCGCGCGAGCATCTGGCGGGCTACAAGGTGCCGAAGCACGTGTTGCTGGTCGATCACGTGCAGCGTGCGCCGAACGGCAAGGCCGACTACAAATGGGCGAAAGCCCAGGCGCTGGCCGCGTTCGGCGCCAATCAGCAAGCAGACTGAGGAAAGCTTTATGGCGGGTCCGTTGGCGGGGGTGAGGGTGGTGGACCTCACGAGCATGATCTCCGGTCCCATCGCTACCATGATGCTGGCGGATCAGGGCGCGGACGTGATCAAGGTGGAGCCGCCGGGCGGCGATCTGGTGCGGCACCTGGGGCCCAACCGCAGCGGCCTGACCGCGACCTTCATATCGGCGAACCGCAGCAAGCGCAGTTTGGCGCTCGACCTGAAGACACCCGATGGTCTGCGCGTGCTCGAGAAGCTGCTCGCCACGGCCGACGTCATGGTGCAGAACTTCCGGCCTGGGGCGGCAGAGCGCATGGGCCTCGGCGAGCAGGCGGTGCGGCGCATGCGCGCGGATATCGTCTATGTCTCCATCAGCGGTTTCGGCGAGACCGGCCCCTATGCCCACAAGCGCGTCTACGATCCGGTGATCCAGGCGCTGTCGGGCCTGGCGGCCATTCAGCGGGACGGCACCAGCGGCCGGCCGCGCATGGTTCGCACCATCATTCCCGACAAGACCACGGCAGTGACCGCCGCTCAGGCCATCACCGCCGCCTTGTTCGCCCGGGAGCGCTCCGGTGAGGGCCAGCACGTCAAGCTCGCCATGCTGGATACGATGATCGCCTACCTGTGGCCGGAGGGCATGACCGGGTACACGTTCGTCGGCCGGGAAGTCAATGCCTCCCGCGCGCAGCTCGCCCAGGATCTGATCTTCGAGACCACCGATGGCTACATCACGGCCGGCGCCGTATCCGACGCCGAGTGGCAGGGGATGTGCCGGGCGCTGGAGCAGGAGTCGTGGCTCGAGGATCCCCGCTTTCGCACTGCCCAGGACAGAGTGGTGAACGTCGCCGAGCGGCTGGCCATGACCGCCGCCGTGCTGGCTACCCGTCCCAGCGCCGAGTGGCTGGAGCGGCTGGATCGCGAAGGGGTGCCGTGCGCACCGGTGCTCGAACGCCATCAGGTGTTCGAGCACGAACAGGTAAAGATCAACGGCGCCGTCGAGGAGTACGATCACCCCGTGGCGGGGCGCATCCGGCAGCCGCGGCCGGCGGCCCGGTTCGACAAGACCCCCGCGGGCATGACCCGGCCCCCGCCCATGCTCGGCGAGCACTCCCGCGAGATCGTCGCGGAGTTGGGCTTCGATGCGGACCGGTTGGCGGCAGCGGGAATCGTCGTGCTTCAGTAACCGCCCGGACACCGCCCCGGCACAGCGGGGCGAGCCGCGGTAGAATGCCGGGTTTTCTTCAGGAACGTTTTTCCATGCGTCTGACTCAGGGCATCCATCGTGCCGTACAGCTTCATGCGGATCAGCCAGCCCTGCTGGGAGACGGCTGTGCGCTCACCTGGCGCGCCTTTGCCGAGCGTGTCGCGCGGCTTGCCGGCGTGCTGCGGGCGCGGGGGTTGGAGCCGGGGGATCGGGTGGCCATGCTGGCCGGTAATTCGCCGCGCTATGTGGAGTTTTACTTCGCGTCGCTGTGGGCCGGGGCGGTGATGGTGCCGGTGAATGTGCGTTGGGCGCTGCCCGAGAAGGCGCACTGCCTGAATGACTGTGGGGCGCGTTTGTTGCTTGCGGAAGGGGCCGCTCATGCCGATGCGCGGGCGCTGCTGGCAAGCTGCCCGACGCTGCAGGAGGTGATTCATGCCGACGCCGGGCCCAGCGCTGAGTTCGCCGATTACGAATCCCTGCTCGATGCGGCCGACCCGGTCGCCGACGCCGAGCGGGGGGGCGAGGATCTGGCGGCGTTGTTCTACACCGGCGGCACCACCGGCCGCGCCAAGGGGGTCATGCTCAGCCACGACAACTTCATGGCCAACTCCATGACCGCGATGGTGAATCTGGGCATCCGTCACGACAGCGTGCATCTCCACGTTTCGCCGCTGTTTCATGTGGCCGGCGGATCGCGGGTGTTCACGGTCACCGTGGCCGGCGGCACGCATGCGGTCATTCCGCGCTTCGAGCCGGCGCTGTTTCTCGACGCTATCGAACGCTACCGGGTGACCGTGACCGTGGTGGTGCCCACCATGCTGAACGCGCTGCTGCAGTACCCTGAGCTGGATCGTTACGATCTGTCGAGCCTGAAGCTGCTGACCTACGGGGCATCGCCCATGCCCGAAGCGCTGCTGCGGCAGACCATGGAGCGGTTGCCTGGGCTGGAGTTTCTGCAGTCCTACGGCATGACCGAGCTGTCACCGGTGGCTACCAGCCTGCCGCCGCGCTACCACGTCTTCGACGGGCCCGACGCAGGACGGATCCGCTCCGCTGGCCAGGCGGTGTTCAACGCCGACGTTCGCGTCGTGGACGCGGACGACCAGCCGCTGCCGGTGGGCCAGGTGGGGGAGGTGTGCGTCCGCGGCCCCATGGTGATGCAGGGTTACTGGGCTCAGCCCGAGCTCACCGCCGCTACCGTGCGCGACGGCTGGATGCACACTGGCGACGCCGGTTATCTGGATGATCAGGGCTTCCTGTTCCTGGTCGACCGGGTCAAGGACATGATCATCAGCGGCGGCGAGAACGTTTACTCGGCGGCAGTGGAGAACGTCATCTACCAGTTTCCGGGCGTGCACGAGTGCGCGGTCATCGGCATCCCCAGCGACACCTGGGGCGAGGCCGTGCACGCCATCGTGGTGCCGCGGCCGGGGGCCGAGATCGACACCCAGGCACTGCTCGCCCACTGTCGCACGCAGCTGGCCGGCTACGAGTGTCCGAAGTCGCTGGACGTCCGTCACGACGATCTGCCGAAGAGCGGCGCCGGCAAGATCCTCAAGACCGACCTGCGGGAACCCTTCTGGAAGCAGCAGGCGAGGAGCATTCATTGATCCCAGGCTGGATCTTGCCGGCGGAAGCTCCGCGGTTGGGAACCCGCCGACTGGCCGAGCTCGATGAGCAACCCTTCGATCTGGTGGTGGTGGGGGGCGGCATCACCGGCGCCGGTGTGGCTCGGCATGCCGCCCAGGCGGGGCTGCGTACCCTGGTGCTCGATGCTGCCGATTTCGCCGCCGGAACCTCCAGCCGGTCCACCAAGCTGATCCACGGAGGCTTGCGCTACCTGGCGATGGGCGATATCGCCCTGGTGCGGGAGAGCGCTCTGGAGCGCAAGAGCCTGCTGGCCATGGCGCCCCACCTGACCGAACCTGCCTGGATGCTGGTGCCCGCCGCCAGCCGGCTGCAGTTTCTCAAGCTGCGCATCGGCATCACGCTGTACGAGTGGCTGGGTGCCGTGGCGGCCGCGGAACGTCATCGCAATTGGGCTCGCGGCGATCTGCAGGTCGAGGAGCCGCTGCTCGATCGCGAGCGGCTGCCCTGGGCCTGCGTCTATCGCGAGTATCTCACCGACGATGCTCGACTGGTGCTGGCGACGCTGCGGTCCGCCACCCGGCTGGGAGCGTTGGCATGCAACTACGTCCGGGTGTTGGCGGTTACCCCCAGCGCCGGGGGCTGTCGAGTGCGGGTCGTCGACGAAATCACCGGGTTCGAGCGGGAGTTGCAGTGCGCCGCGCTGGTGAACGCCACCGGCCCCTGGGTGGAGGGCCTGCTGCAGCAACGCCAGGATGGGCTCGCGCGGCTGCACCTCTCCAAGGGCGTGCATCTGGTGGTGTCGCGTAAGCGCCTGCCGGTGCGGCAGATGGTCATGATGACGGCCCGGGACGGTAGGCCGGTATTCGCCATCCCGCGGGGTGACGTGACCTACCTGGGCACCACGGATACCAGTTACCGGGGCGCGCCCGATCACTGGCCGGAAGTGCTGCCGGCGGACGTGGCCTACCTGCTCGATACCGTGAATGCGCACTTCCAGGTGCCGCCGCTGACCGAGCCCGATGTGGTCGCCAGCTGGGCCGGGCTGCGGCCGCTCATCAACCAGCCGGGGAAAGCGCCGAAGGAAATGTCGCGCCGCGACGAGATCTGGCGTCAGGATGCGATGATCACCGTCGCCGGTGGCAAGCTCACCGGGTTTCGCAAGATGGCCCAGGAAGCCATGGCCGCCGTGTCCGAGGTGCTCGGCCGCGACGTCGCCATGCCGGAGCCGTTGGCGCCATTGCCGGGGGGCGAGGTGCGGGACGTTCCCGCCCTGGCCGTCGAGGTGGCGCGCCGCTATCAGGTCGACTCCGGAGTCGCCCGCAGGCTAGTCGGCCTCTACGGTAGCGAGGTCTACGGGGTGCTGGGGGAGCGCCCGACGCCGCTGTCCGCCTCCACGTTCGCCGAGGAAGTCGCCTGGGGAGTAGAGGTGGAGGGCGCTCGCACCCTCGAAGACCTCATCTACCGGCGGTTGCGTGCGGCGTGGTTTCTTCCCGAAGAGCAGGACGAGGTGCTAACCGGGGCCGCAGCGTTGCTGGCGGTGCGTGACGGTTGGGACGTCGCGAGGCGTGAATCGGAAGTCGCTCGCGTGCGCGAGCGGTTGGCGGACGAACTCGGGTTCGCACAGGCGGAGCGGCTGCCGGCGGAAGTCGAGCAGGCCCAGTCGGTCAGTCGGCGGTGAGCGGCGCCAGCAGGTAGTGACCGTGGCTGACCCCGATGGGTTTGCCACGCTCTTCCTGCCAGATCTCCGAGCGCACGTTGGCCACCCGGCGGCCGTGGCGGGTGACGATGGCGCGGCCGTAAGTCGGTTGCGGCCGGCCCGAACGCAGATAGTCGATGGAGACGTCGATGGTCTTCGGCAGGCGTTCGCAGGAGGTATCGAACAGCAACTGGATGACCGCGGTGAGTTCCAGGAAGGCGCCGATGGCCCCGCCGTGCAGGGCCGGAAGGTTGACGTTCCCCACCAGATCTTCCTTGAAAGGCATGATGGTGGTGATCTCGTTGCCCTTGCGATCCACCCGAATGCCGAGAAAGCGTGCGTAGGGAATCTGCGCCAGCACCGCCTCCATGTCCTGCCCGCGCCCCTGCGCCCGCAATTCCGCCAGCAATTTCACCCGTTCTCTCCTGACCCACCTGTGGGAGCGATCTCCAGATCGCGATTTCCCTCCGCCAAACCCACCTGCGCCGCGCCCCCACCCGCAGCCGTCCCCCCACCCGCAGCCGTCCCCAGCATGAAGCTGGCCACACAGGTAGCGATGGGGTGGTCCAGCGTCGTCTGGTAAGCCGTCGCCCTGACGAAGGCGATGTGGCGCGTGCGCTTGTAGCAGACCGCATGGGCCAGGATGTCCTGATGCGGCTCCGCCGCCCCCAGATAGTCGATGCGCAGATCCAGCGTCGCCATGGAAACGGCCGTCTGCGACCCAGCCGGCCGCACCGCGATGCCACAGGTGTTGTCGAGCAGAGCGGTGAGTACGCCGCCGTGCACCACCCCGGTGTCCGGATCGCCGACCAGATGCGGGGCATACGGCACCCGTACGATGCAGCCGTCGGCGTCGTGCTGGATCAGCGTCATACCGATGGCGCGGGCGTGCGGAATGCCCAGCATGTGATCTTCAGGTGTTTCCACGAATCTGTGTTTCCCGATGGTAAACTCGGCGGTTGGAAAAACAGCTTATTGGGAGGGCCACGCAATGGCAATGCAGCACACGCCTTTGCTCATGTCGAACATCCTCGACCGGGGCGCGAAGATCGCGCCCAACGAGGAGATCGTCACCGCGACCGAGACCGGCGTTCGCCGGCAGACGTATCGCGAGACCCGCGATCGGGCACACCAATTGGCCCACGCTCTTGCCGCTGCAGGGGTCGCCATCGGCGATCGGGTGGCGACTTTCATGTGGAACGGATCGCGCCATCTGGAGGCCTACCACGCCGTGGCCGGCATGGGTGCGGTGCTGCACACGTTGAACATCCGTCTGTCGGACCACGATCTCGAGTACATCATCGAGCACGCCCAGGACAAGGTGATCATCGTCGACGCCGACGTGCTGCCGTTGCTTGAAAAACTCAAGGGCCGCATGCCCAGCGTCGAGCGCGTCATCGTCGCGGCGGAGGAGGGGTTCGCGAACTGGGATACCGGCTTGCCGAATCCGGTGGATTACGAGGCGTTCATCGCGGGGAAGCCCACCACCTACTTCTGGCCGCAGATCGACGAAAACTCCGCGCTGGGGTTGTGCTACACCAGCGGCACCACCGGCAACCCGAAGGGGGTGGAGTACGAGCATCGCTCCCAGTACCTGCATACCCTCACCCAATGCATGACCGACAGCATGAACCTGTCGGCCACCGACTGCCTGCTCGGCATCGTTCCCATGTTCCACGCCATGGGTTGGGGCCTGCCGTGGTCGGCGCTGATGCTCGGCTGCAAGCAGGTGATGCCCCATCGCTTCATGGACCCTGCTCGATTGATTCAGCTCATGGCCGACGAAGGGGTCAGCGTATCGGCCGGCGTGCCCACCATCTGGCAGGGGGTGCGTTCGCTCTACGAGGCGGATCCCGAGCGCTTCGATCTGTCGGGCCTGTCGCGGGTGACCTGTGGTGGCTCGGCGCCACCGGCTTCCCTGATCCGCTGGTACTGGGACCGCCTCGGCGTTGAGATGATTCAGGGCTGGGGCATGACCGAAACGTCCCCGCTGGCGACCTTGTCCAGGCGGGTGATGAAGCGATCCCAGCTGGCGCTGTCCGAGGATGAGCAGTTCGAGAACGTCTCCAAGGCCGGGCAGATCATGCCGGGCATCGAGGTGGACATCTTCGACGAGAACTTCAATCGGCTCCCCCACGATGGCGAAACCGTGGGCGAAATCCTCATTCGCGGCCCGTGGATCTGCTCGGAGTACTACAACGACCCTCAGCCGGAAAAATTCCATGATGGTTGGCTGATCACCGGCGATGTCGGCAAGATCGACCCCCAGGAGTATCTGATCATCAGCGATCGGTCGAAGGATCTGGTGAAGAGCGGTGGCGAGTGGATCTCGTCGGTGGATCTGGAGAACAACATCGTCGCCCTCGAGGGCGTGGCGCAGGCATGCGTGGTTGCGCAGCCCCATCCAAAGTGGGATGAGCGGCCGGTGGCCCTGGTAGTGCCCGGTGCGGGCGCCGAGGTGAGCAAGGAGGCGATCCTCGAGCATGTGGGCAAGACTTTCGCCAAGTGGCAGCTGCCCGACGACATTCTGTTCGTCGACAGCATTCCCCTCACCTCCACGGGAAAGATGGACAAGAAGGTGGTGCGTGCCGATCTGGAAGCGAAGGGCTATCAACTGCCCGATCTGCGCGACAAGGCCAGCTGACAGCCGCGCCTTGGGGCTGCGTGGGTTGCGTTGGTAAGGTGCAACGGTGGGCGCGCCCGTCGGAGTCTGGCTGAAACAGCAGATCGCCACCCGTCGGCGACAAGTGCGGCTGCTCGCCCGGCTCTGGCTGCGGCGGCACCCGCGGATGCGCGCCCTGCTGGCCCGCTCCGGCAGTCTGGACCCGGATGAACGGGCGCTGGCTCGAGGCGTCGCAGTGGGGTTGTTCGTTGGTCTGACGCCTACCGTTGGTGTCCAGACGCCTCTGATGGTGGCGGCCTCGGTGCTGTTTCGGGCCAACTTCCCCGCAGCCTTCATCGTTTCCTGGATAAACAACCCATTGACCCTGGGGTTGCTGTATTTCAGTTTTCACGAGGTGGGCGATGAGGCGTTGGCGCTTCTGCCGATCCGCTTCGATGGCCTCTCCGGCAGCCTGTTCGGCCTCGGCGAAGCGCTGGCCGAAGATGTTGCGGCCATTGTCATTGGCAGCCTGCTCATCGCACTGCCGATGGCGTTCTTTGGTTACTTCACATTTCTTCATCTGTGGCGCCGCTTGCAGGTGCACCGGTCGCGCCCGGGGAACGAGTCGGGCGACGTAGAGCCGCGCTTGTAATCGCGTCCGCTGGCAGCCACCATCGGCGGAAACATCCGGGGTGAGTGCAATGTCTGCGTATGTCGTTGGCAATCTGGCCGCGTTCGCTGCGCTGCTGCTGCTGTTGGCGCGGCTTCGCGGTCCAGGCTTCACGCTGCCCCGGCGAATCCTCAGCGGGCTGGTGGCCGGCGTGGTGTTCGGCCTGACGTTGCAGTTGCTGTACGTTTCGTCCCCCGCGGTGATCGCCGACACCCTCGAGTGGACGAACGTAGTCGGCAGCGCCTACGTCAACCTGTTGCGCATGATCATCATGCCGCTGGTGCTGGTGATGATGATTGCAGCGGTGGTGCGCATGGGCGCCGTTGCCGAACTCGGCAAGATCGGCGGCATGGTCATCGGCATTCTCATCGGTACCACCATGGTAGCGGCGCTGGTGGGCATCGCGGTCACCAACGTTTTCGGGTTGACCGCCGGCAGCCTCACCGAAGGCGCTCGGGAGCTCGCCCGCTCCGACGTCCTGACCGGCCGGTTCGAAGAGTTCGGCAGCCTCGGTCTGTCCGACATGCTGGTGCGTTTCGTGCCCTCCAACGTGTTCCTCGATCTGACCGACGCGCGGCCCACATCGATCATCGGGGTGGTGGTGTTCGGCATCCTGTTCGGGATCGCCGCCCTGGGGGTGGCCCGGGAAGACGAAGCGCGCGGCGAGGCGATACGCGGGTTCGTCGAGACCGCGCAGGCCATCGTCATGAAGCTGGTTCACATGATCATGGCGCTGACGCCGTTCGGCATCCTGGCGCTGATCACCAACGTGGTGGCGGGGTCTAACGGCAGCGATATTCTCAATCTGCTCGGCTTCATCGTCGCGTCCTACCTGGCCATCGCCATCATGTTCGGCGTGCACGCGCTGCTCATCGGCATGAGCGGCTTCAGCGTGCCGCAGTACTTCAAGAGCGTCTGGCCGGTGCTGGCGTTCGCCTTCACCTCGCGCAGTTCCGCGGCCACCATTCCGCTCAACGTCGAGACCCAGATCGAGGCGCTGAAGGTGCCGGCGCCCATTGCCAACCTTTCGGCCAGCTTCGGCGCCACCATCGGGCAGAATGGTTGCGCGGGCATTTACCCGGCGATGCTGGCGGTGATGATCGCGCCCAGCATGGGGGTGGACCCAACCAGCCTGACGTTCATCGCCGGGCTGGTGGGCATCGTTGCCATCAGTTCATTCGGGGTTGCCGGCGTCGGCGGCGGGGCCACGTTTGCCGCGTTCATCGTGCTGCCGGCCATGGGGTTCCCGGTGACCGTCGCGGCGCTGCTGATCTCCATCGAGCCGCTCATCGATATGGCGCGCACTGCATTGAACGTCAACGGCGCCATGACGGCCGGCGTGGTCACCGGGCGGTTTATCGGTGATGCGGGCGCCGCCGTCGAGGTCGACACGGTGGCCGCGGGCGCCGGCAGGTCATAGCCCCCGGCAGGTCATAGCCCCCGGCCTGTTCAGCCCTCGGCGGGGGCGGTTTTGATTCTGATTTCCAGCAGTGGCAGCATCCGCCCGGCGATGCTGCCTGAGGCACGCTCGGCAATCTCGACCGCGCCGGCGCGCTGATAGAACTCGACGCTATGAGGGTCTGCCTGGATCACCAGGCGCTCGATGCCGGCGGCGGCGCAGCTTTCGAGCGCATGCTCGAGCAACGCCCGACCGAACCCCTCACCGATTCTCGGCGGATCGACGAACAGGGCCTCGAGCTCCATGGCCGTGGGTGAGACTCTGCGCAGCGCGTAGAAGCCGCATGCTCGATCGCCGTCTTCGATCACCTGATGCCCACCGGCGCTCACGGCCTCCGGCGCGACCGTGAGTTCCGCCCGGCAGGCAGCCATGAACGCGTCGGAATAGCCCCAGTGGGCCTTGGCGCGAAACGCCAGCTCACTGAGGTCGGCTGCCTCGTCGGCGCGTGCGGGGCGGATGCGCATGGTCGGCTCCGCTTGCTCAGCGCCCCTGGTATTGGGGCTGACGCTTCTCCATGAAGGCCTTCGGCCCTTCCCTGGCATCTTCGGTCTGGAACACCGGGCCCGAGATGCGGTTTTCGATCTGCAACGCCTCATGCTCCGGCTTGCCCAGGCATTCTTTGACCGAGCGGCGGATGGCCCGTACCGCCAGCGGCCCGTTTGCCGCTATCTTCTCGGCGATCTCCATGGCCTTGCCCATGATGTCGTCGGTGACGTAATTGAGAAAGCCGAGTTCGAGTGCCTGCTCGGCGGTAATGAGGTCGCCGGTGAGCAGCAGTTCCATGGCGCGGGCGTAGGGCATCTGCACCGGCAGTCGCACGGTGGACCCGCCGGCCGGGAAGATGGCCCACTTAACCTCCTGAACGCCGAGCTTCGCGCCAGGCACCGACACCCGGATGTCGGTGCCCTGCACCAGCTCCATGCCGCCGGCGATGGCGTGGCCGTTCAATGCGGCAATCACCGGCTTCTGCGGATCGAAGTTGCGTAGCAGGGCCCGTGAAGCGATCCCGGGTTCGGCGGCTACTCGCTCGTCCCACTCGTTCTCCGGCTTGCGGGCGCCGGAAATCATCGGGATCAACTGGCCCAGATCGGCGCCGGCGCAGAAGGCGCTGCCGGTGCCGGTCACCACCGCGACCCTTACCGCATCGTTGCTTTTGACCTCTTCCCAGGCGTCGGCCAGCCGCACCGCCACCTCCGGGTTGATGGCGTTGCGCGCGTCGGGCCGGTTGAGGGTAATGGTGGCTATGTGGCCGGTGATGGTGAATTCAACGAGTGACATCGGTGCTCCTGGGTTTGTGTATGGAGAAGACTGTAACGGCTGTGCCGCCAACAGGGTACTGATCGGATCGAGGGGCATTACCCATGGCGGTGCTGTAGCGCGCGACTGCCTCGCCTATAATCGGTGCATGAAGTCGTCCACCGTCCAGTCCCTGCTGCAGGCGGCGCTGCCTGCGGCGGGGCTCATCGCCGACTCGCGCGCCACCAAACCCTTCGAAACCGACGGGCTCACAGCCATTCGCCAGCATCCGTGGCTGGTGGCGCTGCCGGAAACCGAGGCGCAGGTGATCGCCGTGCTGCGCATCTGCCGGGACCACGATGTGCCGGTGGTGCCCCGCGGCGCCGGCACCGGCTTGTCCGGCGGCGCCCTGCCGTTGGCGGACGGGGTGCTGCTGGGGCTGTCGAAGCTGAATCGGATTCTCGAGGTGGACCTGGACAACTGCGTGGCGCGGGTAGAGCCGGGAGTTCGCAACCTGGCCATCAGCGAGGCGGTGGCCGAGCACGGGCTTTACTACGCCCCCGATCCTTCGTCGCAGATCGCCTGCAGCATCGGCGGCAACGTGGCGGAGAATTCCGGCGGGGTGCACTGCCTGAAGTACGGGCTCACCGTGCACAACGTACTGGGCGTCCGTCTGGTGACGCTGGATGGCGATGTGCTCACCCTCGGCGGCAAGGTTCTGGATTCCCCCGGTTACGATCTGTTGGCGCTCATGATGGGTTCCGAGGGGATGCTCGGCGTGGTTACCGAGGTGACCGTGAAGCTGCTGCCACGGCCGCCGGACAAGCGGGTGCTGCTCGCTGCATTCGCTGGCGTTGCGCCGGCGGCGGACGCGGTCAGCGCCATCATCGCCGCGGGCATCATTCCGGCCGGGCTGGAGATGATGGACCGGCTGGCCATCAAGGCTGCCGAGGACTTCGTGCACGCGGGCTACCCGAAGAATGCCGAAGCCATTCTGCTGTGTGAGCTCGACGGCGTGACCGCCGAGGTGGAAGCCGACGTGGCGCGGGTTCGGCGTTTGCTCGACGAGCACGGCGCTTTCGCCATCCGCGTCGCCGCCGACCCGGCAGAGCAGGAACGCTTGTGGCTCGGCCGCAAGGCCGCGTTCCCGGCGATTGGGCGGTTGGCGCCGGATTACTACTGCATGGACGGCACCATCCCCCGCGCCCATCTGGCCGCGGTGCTGGCCCACATAACCGAGCTCGCGGTCGAGTATCAGCTGGCCGTGGCCAACGTCTTTCACGCCGGCGACGGCAATCTGCATCCGCTGATCCTCTACGACGCCAACGTGGCCGGCGAGCTCGAGCGCGCGGAAGCTTTGGGGGGGCGGATCCTCGAGTTGTGTGTGGCGGTGGGCGGCACGGTGACCGGCGAACACGGCGTAGGCGTCGAGAAGCTGGACGCCATGTGCGGGCAGTTCGATGAGCCCGCGCTGGCGCAGATGCATCGCTTGAAAGCCGCTTTCGACCCCCGTGGGCTGATGAATCCGGGCAAGGCGGTGCCCACCCTGGCGCGCTGCGCCGAGGTGGGCGGCATGCACGTGCACGGTGGCCGTCTGCCGTTCCCACACTTACCGCGGTTCTGACCTGGGCCATGGATGGGGACCGTAGTGAAGCCCTGTGCGACACCGTGCGTCGGGCGCACGCCGCCGGCGAGAGCCTGCGCATCGTCGGCTCCGGCAGCAAGGCCTTTCTCACCGCCGCGAGCAAGGGCAGCGGGCGCCCGACCCGGCTGTTGCCGATGGCCGGGCACCGTGGAATCATCGATTATCGGCCGGAAGAGTTGGTGATCACCGCGCGAGCGGGCACCCCGTTGCAGGACCTCGAGTGTGCGCTGGCGGAACGCGGCCAGCGGCTGCCGTTCGAGCCGCCGCAATTCGACGGCGCCGGCACTCTCGGCGGCGCCGTGGCCTGTGGCCTGTCCGGCCCGGGCCGGCCGTGGCGGGGGGCCGTGCGCGATGCGGTGCTCGGTGTGGAACTGATCAACGGCGCTGGCGAGCATCTGCGCTTTGGTGGTCAGGTGATGAAAAACGTGGCCGGCTACGATGTCTCCCGCCTGCAGGTGGGCGCATTCGGCACCCTCGGGCTGCTGCTGGCGGTGAGCGTCAAGGTGCTGCCGGCACCGCCTTGCGAGCAAACCCTGTTGTTCGAGCTCGATGCCGCGACGGCGCTCGAGCGCTGTCGCGCGTGGGCGCGCCAGCCGTTGCCCATCACCGCGAGCTGTTACTGGAACGGCCGCCTGTGGCTGCGGCTGTCCGGTGCGGAAGCTGCCGTCGCCTGGGCCAGGGAGGAGTTGGGTGGCGAGCTTGCAAGCGACGACGAGGGCTTCTGGGAGGCGCTGCGCGACCATCGCCTGGCGTTTTTCACCCAGGGTGGCGACAGTGAAGCTGAGCGACCGCTTTGGCGTTGCTTGCTGCCTCCAGGGGCCACGGCGCCGCTTGCTGACTGCCTGGTTACCTGGGCCGGCGGCGAGCGCTGGCTGCGTCCGGCTTCGGCCGAGGAGGGCGCCCGACTCGGCGCAGCAGTACGCGATTGCGGCGGTCACGCCAGGCCCTTCGATGGCGGGTACGGAATGCGCGCCGGGTCCCACGTTGCGGTGCCGGAAGCCCATTACGCGGCGCGGTTGAAGTTGGCGTTCGATCCTGATGGCTTGTTGAACCCCGAATTGTCGGCGGCGGTGCCTGATGCAGACTAAGCTGCCGCTGCACCTGTTGGCCACCGACGACGGCGTCCGGGCCGATGCGATTCTGCGCAGTTGCGTGCACTGTGGCTTCTGCAACGCCACCTGCCCCACCTATCAGCTGCTGGGTGATGAATTGGATGGGCCCCGGGGCCGCATCTACCTGATCAAGGAGATGTTGGAGACGGAGCAGGCCGACGAGGTGACTCGGCTGCACCTGGACCGATGCCTCACCTGCCGGTCGTGCGAGACCACCTGTCCGAGCGGCGTGCGCTACGGTGAGCTGCTGGAGATCGGCCGCCAGTATCTGGAAGCCGAACTGCCGCGCAGGGGCATCGACCGCTGGCTGCGGCGCTGGCTGCTGGCAGTGGTGCCACGACCGGAGCGCTTCGGTGGTTGGGTGAGGCTGGGCCGGGCCGTTCGCTGGCTGCTGCCGCGACGGCTGGCGCGACAGCTGCCGCCGGCGCCGCAATCGGACGGTGATCGCGGGGCCGCGCAGTCGCAGCCGCAACTGCGGGAGCGGGTGCTGTTGCTGCAAGGCTGCGTGCAGCGCACGGCGACGCCGGGGGTGAACGCCAGGTTGATGCAGTTGCTGTCGGACCGGGGCATCGACGTCGTCAGCGTTCCCGGCGAGACCTGCTGTGGCTCGCTGGCGCTGCACCTGGGAGCCGCAGAGCAGGCACGGGCGACCATGGCCGCCAATGTTGATGCGCTGGCGCCGCTGCTTGCCGGTGTCACCGCGGTGATCTCCACGGCCAGCGGTTGCGGGGTTACGGTGAAAGACTATGTCCGCCTGCTGGCCGACGACCCGGAACGCCGCGAGGCCGCTGGCCGTGTCGCCGGCCAGACCCTCGATGTGGCGGAATATCTGCACCGTCTGGACACCAAATGGCGCGGTGACGGCAGCCTGCGCCGCGTCGCCTGGCATCCGCCCTGCACCCTGCAGCACGGCCAGCAGCTTACCGGGCTGGTAGAGGCCTTGCTGCGGCGCGCCGGCTACGAATTGGTTCCCGTGCGTGATGCCCATCTGTGCTGCGGCTCGGCGGGCACCTACTCACTGCTGCAGCCGGAACTCTCCGGCCGCCTCAGAGAGGCGAAGTTGACGGCTCTGGATGCGCATCGGCCGGACGTGATCGCCACTGCCAACGTCGGCTGCCAACTGCATCTCGCCAGCGATGACGGAACGCCGGTGGTGCACTGGCTGGAACTGCTGCGCTAGCAGCGTCCGCCGGCTCCAGGCGCAGCCGGTGACGCTTCAGCCTCGATAGATGATCCAGCGTTCCCGAATCTGCGCGGCGCCCGCGGCGTCGCCCTGGGCTTCGCGCGCCTCCGCCAACAGCAGCCAGCCGCGGCGCTCGTGCTCCCGCTGATTGCGGGACATGGCGATGGCTTTGTGAGCGAGTTGCTCGGCGGTGGTTGGCCGGTTGGCTGAGAGTTGCAGGCGCGCCAGACGCAACCACAGGTCGACATCGCGGGAATCGAGGCGGATGGCTCGCTCGACGTAGGCAATGGCTCCCTCCAGATCGCCCCCCTCCGCCGAGCGTTCGCTTTGCCTGAGCAATGCCAGCGTGGGACGTTCCGCCTCCACCGGCACGCGCAGAATTGGCTCGGGCTCGGCAATCGGTGGCAGATCAGGCTGAGTTTCCGGTAGCGGGATGCGGTCGCGGGGAAACTCCGTTGGCGGCGTTTCCGGCGGCAGCGGCGCTGGCCGGGTAGCGGGTGGATACGCAGTGGCGCATCCGCTCAGCAGGCCGACCCAGATGGTGGCGGTCAGCAGGTTTCGCAGGTTCAGTCTTTTCCTAGCCAAGAGCGCAGCCGGTCGGTGAGTGACGGCGCGTTGATACCACACCCGGGCTTGGCCCGCAAAGGGGCGCCCTCGGGTACGTAAACCTGCTCGACGTCGGCGCAGCCGCCGTGGGCCAGCAGGCCGGTGCCGTATTCGATACTGCGAAGGTTGTCGCCCCCCCGATGCAACAGCGGCTGGACGCCGAGATGCATCATGATTTCGTCCCATACCTTCAATGCGCCCGAGGAGCCGGACAGCCCGGTTGGGGTGTTGTCGTCCATCCCCACCCAGACGACGCTCAAATGCACATCGTCGTAGCCGGCGAACCAACTGTCGCGGTAGTCGTCGGAGGTGCCCGTCTTGCCGGCGGTGCCGGCTCGGGCGAAGCGTGAGTTGGCACCGGTACCCCGGCGCATCACCGACTCGAGGGATCGACTCAGTGCCTGCGCGTGTTCTGCCGCGATCTTCTGCTCCAGCTGCAGTGAATGGCGCGATACCGGCATTCCCGCCTCGTCCAGCACCGCGATCACGGCCTTGTGCGGCATGTAGAAGCCGCCGCTGGCAAATGTGCCGTACAGACCGGCCACTTGCAGCGGGCTCATGGCTTCGGCGCCGAGCAGCAGGGAGGGGTAGCGATTGCGCGGAGCGATGCCGGTCAGGCTGCCGAGGCGAGTTGCGACCTGCTCGATGCCGAGCGTCAGCCCCAGGTTGACGGTTGCCAGATTCAAAGAGTCGCCGAGCGCCCGCACCATGGGCACGGGCCCGTTTACCTTCCTGTCGAAGTTGCGCGGCATCCAGCTTTTTCCGCTTTCCTCGAGGTGCACGGGTGCGTCGTTGATCATGCTCGCCATGTGGTAACCCTGCTCCAGGGCCGTCAGGTAGACCACCGGCTTGACCAGAGAGCCGATCGGGCGGCGCGCGTGGAGCGCGCGGTTGAATCCATGGAACCCGGCGTCGCGCCCTCCCGCTATGGCCAGCACCTCGCCGGTCTGGTTGGCGGTCACCACCACTGCGCCCTGCAGCGACTGCTCCGGCAGCTTGCGGTCGCGTTCCAACCGGGTGAGGGTGCCGGTGAGCGCCGCCTCCACCGCATCCTGGACGTTGGGTTGCAGGGTCGTGAAGATCCGCAGCCCGGTGGTCGTCAGGTCGACGTCCTGATAGTGCTGACTCAGTTCCTGCCTGACCAGATCCATGAAAGCGGGATAGTAACCGCCGCCGCTGCGGTTGCCGCGCACGACCTTGAGCGGCATGCCGCGGCCCTGCTCGTGAACCTGAGCGGTGATCAGGCCGCTTTCACGCATTTTGTCCAGCACCAGGTCGCGGCGCGCCAGGGCGCGTTCGCCGTTGCGGTACGGATTGTAATAAGACGGCCCGCGGATGATGGCGATGAGGGTGGCGATCTCGTCCGCGTCGAGCTCCGTCAGCGGTCGATTGAAGTAGTACTGCGACCCGAGCCCGAAACCGTGTATCGCACGGTTGCCGTCCTGGCCAAGATAGATCTCGTTGATGTAGGCGTCGAGGATGTCTTCCTTGTCGAAGCGTGCGTCGAGAATCACGGCCATCGCCAGCTCCCGAAGCTTGCGCTCGAAGGTGCGGCGGTTGTCCAGGTAGTAACTCTTGACCAGCTGCTGAGTGATGGTGCTGCCGCCCTGCTGGCGTTCGCCGGCGCGAACGTTCACCCACATCGCCCGGGCTATACCGGCGGGATCGAAGCCCACGTGGCGGTCGTAGTTCTGGTCCTCCACCGCCTTGAGCGCGTCGCGCAGCAACGGCGGGATCTGCTCAGGCGCCAGCACCAGCCGATCCTCGCCGTGGCTGGGGAAAAAACTACCGATGGGGATCGGCTCGAGGCGCACCAGCGGTACCGGGCGGCCGTTCTGATCGCGTATCTGTGCGACCCCGGAGTCGAACAGGATCTCGATGCGCTGGTTGGCGCGCAGGCCTTCCATGAAGCGGAACGAGCGCAGATGGATTTCCAGCCGATTGCCGGCGCGCTGGTAGGTGCCCGGCGACGACGCGTTGGCTTTCAACTCGTATCCAAGCCGTTCGAGCTCGCGAGTGACGGCAGCAGCCGTCGTGCTTGCGCCCGGATACAGTTCCAGAGGCTGCGCGTAGATCACCGCCGGCACCGTCCAACGGCGCCCTTCGAACGTCCAGGTAATGGTGCGGTCGAGATAGAACAGGTAGCCGCCCACCGCCGCGATGCCCAGCGTGCCGATTACCGCCAACCCGGCGACCAGTCGCCGCAGCAGGCGCCAGCGCGGCGCAGGCTTCGCGCGTCGGCGCGCTCGGCGGCGGCCGTAACGCGTCGTCGCGGCGCGCTTAGCGGCCACGACTACGGCCGTGGCAGTGCGCCTGAATCAACTTGCAGGAATGCGCGCCTGCGCCGCGCGCAATTCGGTTTCGGTGATGACGCCGGCCCGTGCCAGACGGCGCAATTCTCGCCGATAGCGCTGATCTTCGTCTGCCACCAGCCCGAGCCAGACACCGAGTTTGCGAAACACCAGTCGAACGCCGCGCCAGAGTTTTGGCAGTAGCCAGCATAGAGCCACGAGGAATACGCAGAAGATGGCCAAGAATAACACGGGATGCTGCAGCGCCAGCCAAAGACCGACGAATACCGCCACGTCCTCGGCGAGGGACGCCGCCCAGTTGGAGAACGGCTCCGGCGAAGTGTTGATCAGCACCCGGCTGCCAGCTTTGGTGGCATGGGTGGCGGCGGTTACGCCGCCGCCAACCAAGCCTGCGGCGATGGTCAGGGCGGGGGTCACGTCACCCACGGCGCCGGCAGCCAGGATCGCGCCGGCGGGGATGCGTATGAAGGTGTGAAGCGCATCCCATCCGCTGTCTACCCCAGGTGTTTTGTCCGCCATGAACTCCACGCAATACATGAATGCTGCGGCGAGAATCACCATCGGATCCTGCACCACTTCAAGCGTCGGCGGCAGATCGATGTAACCCAGCGCGCCTCCGAGCCCCAGCATGCCGACGGCGCCATACAGGTTGATGCCGCTGGCCCAGGCGATGCCCATGGTCAGCGCGATGGTTTGAAGCAAAGCTTGGTATTCCGCCACTACGGCTCTCCAGCACGAACTTTCCTGACGGATCAGAGTAGCGGCAGAAGCTGAACGGAAGCTGAAGCTCAGGAGCGCACTCGAACCGTAGGAGCGATCTCCTGATCGCGATCGGGTTCTGCCCCAGCGCCCTGTTGGGC
>JBLRXD010000033.1:16835-22511 GCA_047920935.1 Pseudomonadales bacterium | reverse complement strand
GGTTGCCGCGTAAGTCCACCGAGGACGGCGTGCGCTGGAACACGTAAAGCTGTTTGGCGTACTTGCCGAGAAAGGGCACGCACTGAATGGCGGTGGCGCCCGTGCCGATGATGGCGACCCGCTTGTCGCCGAGCTTCGTCAGGCCGCCGTTGTGGTCGCCCCCGGTGTAGTCGAAGTCCCAGCGGGAGGTGTGGAACGTGTGGCCCTCGAAATCCACGATCCCAGGTATCCCGGGCAGCTTCGGCCGGTTCGCCGGGCCCGTCGCCTGAATGACGAACTGCGCGCGGATGTGGTCTCCGCGTTGCGTCGACACCTGCCAGCGCTGCTCGTCCTCGAGCCAGCGCACCTCGGTGACCCGGGTCTGGAACAAGGCGTTGTCGTACAGCCCGAAGTACTCCCCGACGCGCCGGGTGTGCTCGAAGATCTCCGGCGCGTAGGAGTACTTCTCCTTGGGCATGTAGCCCGTCTCCTCGAGCAGCGGCAGGTAGCAGTACGATTCGATGTCGCACTGGGCGCCCGGATAGCGGTTCCAGTACCAGGTGCCGCCGAAGTCGCCGCCCGCTTCGATGATGCGGAAGTTGTCGATCCCTCGCTCCTTCAACCGCGCTGCGGCCATCAGGCCGCTGAAGCCCGCGCCGATGACGGCCACGTCGATGTCGAGGTGAAGCGGTTCGCGCTCCACCGGGCTCGCGTAGGGATCGTCGTCGGCATAGTGCGCGAACTCGGCTGCTGCCTCGACGTACTGAGCCTCTCCATCCTCACGGATGCGCTTATCGCGTTCCCGCCGGTACTTGGCCCGCAGCGCCTCGGGGTCGAAGTCGAGGTCGGGGAACAGGTTGTGCAATCTTTCGCGTTCGCTGGTCATGTGTCGCGTCCCAGGGTCGGATCAGGTGTCAGCGAAAGACTATCCCCGGATGATGCCGTTTTCCATCGGAACGGCGGCGCCCGCCCGCGCTTGCCCCCTGACCCCGGGCTTTGTGCAGGTGCCGAAGGGGTTGATCCGAGAAGTCATAGAGATGGCGATCCGCGCGCCGTCGTCACTGAACACCCAACCGTGGCATTTCTACGTCGTCACGGGCGCGCGCTATCGCCGCCTGGGCCGCCGCCACGGTCATGGGCCGGGTGCCTGCACCGGCTGCGCACCCGCCACGGGGCCGGTCTGAGGCACCGGCACCACCACGCCCAGTGACATGACGAACTTCAGCCCTTCCTCCACCGACATGTCGAGGGCGATGACATCCTCCTGGGGAACCATGATGATGAACCCCGAGGTCGGATTGGGCGTGGTGGGAATGAACACCGTGATCACCGGATGAGCCGTGCGCTGCTGCACCTCCCCCACCCCGACGCCAGTCTGGAAGCCGATGGTCCAGATGCCCTTGCGGGGATACTCGACCATCAGCACCCGGCGGAACGACTGCCCGCCGTTGCTCAACAGGGTCTGCAGCACCTGCTTCACGGCGCTGTAGATGGAACGCACCAGCGGAATGCGGTGCACCACCGACTCACCGAAATCCACCAGCTTGCGCCCGGCGATGTTTGCCGCCAGCAGACCGGTGAGCAGCACGATGACCACCGCCACCACGAACCCGAGCCCGGGAATGTTGAAGCCCAACAGCGTCTCTGGGCGCCAACCGGGCGGCAACAACAGCAGGGTGAAGTCCAGCAGGGCGACGACGAAGCGGATGATGAACAGGGTGACGACCAGGGGCACCCACACCAGCAACCCGGCGATCAGGTACCGGCGCAGGTGCACCATCATGTCTCGATTGAATACTCGCATAAGGATGCGATGATATCAGTCATGAGCCGATGCAGATCATCCCGATGGCCAGTCCTGCCAGCGGGCAGCTGGTCGTTCGACATCATCACCGCCGTCACCCCGAGCGACGGCACCACATACAGCATCTGCCCGCCGTATCCCCACCCGTACGCCACATCGTGGCCCCCAAGGCGCCGCAGAAACCACCCGTAGCCGTAGTCTTCGCCGGTGAACTGCGACCTGGTGCGCGGCTGCCACGATTGCTCGATCCACTCCGGCGCC
This sequence comes from Pseudomonadales bacterium, assembly GCA_047920935.1. Taxonomy (GTDB): domain Bacteria; phylum Pseudomonadota; class Gammaproteobacteria; order Pseudomonadales; family Azotimanducaceae; genus UBA7803. The sequence goes on along the minus strand of JBLRXD010000033.1, from coordinate 20,467 downwards.
AGCAATTGCTGGCCCGCGCCGGTGGCCCCGCCGTTGCGGAACAGCTCCCCCACCGCCAGCAGCGAGCGCGCGCTCATGGCCATCTGATTGCCGCCGAAATAGATACCTTGGGGGTCGCGTTGCCAGTCGGTGATACGAAAGTCCGGTAACGGCGCCAGCCACTCGTCGGCCAGGGCCAGGGTCGGGCGGCCGGTAACCCGGGTGAGAATGGCCGACAGCAGATGGCTGGAGCCGGTGGAGTAGAGCATCATGCCGCCGGGATCTTCGACGAACGGCTGGGCCAGCGCGGCTCGCACCCAGTTGCTGCTGACGATCCAGCGGCCGTAGTTCGGGCCGGAGGTGCGGGCGAGCCCGGCCTGCATCGACAGCAGGTTGCCAATGGTGACCTCGGCCAGGCGCGGATCCGGATCGTCGGGAAGATCGTCCGCCAGCAGTGGCGCGATCTTCTGGTCGACCCCCTGCAGAACGCCGCGATCGATCGCCATGCCCACCAGCGCCGAAATGATGACCTTCGACGCCGACTTGATGTTCCTGGAGGTGGTGGCGCTGGAACCGTTGTAACCGCGCTCAGCCAGTATCCGACCGTGCTGCGCGACGATCACCACCTTCAGCGGCGCGAGCGTCGCAGCCCGGTCGAGGGCCATATCCAGGCTCGCCGAACGCTGGGATGCAGCCGCCGGCTCGGCGGATTGCGCCATTGCGCCGGCCGCTGCCAGCAGCAGGAGCGGCGCCAGCCACAGCGGCTGACGCAACATCCCCGGCCTCGAGCGCCGCCGACTGCTGATCATCCGCCATCCTCCCGGGCGCGATTCGAAAAACGTTACCTTAGCCAAAAAACTCGCATCCAGCTTTGATCCGACCTGACCAGGCTGGGTATCATCGACGATCATCGATCACCCCCAACAACCGAGGGCCAACCATGGCAAAGAACGTCGACTGGTACTACGTTCGCGGCGGCTGAACCAGTTGCCAACGAGCATCCAAGTTTTTGGAGGCAAGCAACACTACCGTCAAGGAAACCGTGCCCGCCAGCAGAAAGCTGGGAGACGATGACGCACGGGAAATACTCGCCAAAGCCGGCAAGCTGATCGTCGCGAAAGGCAAAAACGTCAAGCAGTTCGACCTCGGTGGCGCGCCACCGCCAGACGACGCCGTGGCCGCCATGCTCGGCCCCACCGGCAACCTGCGCGCCCCCACGATCAAAGTGGGCACGACGGTTGTGGTCGGGTTCAACGAACCAGCCTACGCGGAGGTGCTCGGCTGAGGGCACCCGAACCTCCCTACCCCGGCGCCGGTTGCGTGCCCCGCACGGCGCCGGCGATTCCGCTCAGAATGGCGCATCACCGCTGACCGTCACCCGGTTGCCGTAACGGCGCTCGGGCCAGTAGTCCCACATGGCGCGATGCTGGACGCAGCGGTTGTCCCAGAAGGCGATGGAATTCGCGCGCCAGCGAAAGCGGCATTGAAACAGCGGGCTCTCCATGTGCTCATAGAGGTAGCGTAGCAGCGCGGCGCTTTCGTCCACCGGAATACCCACCAGACGGGTGGTGAAGCCGCGGTTCACATACAGGCATTTGCGGCCGGTGACCGGGTGGGTGCGCACCACCGGATGCTCCGCCCGCGGATACCGCGGCTTCTCCTCCACGCCCTGGTACAGCCCGCGGTAGACGTGCTCACCGTCGTGAATGGCGGTGAGCCCCTCGAGATAGCCTTTCATGCGGTCGCTGAGCGCCTGGTAAGCCGCGTACATGCTGGCGAACAGGGTGTCGCCGCCCTCCGAGGGAACTTCGGTCACGTAGAGGATCGAGCCCATGGGCGGCTCGGGCTCACAGGAGACGTCGCTATGCCAGCCTTCGCCGTTGGCGCGGCTGGAGTGCTCGTCGGCGGCGATGACCATCACCTCCGGCATGCCTTCCAGATGGGGTGCCGCCGGATGCACGTCGAGCTCGCCGAACAGGCGACCGAAGGCCATCTGCTGCTGCGGGGTGATGTGCTGATCGCGGAAGAAAATCACGCAGTGCTCGGCCAGCGCGCGCCGCACCTCCTGCTGCTGACTGGCGGACAGCGGCTGTGACAGGTCGATGCCGTCGATCTCGGCGCCGATGATCGGCGTGAGCTTGCGCACCGTCAGGGTCTGATAGGGCTCGGCCGGCGCCTGCCGATGCTTGTAGCGGGGCCCCTTGTTGCCTCGCACCGCGGTCAGCGCCTCGGTGGGCGGCTCTGGCTGGCAGGATGGCTGGCAGGATGGCTGGCAGGATGGCTCATGATCCGTTCCTCGTTTCCTCGAGTGCTGCGGTGGCAGTATTGGGCAAACCCACCGCCCTCTGCGCCCAGGATATCTGGAAATCCTCCCCGGACGCAGCCCTGCGGACCAGCAGCACGAACTACTCCGACCTGACCGTCTGCTCGGCCAGCTCCATCAGCAGGCGCCGCAAGCGCTCGCCGTGATCGCGCATCTCCCGGGCACGCTGCCGGTAATCCGACGCGTAACGGGCGCCACCGCGCGCGGGATCGTTGCTGGCAAGATGCTCGAGCACGTTGGCGCGCTCCTGCAGGGTCTGCAGCGCCACCCACAGAGATTGCTCCAGCGAGGCGGCGTTGCCATCCAGCAGATCGACGGTGGAGAAGGCATGCCCCACGCGGCAGCGGTAGCGCCGCCAGCCTTCGTCGTCGATTTCCCGCAGCGCACCCCGGCACTCCGCACAGGTGAGATTGCTGGCGGTTCCCGGCAACTCGTTCCAGGCATCGGCAGCCGCAGCCTGCAGCGTCAGACGCGCTTCCAATCGCAGCGCATCGATGGATGGCCGGCTGCGATTCTCACGCGGCCCGAACACCACTCTGATGCCATCGTCATCGAGCAGCAGATGACGATCCGGAGGCGCCACGACGATGTGCCCGCGCTGCAGCGCCATGCCGTCTTCGGCGGTCACCGCCGGCAGAGCCCCCTGCCGGCCGAGGATCTCCGCCAACAGGCCCGGCGACGCTTCCCCGGCATGCTGCACCGCCAGCACCGTGGCAGGAAAGCCCCGGGGCAGCTGGCGGGCGAGGGCCGAAAGCGCTTCGATCCCACCCATGGACGCGCCGATGACGATGATGTCGCGGGTCTGCATGTGTAGCCCGACGCAACGATACTGAGCCGAAGCCGTCAGCCGTGCGAGATTCGGGCCAGCCCGGCCTCCGCGCCGGCACCAGGCTCAGTGCAGGGGTACCCCGCCGATGGTGATACGGTGCAGCAGGCGATGCTGACCGTGGTAGTCGTTGAGGGCGTAGTGCCAGGTGCAACGATTGTCCCAGAACGCCACCGAGCCTTCGGCCCAGCGAAACCGGCAGGTGAACTCCGGCCGCACCGCGTGCCGGTAGAGGTACTCGAGCAGCGGCCGGCTCTCCTCCACCGTCCAGCCTTCCAGCTGCACGGTGAACGCCGGGTTGACGTAAAGCGCCTTGCGGCCCGATTCGGGATGGGTGATCACCACCGGATGCACGACGTCGCCGACCAGCTCTTCGTTGCCGAACGCATCTTTGCGGTCGGTCTGCTTGTAGGCGCCGGCGGCGCCGAACACATGCCGGGAGGAGTGCACGGCGCGCAATGCCCCCAGCGCCTGCTGCATGCCCGGTGACAGCGCCTCATACGC
>JBLRXD010000033.1:7911-16735 GCA_047920935.1 Pseudomonadales bacterium | reverse complement strand
TGCTGATCGCGGAAGAACACCACGCCGTAATTTACGAACGCGCGTCGGACGACGTCGAATTGGTCGGCATCGAGCCCGGCCAGATCGACGCCAAGCACCTCGGCACCGCAGCCGCCTGACATGGGCCGAATCGATATACCGTGGGCTTCCATGGGTTGCTCCTCGTTGCGCTCTCGTGTTCGATCTCAGCCGGCACAGCCGACCAGCAGCAACTGCTGGCCCGGCCTGATCAGATATCGCGGCGCCGCGATGCTGTTGCTGCGCGCGATGGCCTGCGCGCTCGGGCAGCGGAAGCGCCGCGCGATGCTGTCGAGACTGTCGCCGCTCTTGACCACGTAAGGACGACCGCCGGCATTGACGATGCTGCCCGGTTGGCGGGCTGCCTGCAGGCTGGCGGCAAGCTCCACCAGCGGGCCATCGACGCACTGGCGGGCGTAGGCGTCGACCACCGCTGCAGGCGCGGCAAGCACCGTATCGGCGGGCAGTTCGCGGTGGGGCTCCAGGCTCGGGTTGAGGTTACGCAGCGCTCTGAACCAGCCGTTGCGGCTGCCCGACTGGCCGATGCACACCGCCACCTCGTACAGGGTCGTGCTGCGGCTCAAACGAATCTCTCCGGGCGCGGTGTCGAACTGGGGGAAAGTCAGACCGTGCTCTTCAGGGTGCAGGAACAGCCATGCGGCCGCCAGCACGTAGGGCACGTACTCCTGAGTCTCGCGTGGCAGCTGACCGATGATTTCCGGCGACCAGAAGCTCTTGCCCCGCGACTGCTGGTACAGGCGCCGCATCCGCCCCTCGCCGCTGTTGTAGGCCGCCAGCGCCAGTTCCAGGTTGTTGTTCAGCACCCGGAACTGCTCGTTCAGATAATCGACGTTGGCGCGCGCCGACGCGGCCGGATCGAAGCGGCTGTCGAAGCCGTTGTCGCGGCGCAGACCGAAGCGCAGACCGGTGTGGTACATGAACTGAAACGGCCCTGCGGCCCCGGCATGCGAGGTGGAGTGCACCCGCCCACCGGATTCCTTGGCGAGAATGCCGAACAGCAGCGCTTCCGGCAGGCCGGCCTGCTCGTAGGCTGGCCACATCAGGTGACGCATGAACTGGTAGTTCTCGTAGGTGTCGATCAACTGCGGCCGCATCCAGGTGAGCCAGTCGTGCAGGGCCGCCTTTACCGGGCCGTTGATCTTGATGATGTCGGCGAGTTCGTGGCCGTTCAGCAGGTTGATGGAGCGGCCCGCCTCCGGCAGATGCGAAAGGATCGGCGAGTCTCCTATGAGGTTCGCCTCCGGCTCGAGCGGGTGTTCGGCAGCTTCTGTGAATCCGTCGCTGCGCAACGACAGCAGCGTCTGATAAGCGGCCAGGAACCGCTGGGCCTCGCAACCCGGGGTGCTGGTGCAGGCGTTGCCGCCGGCGGCGAGATCGGCGGCAGCCGACTCCATCAGCAGATGCCCGGCCTCCGGGTGGCCATCGCGCAGGGCCTGCAGACCCTCCTGATAACGCTGGGACGCCGACTCGATGCCTGCGTAGAGGGTGTTCAGCCCCGATTCGTCGACCTGCTCGGCAGGTGCGGAGGTGCAGGCCGTAGCCACCGCCAGGAGCGCCACCATCGCCAACGCGCGGCCGGCACAGCGTGATTGCAGGATACTCATGAATGGACCTCGACTGACGAGCAGCTCGCGTGGCTGCAAGCGCTGACGGTATGCGGCGGCAGCGCCGCTCGTCAAGAGTATAGACACCTCCCCCACCCGAATCGGCTAGAGTCGCAGTAACTCGACAACCAGGAGACCACCATGAAGGCTACGCTTGCGCTGTTGGCTGCCGTCACGCTGCTGCTGCTCAACCCTGCTGCGACGCCCTCCGCCGCAGCCTCGGAACCGGCCGATCCTTATGCTGGGCGGGTCGCGGTGATCACCGGCTCCAGCAGCGGCCTGGGCGCCGCGCTGGCGCAACTGGCCGCCGATCGCGACATGAAGCTGGTGCTCGCCGACATCGATCTGGAGCCTTCGGCAGCGTTCGCCGCCGACGTGGAGCGTGCCGGCGGTGAAGCGATCGCCGTGCAGGTGGATCTGGCCGTCGCCGCCGAGCGCCCGCAGGTCATCGAGGCCGCCATGGAGCGCTTCGGTCGCGTCGATTATCTGTTCAACAATGCCGGCTACTCCTATCTGGCCACCCTCGAGCAGATGGATCTCGATCAGGCACACCATCTGTTCGAGGTGAACTACTGGGCCTACGTCGATCTGGCGCAGCAGGCGATACCCATCATGCGCGCCCAGGGCTCCGGCAACATCCTCAACGTCGCGTCGATTCTTGCCCACGTACCGGGCTCGCCGGGGCTCGGCCACTACGCGGCCAGCAAGCACGCGTTGGTTGGCTTGTTCCAGGTGGCGGCGCGGGAGCTTGCGGAAGATGGCATTCGCGTGCACGTGGCCTCGCCCGGCGGCATGCGCACCGCCATCGCGCGCAGTTCCACCGGGCCGCTGGCCGACGCCCGCCGCGACCGGGCGGACGATTGGGAAGACCCGAAGATCGTCGCGCGCGACATCTTCGAGCAGATCCAGCACGACGAGGTGGTGTTCTATCCGGGGTACGTGGGGCGCCAGCGGGCAGAGCAGCAATGACTCCGCACGTCGTGGCAGGCTAAGACCGGTGGGCACGCCCGGGGGTGATGGCCTGCCACACCCAGCCGGCGGGCCGCTCGTTACCGGTCAACAGATAACTACAGACATTGGCGTTGCGCAGCACTCCCAGCTGCGCGCGGCGGGCGCTCAGCGTGCCCGCGTACAGCAGATCGTCGTCCGGCTGCAGCGCCATGCCCTGCTCCGGCAGCGGCGTCAGCCTGCCGTCGCGCCACAGGCCCAGCACCAGCACGGGCAGCTGCCGCTCCCGATCCACCGGGTCACGCGCCAGATCCTCCAGACGAACCCCCTGCGCCTGCGCCCGCAACGCGTCATGGGGCGCCGGCGCCGCCTCGGCGGTGAGACGCACGCTCCAGATCTCCGGCACTCGGCTGTCGACCGTCGCCGTCAGCCGGTCGATGGCGCGCTGCGCCCAGGCTTCGTCCTGCTCGCGCACGAATTCCAGAAAGTGCGCCAGCCTCGGCGTCTTGATGATGGCCAGGCAGTCATTGGCAATGATCTCGCTCGAGACCATGGTGACGTCGGCGCGGAAGGCGGCAAACAGCGGCCCGCTGGACTGCAGGTTCTGCCGCACCACCGTGAACAGCTGCGCGTTCACCTCGCGAGCGGTGACCGCGATGGAAAGGTTGGTGAGGTCGTCGTCGGTGCCGGCGATGATGCCGACGGCATCGCGTATGCCGGCTGCGATCAGCGGGGCTGCCTCGGTGCCGGTTCCCCTGATGGTGCGCAGCCCGGGAACCGGCCGGTCACCCGGGTCGATCACGCTGGCGTCGAGCCCCTCATCGATCAGTGCGGCCACCACCTCGCGCCCGAAGCGCCCATAGCCGCACACCACCCAGTGGCCGCGAGGCGGCGCCAGATGCAACTCGAACTCGCTGCCCGTCGGCGCGGTGAGCCAGGAAACCAGCCGATACGATGACGGCGCCGCCAGCGCCAGCGCCAGGTAGGTGCCGAAGCGCGCAAACGGGTTGACGATGTGGTCGGTGTTGAACGAGGCCATGTTGGCGACCACCTCGTTGCTCATCGCCCGCGCCAGCACCGGCGTGTCGGGATTGAGCAGGCGTACCGCCATGGCCACCGCCAGGTTTGCCTGATCGTCGTTGGTGAGCGCCAGCACGCCGGTGCACCCAGCCCGGGCGAGCCCTGCGGCCAGCAGCGTTTCCGGCAACCGGGCATCGGCGCAGATGGCCGGGGCATCCTGCGCCAGATCGAGCAGCTTGACCTCCTGCACCCGTTCCGGATCGATGTCGACCACAGCGAAGCGCAGCCCGAGCCGGTCGAGAGCTCGACCCACCAGCAACCCGGTCTCGCCGAAGCCACAGATGAGGTAGAACGGCTCGCGCAACCCGCGAATGGCACGGGAGAAAGCGGCCGCCGTCAGCGCCCCGCGAAACGCCTGGTCGCGGGCCAGCGCAAGCACGCTGGCGATCAGGTACGCCCAGCCCAGCACCGAAGCGAAGATCACCGCGGTCACCCACAGCCGCTGGGTATCGGTGAAGTCGGCGGGAATCTCGCCGAAGCCGATGGTGGTCGCCGTGTAGCTCATGAAGTACAGCGCCTGGGCGAAGGTCATCTGCCAGACCGCGCCGTCGGCATCGACCCCGGGGATCAGCACCAACCCGACGATGGCCGTGGCAAACACCACCACGATGGTGATCAGGGGCCCGCGCAGATGGCGCAGGCCGAGCAGCAGCACGCTGCTTTTCACCTCAGCGGCGCTGCATGGTGGTCTCGACGATGAGTATGGTCACCGAGACCAGGTTGGCGAGCAGCGCGCCGGCAGCCAGTGAGACGATCGCAGCCATTTCCACCGGCTGGACCATGCCCGCCGCGTCGGTTGGCGCGAAAAACCAGACCAGCGCCGCTGCCACCAGCTGGATGAACGCCACCAGACTGGTTGCCAGATGGATGGCGCCCACCTGAGTGCGGTCGCCGAACTTCAGCACCGTGGCGATGATGTTCACCACCAGAGCACCATAGAACTCCCAGCGATTGTGGTGCACCGGTTCGGCGATGTCGCCGTAGACGAAGCCGAAGTTGAGGGTGGCCGCAAGCAGGATGAAGAAGCCGAAGATCACCTTTTCGAGATTCACGAACGCCCTTCCGTACCGTCAGGTAGTTTTTCGAACGGTATCATGAATGGCGGTCACCAGCCTCGGCGCAGCTGGAGGGTCTTTCGCCTTGAGGTTCTTCCTCGCTATTCTCCGTGGCGCTCATGGCGCCAACGGTACCCCGCTCGGCAGCCGCAGCAGTAATGCAGGAATCAAGAGGCAAACCACCATGACCTGGCCGGCAAACGTCACCCGCACCTACCAGAATCACACCATCGACTCCACTCGCTGGCACGGCTTCGAACCACGTGACGGCGACGTCATCGTAACCACATCGTACAAATCGGGCACCACCTGGACCTTGGGATTGCTGTATCAGATCGTCGCCCTGAAGGAAGGCATGACGCCTCCGCCCATGGACTACTGGATAGACGCGCGCATGTTTCCGGTAGAGCTGGAAGACCAGCTGGCGGAACTCGCCGCCATGCCCCACCGGCGGGTGCTGAAGTCGCACCTGGCCGCCGACGGGCTGCCTGTCTGGCCGGAGGTGCGCTACGTGGTGGTGGGGCGAGACCCGCGGGATGTGTTCATGTCGCTGGTAAACCACTACGAGCAGTTCACCGATACAGCGTATGCGGCCTTCAACGAAACGCCCGGGCGGGTGGGGGATCCGCTGCCGCACTACGACGGCGACGTGCACGCCCTGTGGCGGAACTGGATGACCCGCGGCTGGTTCGACTGGGAATCCGAGGGTTGGCCGTGGTGGGGCAACATGCACCACATCGCTACCTGGTGGCCGCTTCGCACTCAGGCGAACGTACTGTTCGTTCACTACAGCGATCTCAAGGCCGATCTGCCCGCCCAGATACAACGCCTGGCCCGCTTCATCGGCCTTGAGCTGACGGCGGAGGAGATTGCGGCGGTAACCGCAGCCTCGTCCATCGAGGCAATGCGCGACAGCGCCATCGCCGCCGGCGATCCCCTGGCTGGCTTCTTTCGCGACGGCGCCCGCGGCTTCTTCTTCAAGGGCACCAATCAACGCTGGCGCTCGGTGCTCAACGACGACGAACTGGCGCTCTACGAGGCGGCCAAGGCGCGGGTGCTGCCGGCGGACTGCGCCCGCTGGCTCGAACACGGGGCCCACGCGGCCGCGGGCCCGGTGACCGCGGATTGATGCGGGCGCAAGTCCCATGCTGAGCTACCAGCACGATTATCACGCCGGCAATCACGCCGACGTGCTCAAGCACGCGGTGCTGGCGATGCTGGTCCGCGCGCTGCAGCGCAAGCCCGGCGCGATCCGCATCATCGACAGCCATGCCGGATCGGGGGTCTACGACCTGGAAGGCGAACTGGCCCAGCGCGGCAGGGAGCACGAAGCCGGCGTGATGCGGCTGTTTGCGGCGGACGAGGCGCCGGCATGCCTCGCCCCCTACCTCGACGCGGTGCGAGCCGAGAACGTCGATGGCCGGCTGCGCTACTACCCGGGGTCGCCGCAACTGGCGGCGACCCTGCTACGCCCGCAGGATCAGTTGGAGCTGTTCGAACTGCACCCCCAGGCCGCAGCGGCGCTGCAGGCTCAGTTCCGCAAGCAACGCCAGGTGCACGTGCATCGTCGCGATGGTTTCGAAGGCGCCCTGGCGGTGACGCCGCCCCCGGAGCGCCGCGGCCTGCTGCTCGTTGATCCATCCTACGAGCAGAAGAGCGAGTACGCCCGGGTCGCGGATACGGTGGCCGCCATCGCCCGGCGTTGGGCCAACGGCGTGCTGGTGGTGTGGTATCCGTTGATCCCCCATCCCGGCAGCGCCCAGCTGATCGCCCGGCTGCGGCAGCTGAAGTTGCCGCCACTGTACCGGGTAGAGCTCGCGCCGCAGCCCGACGCGCCGGGCATGCGCGGGTCGGGCCTGATCATCGCCAACCTGCCGTATCAGACAGACCAGCAACTCGAGGCGCTGCTGCCATGGCTGCTGACCCGTCTGCGGCCCCAAGGCGGCGGGCACTGTTGCGCCGAGTGGCTCGACTGAATCGCCGCTGTTGCCGTGTCAGTGCCCGGGACGCTCGGGCGGCGTGCCGGTCACGTCGGGTTCCGAGGGATGCTCCGGCCGTGCCATCCAGCCGAAGTAGGCCGCCACCCCGGCCAGAACCAGGTGCAACCAGATATCGTGCCCATGCAGCGGCACCAGGCCGAAAAACGTTCTCAACACCGGAATCAGGCCGAGGACGACGAACAGGCCATAGATGATCGCCACGGCACGAGCGTATCCACGCGAGCGCAGCGGGCTGCGCCAAACCGACACACCCCAGATGCCGAACGCCATGTGCACCAGGTTGTGCAATATGTTCACCGGGAACAAACCGAACAACAGGCCGGCCCCGGTTTCGATCGCAAGATCGGGATGCTGCGGACCGTATGGCGCCAGGAACGCCGGCACGAAGCCAGCCAAGCCGATCACGATGAAAACAATTCCGTAAACGAGCGCGAAGTAACGGATGGACACGGTGGTTCCCCTTGTTTTTGCGGAGGGCACCAGCGAATGCGAAAACCATGCCGTACCGTTGACGTTTTCTCAGGAGGCGCCCTGCTCCATCTCGGGATCCACGGTGAGCCGGTTGTGGACGTCGCGAATGCCGAGCAGCGATTCGGCGCAATCTTCGGCCAGCCGCTTCTGCCTTCGGCTCGGCACCCGGCCCGTCAACGTTACCTCGTCGTCGTCGATCTCGATCTCGATCTCGGAAGCGTTGATCTGGTCGTGTTCGGCCAGACGCTCTGCGATGCGCTCCTTGAGTTGCTCTGGAGAACGTTTGTAACCCTTCGGCCCGACGCCCCGGTACTTGCCGCCACCGCCGTAAAAGGTGTCGCCGTAGGGTCGCCCGAAACCGCTCTCCGTGCCGAAATCCCGATCCCAGACGTTGCCGGGGAAATCCCGGCCGTAGTCGCGGACTTCGCGCTCACTGTCGGAGTACGGCTCGGGTTCGTAGTCGTAGTCACGGGATTGCCCTGGCGTCCCGGAAGCGGGGAATCGACTGCGATACCCGGCGTCGCCCCGGCGCGGATAGCCTCGGGGTACGCTGCCGTGGGGCGGATGATCGCGCCGGGGCTGCGCGTAGCCGGTGTCGCCGCGCCTGCGCTCGGGGGTCCGATCATCATCGCCACGGCGGTCTTCCTGCCTGCGTCTTTCCCGCTGACGATCGGGAACGTAATCGCCGTGGCCGCCCTGATGAAGATCCGGCTCGCTTTCGAACCACGAGGCGACATCGCGCATGATCCTGTCGATCAGACGCTCATCGCCGGGCCCGCGCCGACCCCGGCGCTCATCGTCACCGTGCCTTGCCATGGCCTGAACCTCTCGCCGTTGCCTGCCGGAGGTTTCGCAACTTTCGTGCCGACGGCGCGCGACGGCCGCGTGATGGCATACAACCTGCAAACTTCGCACCGGCATGAGCAACGACGATTTCGACGGCCTGGCCCCGGACAGCGCGCGGGTGGCGCTGCTGCTGGTCGACGTCATCAACGACCTCGAGTTCGAAGGCGGCGCGGAACTGCTAGGGCCGGCCTTGGCGATGGCGGAAGAAATCGTTCAGCTGAAACGAGCCTGCAGGCAACTCGACATCCCGGCGATCTACGCCAACGACAACTTCGGCCGCTGGCAGTCGGATTTCGCGCAACTGACCCAGCGCTGGCTGGAGCGCAACTGCGCCGGGGCGCCGATCATCCGACGCCTGCTACCGAGTGACGACGACTACAACATTCTCAAGCCCAAGCACTCCGGCTTCTACGCGACGCCCCTGAATCTGCTGCTGCAACACCTGGGGGTAGAGAACCTCATCATCACCGGCCTCACCACCGACCGTTGCGTAACCTTCACGGCTCATGACGCCTATATGCGCGACTACCGCCTGCTGGTACCGGAGAACTGCTCGGCGTCGATCCGGCTGCAAGACCACCGCACCAGCCTGGACATCATGCGCCGGGTGCTGAAGGCCGACACCGCACCTTGGCAGGATCTCGATCTCGCCGGCCTCGCCGCCAGTGACTGAGCCGCCGCGACGGCCGGGGACGGAGCTGTGCGCTCTGGCGCTGGTGGCGGTGGCCGCCATCGGCCTGTGGGGTTTCGCCACGCTGGCGAGCCTGGCTGCAAGCGGGGA
>JBLRXD010000033.1:0-7811 GCA_047920935.1 Pseudomonadales bacterium | reverse complement strand
GAGCCGCGACTTCACCGCCCTGGGCAGCATGGGCGTGCTCAGCTTCATCACCGCCGCCGCCAGCGGCTTTCTGCTGCTGCAGCACAAGGGCCGCATGGCGCTGTTCCTGCTTGCCGCGGTGGGCAGCGGCATGCTGCTGAGCTCGCTTCTCAAGCTCGGCTTCGATCGCCCGCGACCCGATCTGGTGCCCCACGGCGCCGCGGTCTTCAGCCCCAGCTTTCCCAGCGGCCACGCGACCGTCTCCGCGGTCACCTATCTCACTCTCGGTTGAGTGGTGCTCGGCGTGCACTGGCCATCGGACGTGGTGGCCGGGTGGGCGGTAGGCGCCGCCTGGGCGTCGGCCTGCCTGTTGCTGGCGCCCCGCCCGCCTACGGTTTTTCGCCGTAATCGCCCCAGGGCGCGTCGCGCTCGCGGATGACCTGGCGGAAGCCTTTCTCTTCGAACCCTTCGACCCAACGATAGGCTTCCTCGGTGTGCCGGGTAATCCCGTCGAACAAGGTGCCGAACATCTGGGTCGTGCGCAGCCCCATGTTTTCGAACGCCTGGTTGATGAGCAGCTTGTTCAACGCCAGCTGATTGGCGGGAATGTGCTTGAAACGCCGCGCTTCCTCCTCGATGAAGTGCTCCAGCTCATCCGGCGGCACCACCTGGGATACCAGCCCGATGCGATGCGCCGTCTCGGCGTCGATGGCGCGCCCGGTCAGCAGAAACTGCTTGGCGTGCTCGAGGCCGATGCGATAGACCCACAGCATGGTGGTGGGCGTGCCGTAGATGCGGCTCGGTGCGTAACCAATGTGGGCGTCGCTGGCCATGTACAGCAGGTCGCAACACAGCACCAGGTCGGTGGCGCCGCCGATGGCCCAGCCCTTGATCTCGCCGAGCACCGGCTTCGGGCACTCCCAGATGCTCATGAAGCGTCGCACGTTGTTGCCCATGAACGCCATGTCGCGCACCGGATCCCAGGCACCCTCGCGCGCGTCGATCTCCGGAGCGCCATACGGCGTGTCCCAGTCACGTCGCCGCGCCGTCAGGTCGTAGCCAGCCGTCAAGGTATCGCCCACCCCACGCAGCACGATGGCCGCCACGTCACTGGATCGGCTCGCCCGATCGACGCCATCGGCAATGCCCTGGATGACCGCATTGGTGAGGGTGTTCTTCTTTTGCGGCCGGTTGATGGCGATGATGGCGATGCCGTCCCGCTCCTCGTAAAGCGTTTCGCTCTGCTGCTGATCGGTCACGTCTACCTCCCCGGTGATTGACTCAGTTGCCGCAGCCGCCGCTCGAATGCCTGCCGGCTGCGTGCGTCGATGGGGGCCGCAAGGTAACGCCGCAGTTGCTCGACACCCGGCTTGGCCTTGCTGGCTCTGAACAGCTCGATGATGGAAACCGGCGGCTGCGGCTCGGTCGCGGCAGGCGCGAGCACGGTGAAGGCGTCGCCTGCCGTCAAGGCCCCGGTGGCGAGCACCCGGCAATACGCGCCCGGCCGCTCGGCCCGCATGAAGCGTTTCGCGAACTGCCGATCGCCCATGCGCTGCGCCAGCGTGTTACAGGGAATGCGCGGCGCCGTTACCTCGAGCAGCACCGCGCCGAACGCCAGACGCGAACCCACCAGCAGATCCGGCTGCGGTAATCCGGAAAGCGTCAGATTGTCGCCAAACGTTCCGGCAGTCACCTCCTGGCCGAGCTCGGCCGACCACCAGTGGTAATCCTCCTGGCGATACACATAGACCGCCTGATCCGGGCCGCCGTGATACTTGCCATTGACGACGGCATCGGCCTCCAGGCCCAGCTCGCTCACCCGCACCGGCGCGGCCACCGGCCGTTTGCAGATGCCGGTGACGCCGTTGAAGCTGCGGCCGGCGAGGGTCTCGCGTCTACCGACGTTGATGCTGACGATCTTCACGGGGCGCACCGCCTGGCTTACCGACCGCCATGGTGCCGACACACGCTGCGTTATCGCAATAGTTCGACAAGCTGTTTTGCCTTAGCATCAGCCTCGAAAGGGTGCAAACGAAGGAGGACCACATGATTCCACAGAGCCGTTACGGGATCTGGCTCGCCACACTCGGCCTCGCCCTCGCGCCCCTGACCGCTGCGGCGACGCCGCACCAGTTCCCCTCGGCGTCGAGCATCACTCGTGCTGACGAGTTGGTCGGGCGCCTGGTAGAAACCCGCGACGGGGAGGAGTTGGGCAGGGTGCGCAACCTCGCCCTCGATCTGTCGTCCGGCCAGGTGGCCTACGTGGTGATTGCCGTGGCCAGCTTTCTGATCGACGACGGGCTGATCGCCGTGGAGCCGGGAGCGCTGCGCGCAAGCGCCGATGCCGATGGCCGGCTGGTGCTGGAGACCGATGCGGAAAGTCTGCGCGCCGCGCGCCGTTTCAGCGGCAGCGACTGGCCACTACGCGCCGACATCGTCGCCGGCTCGTCGTCGCCGCCGCGCTCACGGCCGAACGGCAGTGCGGCCGACACCGCAGCCGACGGCGTTGACACCGCGGCGGAAGGCGCCGCCAGCGGCCGTGGCTCGGCCGTCATCAGCGACGGCAGCAGGACCGCAACGCTGTCTGCCGGCGAGCGCAGCATTCGTCAGAACGATGGCCGTGACGCCGATGGCAGCGGCGCCGGCCGCGAGGCCTCAGCAGCCCCAAGCGCTTTCGATCGCCTCGATCGCGACGGCAGCGGCACTCTGGATCGGGCGGAAATCGCCCACGAACTGCGGCCCGGGGATAGTTTTTCCGCCATCGACAGCAACAACGACGGAGTCATTCAGCGCGACGAGTATGAGGCCTGGCAGTCGAGCGCCGGTCGGCGCGGGTCTGAATGACCCATCCGTCCGACCCGCAGCCCGACCCGCAGCCCGAGACGCTGCTCGCCCAGGGCATGCACTACCTCGACCCGGCCACGGGCAGTGTGGTGCCGCCGCTGCAGCCTTCGACCACCTTCGCGCGGAACGCCGACTATCGACTGGTGTCGCCCGGCCACAGCTACGCCCGCGATCACAACCCGACATTCGAGACGGCCGAGCGGATGCTGGCGAGCCTCGAGGGCGCCCACCAGGCGCGCCTGTTCAGCTCGGGCATGGCCGCGGCCATGGCGGTGGTGCAGGCACTGCGTCCCGGCGACCAGATCGTCGCGCCCAAGGTGATGTACTGGGGGTTGCGCAACTGGCTGCAGCGCTTCTGCGCCGACTGGGGCCTGGCGCTGCAACTCTTCGATGGCGCCGACATCGGCGATCTCACGGCCAAGGCGCAATCGGGCCCGACTCGCCTGGTGTGGCTGGAAACGCCCAGCAATCCCACCTGGGAGATCACCGACATCGAGGCTGCCGCGCGGGTTGCGAGGACGGTGGGCGCGCACCTGGTGGTGGATTCCACCGTGGCGACGCCGGTGCTCACCCGGCCTCTGGAGCACGGCGCCGACATCGTCATGCACTCGGCCACCAAGTACCTCAACGGGCACGGTGACGTGGTGGCCGGCGCTCTAGCCACCGCCCGCGATGACGCGCTGTGGCAGCGCATCTGCGACATCCGCGCCAACGCCGGCGCCATCCCGGGCACCTTCGAGGCCTGGCTGCTGCAGCGCGGCATGCGCACCCTGTTCCTGCGGGTACGACGCGCCAGCGAGTCGGCGCTGCGCATCGCCCGGCACTTCGAGCATCATCCTGGTATCGAGCGGGTACTGTATCCGGGCCTGGCGGCTCACCCCGGTCACGAGGTGGCCAGCCGGCAGATGCGCGGCGGCTTCGGCGGCATGCTGTCGCTGCGCGTCAAAGGCGGTGAGACCGCTGCTTTAGAGGTGGCGAAGCGTTGCCGCACGTTCATCCGCGCCACCTCCCTGGGTGGCGTAGAGAGCCTGATCGAGCATCGCTACACGATCGAAGGTGCCACCAGCCCGATTCCCCCTGATCTGCTGCGGCTGTCCATCGGCATCGAAGCCGTCGAAGATCTCATCGCCGACCTCGAGCACGCTTTGGGCGGCGAGTAGCGGTTGCCGCCGTCACCGGGTCCGCGCCTTTCGTCCTGGCGCGACCGAGCCGTCGCAACCGCGGACGGCGGCGCGCGACGACGTCTGCCGACTCACGCATCGACTCGAGGCCTACCACCGCCGCGTTCGCGCGCGGCCCACGGCCCGACAGCACCAGCGCCGGCGGCAGGTTGCGCAACACCGGCGCGCTCAGGTGGTACTCCTCGAAGCACAGGCTCATCAGATCTCTGAGCTCGCCGGCCACGCGCGTCGGGTACGAGTGCGCATAGCTGAAGGTGCGGAACACGCCGTCCGCCCGCAGGCAGGCCCCGGTGCCGCTGAAGATGCCGAGCAACGTCCGCCTGTCCATGAACATCAGCGGCAGCCCGGAGATCACCGCAGCGGCGGGCGGCAGATGGTGTTGCTTGCAGATCTCGACCACGTCCAACGCGTCGCCGAGTACGAAATCCAGGTTGGGGAAGCGGCGCACCAGGAACTCGTACATCCCCGGATCCTGCTCGATGCCCAGATAGCGCAAGCCGATGCCGATGCTGCGCAAGCGCTCCACTTCCACCGTGAAGGCGCCGGTACCGGGGCCGTACTCCAGCACCAGATCGCCCGTCTGCAGATGCAGGTCTCGGAACATCTGCTGGGCAAGGTGCCGGGAACTCGGCCACACGGAAGCCACGTGCCTGGGTCGGCGCAGGAACCGTCTCAGGAAATACAACGAATCATCCATAGGCTTCTTAGACACGATGGCGCCGAATCCTCGATCAGCCCGAGACTTTAACACTGCCACACCGGGCGCGTATTGCCATTCGCCGCTCCGCGACTCGCGCGTGCCGCTCCATCCCTTGATCGAAATCAACATCTCTGGCGGACTCCCTTGCATGATCGAGGCCATCAGACACCGGAGATCAGCCACATGGCCGCCATCGCCAGAGACATCCCGATCCAGCCCTCCAACACGTACGAAACCCTGATGCAGGTCGCCTGGAATTTCGACTACCGCGGCGAGGTCGCCAAGCTCGACGATCTGTACCACCGCGCCAAGGACAATCAATGGAACGTGGCGGATCTCGACTGGGACACGCCCATCGATCCGTCCAACCCCATCATCGCAGCGGAACACAGCCAGTACGCACGCATGCCGTTCTTCAGCAAGCTTTCCCGGCAGCAGCAGGAAACCTTTTCGGCCCACTCCACCGCGCAGCTGCTGTCGCAATTCCTCCACGGCGAGCAGGGCGCCCTGCTCACCGCCGCCACGGTCACCCACGGCGTGCCGGACATGCGGGCCAAATGGTACGCGGCCACCCAGACCATGGACGAAGCCCGCCACGTGGAGGCCTACGATCGCTATGTCAACAAGATCGCCATCCACTACCCCATGGTGCCGTGGCTGAAAACGCTCATCGACACCACGCTGCAGACCAACAACTTCTGCAAGGTGATGATCGGCATGAACATGATCATCGAGGGTCTGGCGCTGGGCGCCTTCAACAACATGTACAAGCAGACCCAGGAGCCGCTACTGAAATCGATCACCTTCAACGTCATGCGCGACGAATCCCGCCACGTGTCGTTCGGCCACGTGTACCTGACGCCCACGGTGGCCGCCCTGCACCCCGACGACCGGGAGGATCTGGCGCAGTTTGCATTCGAGGCGGTGAAGATTCTCATGGCGGGCCAGACCGGCCCCATGGACGACGGTTTTCTGGAGGTGCTGCGGGTGAGTGGCATCGATCCCGAGGACTTTGCCGCCGGCATGCAGGAGGCGGCGGAGCTCGGAATCCTGCGTGAGCTGCCGCCCGGGCAGATCCATTCGGTGAACGATCTGATGATGCCCGCCCTGGTTCGCGCCGGGCTGGTCACCGCACGCAGCAAAGAGATGTTCGAAGCGGCAGGCATTCCGGTGAACGTCGATCTGAGCGTTCTCGAAGCCATGGAAGATCGCAAATCCGACGTCAACGTGCTCAACGCCGGCCAGGCAGCCTACTGACTTGCCTGCCGGAATGCTGGACGATCTGAGCGGTCGCGCGCTGCTGGCGGCGCTTCCCGAGCCGGCGCTGGTGATCGATGCCGACGGCCTGATCATCGCCGCCAACGGCGCGGCCAACCAACTGCTGGCGACGGGCGAGGCGCCGCTGGGGCAGAGCATCACCGCATTTCTCCCCGAGCAGGAGCGCAGCCGCCTCAACCCCCTGGTGTGGTTGCGCCGGTGGGCGGAGCAACCCCAGGCTCCGGAGCTCGCCCACGTGCGGCTGTGGTGCCGGGATCAAGCGGGGCTGCAGAAGCCGGTGCGGGTGCGCGTCGGCCGATTGCCGACGGCGACCATGAGCTATCTGGTAATGCTCGCCGACGTATCCGAAGAGCAGGCCCGGCAACAGCGCACCCGCTCCGCGCATCGACTCGCCGCCCGGGTGCTGGCCATTTCCGCCGACGCCATCGTCAACGTCGATCAGACGCTCGCCATCACCTACGCGAACCCCAGCGCCGACGCGCTGTTCGGCTATCCCCCCGGGCACCTGCTCGGCAAACCGCTCGACCTGCTGGTCCCGGAGCGATTTCGCCCCGCCCACCAAGGGTTCATCGAGCAGTTCGCCGGCGAGCCCCAGCCGTCGCGCCTGATGGGCCAGCGCGCCGAGATCCGCGGGCTCAGCGCCAGCGGCGAAGAGATCCCACTGGAGGCTTCGATCACCAAGGTCACCACCGAGCACGGCCTGGTGTTCAGCGCCAATCTGCGCGACCTGCGCCCGCGCAAGGCGATGCAGGCCGAACTGGGGCGCTCCGAGGCACGCTTCCGCTCCGCTTTTGATCACGCCCAGCAGGCCATGGCGCTGATCGCGCCCGACGGCCGGGTGATGGAGATGAACGCCGCAGCCAGGCGTTTGCTGCCCGATCAGGTGGAACCGGTCGGCGCGGCCTTTGCCGCACTGCCCTTCTGGGCCAGCGACCCGCGAAGCATGGCCGAGGAACTGCCGCGCGCCGTCGCCGGCGCCCTGGCCGGCCAGCCGTACCGGACCTCCGCCCGCATCCGCCTGCCCGACGGCCAGGAACGGCTGCTGGACTTTTCCCTGTCGCCGGTGGCGAGCGGCGAAGGCGCGTTTGCCGTCATCGCCGAGGCTCGCGACCTGCCCGACCGCTGAGCCACGCCAATGCCCGTCATCACCTACGTCGAGTTCAACGGCACCGAGCACCGCGTCGAGGTGCCGGTGGGCACCAGCCTGATGCAGGCCGCGGTCAATCTCGCCATTCCCGGCATCGACGGCGACTGCGGCGGCCTGTGCGCCTGCGGCACCTGCCACGTCTACGTACCTCCCCAGCACCAGGCGGTCACCGGCACGGCCGAGGAGCTCGAGCAGGCCATGCTGGAGTTCGCCTTCAACGTCGACGAGCGCAGCCGATTGTCGTGTCAGATCGTGGCAACGGACGCGATGGAAGGGGTGCGGGTCGAGTTGCCGGAGAGGCAATACTGACTTTCTCTGGCGCACGGGCGAGGTTGGCCGGGGTCGGGGCGGCGAGGGCGCCTTGTGCGCCTCCGCTCGAGCCCTCCGGGCTTCCCTCACTGCGCACCTTGCCACCGCCGCGACGGTGACCCGAGGTCACCCCCGCAGCGGCGTCAATCTGCTCCGTTCGGTCTCGCTACACGGCTGCACAAGGCGCCCTCGCCGCCCCGCTCCCGTGCAAGCTCGTCGTGCGCTCGGAGCGGGAGCAAGACATAGCGCCTCGCGCTCCAGCGCTCGCGTGCGCACGAGCGAGGTTGTCGCCGGTTGCGCGGCGGCCAGGTCGCCTCGCGCGCTCGGGGCGGGAGGAAGACATAGCGCCTCGCGCTCCGGCACTCGCAGGCGC
>JBLRXD010000032.1:0-22612 GCA_047920935.1 Pseudomonadales bacterium | reverse complement strand
ACCCTCCAGATCATTTTGGACAATGTGGGGCCAAGCGACGCCAGCCGGATCGTCACCGTCGGAATCGCCGCCACCGGCGGACGCTTTTGCAGGATCGGGTGATTTCATCGAACTGCTCCTTTACCTTTACGAATGCTCGCCGTCACGCACGGATCGGCTGACTAGCGAGTCGGTTCCGGAAGAGGTTTTTGCACGTTCTATGCCACGGCGAGCGCGGCTTGGCTGATCAGCGCTGCAACGAGGCCCGTAGCGGCTGGGCGCGGTTTGGCAGGGCGCTGCCTGGGGTCGCCGGGTAGTGTTTGCTCAGGGGAGGTAAGTTATGCGGGGGGCGGCCGTGAAGCTGCCTGGCAAGGTGCCAGCGGCGGCGCCGGAGCCCGGCGGCGCCGGGCTGGCGCCGCCGGAGGATCAGGTTTCTTCCGGCTCCCCTTCCTTCTCGGGAAGCAGTAGATCCTCGCGGCTGATGTTCATGAACAGCAGCACGTTGGCGGCAACGTAAATCGACGAGTAGGTACCCACCACCACGCCGATGGCCAATGCCGTAGCGAAACCGCGGATGGTTTCGCCCCCTGCGATCAGCAACGCCACCAGCACCAGCAAGGTGGTCAACGACGTTACCAAGGTGCGGCCGAGTATCTGGTTCAGCGAGCGGTTGATGACTTCCTCAGGCGTGGCGCGGCGGATGGTGCGGAAGTTCTCCCGAATCCGGTCGGACACCACGATGGTATCGTTCAACGAGTAGCCGATCACCGCCAGCACCGCCGCCAGCACCGCCAGGTCGAACGTCCACTGAAACAGGGCGAACAGCCCGACGACGATGATCACGTCGTGGATCAGGGCAACCACCGCACCCACCGCGAACTGCTTGGTGAAGCGGAACAGAATGTAGACCATCACCAGGACCAGCGCGGCAATCAGCGCCAGACCGGCATCATCGCGCAGCTCCTCCCCCACCGCCGGCCCGACATAGTTAGACTGCATCAGCCGCACATCGGGATCGAAGCTTCGCAACGCGACGAGAATCGCATCGCCCATGGCGGCCTGCTCGCGATCCAACTGCGGCGGCATGCGCACGGCCAGGTCGCGATCGCTGCCGAAATACTGCACCAGGCCCCCGGCAAACCCAGCCTGCTCGAGATACTGGCGCACGGCCACTGCCTCTACGGACTGGGGGAACTGCACCTCAACCAGGGTTCCGCCGGTGAAATCCAACCCCAGGTTCAAGCCGCGCCAAAGAAAATCGCCGAAGGCCAGCAGCACCAGCAGGATGGAAAACCCGGCAGCGATCTTGCGCTTGCCCATGAAATCGATCTGGGGAAGCGTCATATCGCCAGCCTCTCGAGCTTACGCCCGCCATACATGAAGTTCACCAGCGAGCGGGTCACCAGAATCGCCGTGAACATGGAGGTGCAGATGCCCACGGCGAGCGTCACCGCGAACCCCTGCACCGGGCCGCTGCCGAACGAGAACAGGATGATGGCGACGAAGAAGGTGGTGATGTTGGCGTCGAGGATGGTCACCAGCGCCCGGTCGAAGCCAGCCTTGATGGCCGCCTGCGGCGAGCTGCGGGTCAACTCCTCGCGAATCCGCGAAAATATCAGCACGTTGGCATCGACCGCCATACCCACCGTCAGCACGATGCCGGCTATGCCAGGCAGCGTCAGAGTGGCGCCGAGCACGGACATCACCGCGATGATGAGGATCAGGTTGGTGGTCAACGCCACGTTGGCCGCCAAGCCGAACCAGCGGTAGTAGAACAGCATGAACGCCAGCACCAGCATGAAGCCGACGATCACCGAGTTGGTTCCCTGGCGGATGTTCTCTTCACCCAGGGTTGCGCCGACGGTGCGTTCCTCGACGATGTACATGGGTGCAGCCAGCGCGCCGGCACGCAGCAGCAGCGCCAGGTCGCGGGCTTCACCGAGTTGCAGCCCGGTGATGCGGAAGCGGAAGCCAAGGGCGCTCTGCACCGTGGCGACGTTGATCACCCGGCTGTCTTCGACGGTGTAGGGCACCAGCGTGGGGACGCCGTCCTCCATCACCGTCCGGGACCGCACCTGCAGTTCCTTGAAGATGATGGCCATGCGGTTGCCGACGTTGACCTTGGTGATCTCGTTCATGCGCCGGCCACCCTCGTTGTCCAGGGTGATGCTCACCTGAGGTTGCCCCGTCTCCGGATCGAAATCCTGGGTGGCATTGGTGACCCGGTCACCGGTGACGATGTTCTGGCGCTCGAGCACCACCGGGGCGCCCCGATACTCCCAGGTTTCCGTCTGCGCCGGCCGCGCAGCCGCCCCCGCCACCATGCGGAACTCGAGGGTGGCGAACTTGTTGATGATCTCCTTGGCCCGCGCGCTGTCCTGAATGCCCGGTAGATCGAGCACGATGCGGGAGCGCCCCAGGCGCTGCACCAGCGGCTCAGACACGCCGAGTTCGTTCACCCGGTTGCGTAAGCTGGTGAGGTTCTGGGCGATGGCGAAATCTTCGAGCTGGGCCACCATGGAATCGGTGATGCTCAGCCGCAGCCCCGGTTGCCCGTCCACCTGCGCCGCCGCTATCTCGAACTCTTCGAACTCTGCGGAAATCAGCCGTTCGGCCTGGTCGCGAGCCTCGTCGCTCTGGAAGCCGATCTCGAGGTTACGGCCAACGAGCCAATCCCGGCCGACGTAGCGGATACGGTTCTCCACCAGCAGATCGCGGACGGCCTCCTGGTTGCTCTCCATGCGGTCGCCGAGGAACTTGTCCATGTCGACCTGCAGCAGAAAGTGCACGCCGCCCGAAAGGTCGAGCCCGAGAGAAATCGGCTTGCCACCGATGTCGGCGAGCCATTGAGGGGTGTTGGAGGCACGACTCAACGCCACCACGAAGCGCCGGTCGGCGGTGGGATTCAGCGCTGCCATGACCAGATCGCGGCCCCGAAGCTGGTGCTCGTCGGTACCGACTCGAATCAACCCGGTGGTGCCATCGAACTCGGAGCCGACCACCGGGATACCCGCCCGCTCGAGCACGTCTTCCGCCCGTTGCATGGCCGCCTGGTCGACGCGATGGAGTTCGGTGGTGGCGCGGATCTGCAGCGCTGGATCCGGCTGAAACAGATTCGGGGCCGCATAGAGACAGCCGAGAACCACCACCGCGATGATTAGCAGAGTGCGCCCCAGCGGATTGGTATTCGGGGGTCTGTTGACCGCCCGGGGAAAGCCCAATGGAGTCTCCCCCGCGATGCCGGGAGATCTAGCCACGCTCAGGCGTCATCCAGCGACTTGATGGTCCCTTTGGGTAAAGTGGCGCCCACGGCTGATTTCTGAATGCGCAATTCCACATTGTTGGCAACTTGAACCTTGATGAAGTCATCTTCGACCTTGTTTATCTGACCAACAATTCCGCCGGCTGTTACCACCTCGTCGCCCTTGGATAGCCCTGCCATCAGAGTCTGATGCTCCTTGCGCCGCTTACTTTGCGGCCTCCACAGCAGGAAGTAGAAAATCAGCACGAAGCCGGCCAGGAAAAGCAGGTTGATCAATCCGGCGTCGCCGCCTGCCGGGCCCTCAGCCGCGTATGCCGTGGTTTCAAACAGATTCATTTAGGGGGTTCCAACCGGTTTGCAGGGTCTCGATGAGGTTGCGAAATGTACCCGTTTCGATTGAGGCGCGCAAACGCGCCATCAGCCCGTGGTAGTACGACAGATTATGGTGGGTCATCAATATGCTACCGAGCATTTCTCCACAACGGTCGAGGTGGTGAAGATAGGCACGGGTGAAGTTGCTGCAGGTGTAGCAGGCGCACTCCGGATCCAACGGCACGGCGGCGCTGCGATGCTGGGCGTTACGGATCTTGACGGTCCCTCGGGAAGTAAAGGCGTAACCGTTGCGGCCATTGCGGGTCGGCAGCACGCAGTCGAACATATCCACACCCAGGGCGACGCCACGGACGAGATCCGCCGGCGTACCCACGCCCATGAGGTAGCGCGGCCGCTCCCGCGGCATGTGCGGCAACAGGTTGCTCAGCACCAGATCCATCTCCTGCTTGGTCTCGCCGACGGACAGCCCGCCGATGGCGTAGCCGTCGAAGCCGAGCTCGAGCAGACCGTCGAGACTACGGCGCCGCAGATCGGGGTACATGCCTCCCTGAACGATGCCGAACAGCAGCCCGGAATCGCCGTCCCCATAGGCGCGCCGGCAGCGTTGCGCCCAACGTAGCGACAGCTCCATGGACGCTCTGGCCTGCGCCTCGGCAGCCGGATACGGCGTGCACTCGTCGAACACCATCACCACGTCGGAATCCAGGCTGCGCTGCACGGCCATGGACTTCTCCGGCGTGAGCTCCACCCGGTCGCCGTTCACCGGCGAGCGGAACACCACCCCCTGCTCGGAGATCTTGCGCAGCTCGCCCAGGCTCCACACCTGAAAGCCGCCGGAGTCGGTAAGGATCGGCCGGTTCCAGTTCATGAAGGCATGCAGCCCACCCAACTCCCGCACTATGTCGTGGCCCGGGCGCAGCATCAGATGAAAGGTGTTGCCCAACAGGATCTGGGTCCCCACCTGGTCGAGGGCCGCGGGTGTCATGGCTTTGACGGTTCCGTAGGTGCCGCAGGGCATGAACACCGGCGTTTCGACGCTCCCGTGCGCCGTGGCAAGACGACCCCGGCGGGCGGCTCCGTCAGTGGCAAGCAGATCAAACATCGCTGTCGCGCTCCAGGAACATGGCGTCACCGTAGCTGAAGAACCGGTACTCCTCGGCCACGGCGGCCTGGTAAGCAGCCATGACCCGCTGGTAGCCGCCGAAGGCGCACACCAGCATCAGCAGCGTCGACTGCGGGAGGTGGAAGTTGGTCAGCAGCGCGTCCACCACCCGGAACCGGTATCCAGGCGTGATGAACAGGTCGGTCTCGCCGCACCCGGCTGCCACCCGGCCCTCAGCGGCGGCGGCAGCCGACTCCAACGTGCGCACCACGGTGGTACCCACCGCCACCACCCGCCCGCCCCGCTCGCGGCAGGCCGCCACCGCGGCCGCGGCGCTGGCGGAGATCTCGAAACGCTCGAGGTGCATCCGATGCTGACGAATGTCGTCACTGCGCACCGGCTGAAACGTACCGGCGCCCACGTGCAGCGTCACCGCGGCCGTGTCGATGCCGCGCGCCGGCAACCCGGCCAGCATCTCCGCGGTGAAGTGCAGCCCGGCAGTAGGCGCGGCCACCGCCCCCGGGTGCTTGCCGTAGACGGTCTGATAGCGTTCCTGGTCCTCGCCACCGGCTGGGCGGTCGATGTACGGCGGCAACGGCACCTGGCCGGCGGCTTCGAGCACATCCAGCACCGACCCCGGAAACGCCAGCCGATAGAACTGCCCCTGCCGCTCCACCACCGTGAGGGCCAACCCGCCCACCAGCAGCCTGCGTCCGGCCTTCAGCGCCTTGCTGACGCGCACCTGGCAGAGCGCCGTGTCATCCGACTCCAGGCGTTCCACCAGGATTTCCGCGCGGCCGCCGCTGTCCTTCTCGGCCAGCAACCGCGCCTTGATCACCCGGGTGTCGTTCACCACCAGCAGGTCGCCGGCGCGCAGCAGTTCGGGAAAGGCGTCGAAGGTGCGATGGGAGCACCCCTCACGGCCGACGCACAACAGCCGGCTGGCGTCGCGCCGTTCGGGCGGCGTCTGGGCGATCAGCCGCTCAGGCAGCGCGTAGCTGAAATCTTCGAGGCGCTGGGGCTGCGCAGCGTTGGGCTTCGGGGGCATTGGCTTTACCGACCAATAAAAACGGCGCGCGCAGTCTACCCGCGGAACGAGCCGGGTGACAGCGCGCAATCGCATCTAGCGCCTGCGGCATCTGGATTCACCCCGGCCCCCTGTGTACCATCGCACCTCCCCCGGCCCGGGTGGCGAAATTGGTAGACGCGCCAGACTCAAAATCTGGTTCAGGCAACTGAGTGTCGGTTCGAGTCCGACCCTGGGCACCACGCTCCCGATAACGCTCAAATGAGCTTAGTAGACGCAAAAGCGAGAGCAGACGATTCCGCGGAAGCGTTCGACCCTCCGTTCCCTGGTACAAGCCGTCGTTCGCTTCGCAACTGCGGACCTGGTGGTGCCTCCGTCCGCCCAGCACGAACACCCACTGTGCCAGAAATTTTCGGCACCAGAGCGAAGCGCCTGACATCGGGCGACCCTAAAGGGCGCAACGACACGCGCCTCCTGAATGCCGTCCGATGCTCGATCTTTCATGCCGCCGGATTACGTTCGATAGCATGTTAGTCATTGAGGTTCCCAACAAATTTGCATTATACTGTATGCCCATACAGCTCTTAAGCGGAACCATGAGCAACCCCGCCGACCCCCTCAGCATCGACGCTCTCACCACCGAGATCATCGCTCTCTGTGCCAACATCCATCGCGCTGAATACCGACTTCTCGCACTGATCCGCAAGCTCGACACGCTCGACGGCTGGACCGCCGAGATGCCTAGCTGCGCCCATTGGCTCAACGTCAAGTGCGGCCTCGATCTGGTCACGGCCCGGGAAAAAGTGCGGGTGGCCCACGCACTGGCGAATCTGCCGGTGGTGGACGACGCCTTCCGGGAAGGCTGGCTGTCCTACTCGAAAGTCCGCGCCGTTACCCGTATAGCGACACCAGCCAGCCAGAACGAGCTCGTCGAGTTCGCTTCCTCCACCACGGCGGCGCACGTGGAACAGTATGTCCGCAGCCAGCGCCAGGCGGAGCGGCTCGCCGACTCGCGCGTCGCCTTCGACGCATACCGACATCGCAGCTTCAGCTGCCATACCACCGACGATGGTTCGCTCGTTTTCGAGGGCCGCCTGCCTGCGGAACAAGGAGCGATGTTGCGCCTGGCGCTCGAGCGCGCCATGGAGTGGGTGTATCGGGAGGCGGCAATGCAGGTCCCGGAAGCCCCTGCGGATACGGACAATGCGGAGAAAAAGCATGCCGGCCGCGGGCGCCACGAGGAGCATGCCCTCAAGGAGGTACCCTACTCGGCTCGTCAGGCTGACGCGATCGCAGCTTTGGCGGAACGGTTTCTCTCCGCTCCGCCAGCAGCGGAAGAGGGGCTCTCCACCGCAGATCGTTATCAGATCATAGTGCACGCTTCCGCGGAATCGTTGGTCGAGCACGGTCTCGTTGATCCGGCCGATCCGCCCCATATGGACGACGGTCCAGTGGTGGCGCAAGAGACAGTGCGTCGCATGAGCTGTGACGCCGCCATCGTGCGACTGATCGAGTCGGGCGCAGGCGAGCCGCTCGACGTCGGCAGAAAGACCCGGGTGATCTCGCCGGCCCTGCGGCGGGCGGTAAAGCGTCGCGACAAACACTGTCGCTGGCCCGGATGCACCAATTCACGACATTGGGAGGGGCATCACTGCCTGCACTGGGCCGATGGCGGAGCCACGAACCTGGAAAACGTCGTCAATGTGTGCCGCTACCATCATCGCCTCCTGCACGAAGGCGGCTACTTCGTCGTCAAAGACGATGACAATTTTGTTTTCTGTCGACCCGACGGCTCGATGATTCCGCTGGTGGATTGTTCGCTTCAGCGGAGCGTCGCGCGAGCTAAGCGCGATCTGACGGTCGTCAGGCTTGCAGGCTGCGTCGAGGAACCGCGCGCGGTGTATGGAACATCGGTTAAAGCTTCTTCATCATCGCTCTGTTCACATCAACCTGTCAGAAGCCACAACGTGGATAGAGCCTGGCTGCCTGGTGATTGAAACCGCAGAGGGAGGAACGGCGTGAGCGTCATGGTGGGTGCGGGCCACGCAGCACGGGGCCGGCACAGTTGAAGCCCGAACGGTCGGCGGTAGATAATTGCCGGCTGATAGCACTTACAGGCCGGCGAAATTTTCAGCACACACCCCACCACGGTTACCGATCTGCACGAAGAACGCCTGGAAACCGTAATCCGCCAACTGCTGCAATGCGGTGCCGCGAGAGTGCTCGACCTCGGCTGCGGCACCGGCGAGCTGCTGCATAGGCTTGCGCAGCAACCGCAATTCACTCGCGTCGTCGGCATCGATATCGACCAGCGCGCGCTCGGCGAGGCGCGTGCCGCGATCGGGCTACTGGCCGACGATCGCGACGCGCGAATCCAGGTGCGCTATGGCTCGTTCGAACAAGCCGAACCGGGGCTTTGCGGTTTCGATGCCGCGGTCATGCTGGAAACGATCGAGCACATCGAGCCGCGCCGTCTGTCGCTGGTGGAAGATGCGGTGTTTGGAGGCTTCCGCCCCGCTACCGTGCTGATCACCACCCCGAACCAGGAGTACAACCGGCTTCACGGAATGGCGCCGGGAGAACTCCGCCACGCCGGCCACCGGTTCGAATGGCCCCGGGCGAAATTCCGTCAATGGGCCGCCGGGGTTGCCGCCCGTAAGGGCTATGAGGTGCAGTTCTTCGACGTGGGGCCGCCGCACCCCGTGCACGGCAGTTCCACCCAGATGGCACGATTTACCAGAAACCCGCTGCCGCGATGACCTGAGCGCCAGCCGCGTTGCCGCCCGGAGGCGGGCAACGCGGCACTTCCTGCAGCGCTCACTGTTGACGCTGCTGACCCTGCTGCTGCCGCTCCTGCTGTTGCGGCTGCTGTTGCGGCTGCTGCTGCTGTTGCGGCTGCTGCTGCTGTTGCGGCTGCTGCTGCTGTTGCCGCTCCTGGTCGCCCTCGAACGGCGCGAACTCGCCTTCCTGCTGTGGCTCCCCGGCTTGTCGTTGCTGTTGCATACGAACTTGCGGCTGCTCTTCGGACTGCACGATGCGAACCTCCGGCTCAGCCTCGACGAATTCGATCTGCGGCTCCGCCTGTGTCATCTGCACGTTCGGGTCGCCCTGCTCGAACTGCACCTGAGGCTCCGCCTGCCGCACCCGTACCTGCGGCTCGGCTTGGGTGATCTCGACGATCGGCGGCTGCATTTCAACCGTCACGATGGGCGGGCGCTGCTGCACCCTGATCTGCGGAGGGGCCGCCTCGACCTCGACCTCGGCCGGCTGCTGCTGGATCTGCACCCGCGCGCCTTCCTGGGCGACACCGGGCTGCTGCTGCTCTTGCTGCTGGGCGGCTTGCTGCTGAGCGATGCGCTGCTGCTCCCGTTGCTCCTCTTGCTGTTGCCGCTGCTGCTCCTGTTGCTCCTGTTGCTGCTGTTGCTGCTGCTGCGCCAACGGCTGGCGCTGCTGGGTCGGCTGCTGCGCGGCGCCCACCTGCACACCGGCCTCACTGAGCACTTCTTCCGCTCGAGCGACGAATGCCTGGCACTCCCGCTCACCCGACTGCTCCGCGGCAAGCAGCAACTCTCGAACTGCCTGTTCGGTCTGCTGATCCACCTGCTGCTGCTGAAGCTGATTCTGCAGCTGCTGCACCTGCTGCTGACACTCCTGCTGTTGCTGTTGCTGTTGCTGTTGCTGTTGCTGTTGCTGTTGCTGTTGCTGCGCCAGCGCGGTGCCGCTGCACGCCATCACCGCGATGGCAAGCAGGCTCTTGTGGCATGTGAACTTTTTCATTCGTCGTCTCTCCGCATTCGAATTGGGCCCGGACACCTGCAACACCCGTACCACTCGTCAGAGCGCCTGCGCGCGGCCTTCAATGCCGCTTGCGAGCCCGAGAGGAAGCGTCCACAGGCATCGGCCGGCGATCAGCCGGCGCGGGCAGGGGAACCCGGTACGCGGCACCAACCATGGCGCCATAGATCACGTGCAGCAGGAAGAACAGCACCACGCTGATCCAGCCCATGTTCACCGCGAGGAATCCCGCCGGCCGTAGAGCCGGATGTTCGGCAATCGCTGGTTGAATGGCAGGCAGAAATCCCAACAGGATGCCGGACAACAAAGCATGGGGAATCGCGATGGCTATGCCACGGCGCCAGCCCGCCCGTCGCCAGGTCTCGAAGATGGCTGCATAGACCACCGCGAGCACGCCCCCCGTGATCAGATGAATGCCCAACCCGATGGCCCACGTCATGGCCCCCGCATTCCCCGTGAGAAGCGCGCCCTTGAGCAATTCCAGGTTCATGTCGGTAATGCCGACCGCTCGGGCCAGCCAGAGCGTGGTCGTGATCACCACGGCGGCGAGCACGCCGATGCCGAAGGCAGGCCCCGCGGCGGCTTTCACGCCTCCGCCCCGAGGCGTTCGAGACCGGTGTTGCGATCCGGCTCAGGACGCCAGTGCTTGCATGAACTTGTCACAGAACGGTTCCAGATCTCCAGGGTTGCGGCTGGTGACCAGGTTGCCGTCTTCGACGACCTGCTGATCCACCACTTAAGCGCCGAAACGGAGCGTAGCAATTCACATGCCCGCCCACAGCCGATCCAGCGTTCGTCAAGTAATTGCCATGGCGCCGTGGCTGCAGCAATATCCGTCCATGAAAGAGCGCTGTTCCCTCCATTGGCAATCGTGAGCCCAGGGCATCTGCTGATTGCGGCCGCCGCGGCGCTCGGCGGGGGGCCGCTGCCGGCCACGTCGGGCGCCGGCGACGCTGCCGATCTCTCAACCTCACCGGCGATCTTTACCTATAAGGTGGATGACCGTTGCCGGGTGACGCGCACGCGCAAGCTGCAGGGGCCCGATGATCTGCAGTGGCGCCATGTCGACCAGCAGTTGCAGATATTCAGCGAGGCCACCGTCTGGCGCATGATCGACGGTACCCGTCGGCAACTGACCGAGCGCCGCGTAGCGCTGCAGGGCGAGATGGTGCGTGCCGGCGAGCTGATCTGCCTGCTGAGCCCCCTGGGCGAGGTACTGGAAGCCTCGATCGCGCGCCTCGACGCGCGCAACCCGCGCCAGCGCATTCCCATCCTGGAACCTGCGCCGCTGAGCAACGACGGTCTCGGCGACCTCGGCACCTTCTCCGTCGTCTTTCAGCCGCCCCAGCCCTGAGGCGAAACATGCAGGAACCGGATTGGACAGCGCTCCTGCCGCCCGTCTGCGCCATCGCCCTGGCCATAGTCAGCCGCCAGGTGATCCTGTCACTGATGGCTGGCATCTGGCTCGGCTGGTGGCTGCTCGGCAGCGGCACCCCCCTGGCCGCCCTGGCCGACGCCATAGAAGGGGCCGTAGCGGTGCTGGGGAGCCCTGGCGACGCCAGGGTCATCGGCTTCACTCTGATCATCGGCGCCATGATCGCCACCATGGAACGCACCGGCGGGGTCAGCGGCTTCGTGCGCTGGCTCGAACGACGCCGCTGGGTCGATGCTCCGGCCAAGGCCGAGTGGCTGGCGTGGCTCACCGGCATCGTGGTGTTCATCGAATCCAACCTGACCCTGCTGGTGGCCGGTTCGGTATCCAGGCCGCTGTTCGATCGCTTCCGCATCTCCCGGGAACGCCTCGCCTATCTGATCGACTCGACTTCCGCGCCCATCTGCATCCTGATTCCGCTCAACGCCTGGGGAGCGTTCAATCTCGGGCTGCTCGGCGGCACCGGCCTGGAGGATCCGCTCGGCACCTTCGTCAAGGCCATCCCCCTGAATCTGTACGCCATTTTCGCCGTGCTCCTGGCGGCCGCGACCATCGCCTTGCGCTGGAACATCGGGCCGATGAAGCAGGCCGAGGAACGTACCCGGGGCGGCCGGGTGCTGTGGCCCCACGCAGCGCCGTTGGTGGATCCGTCGCTCATCGACCAGAAAGCCTCTGGGAGCGCGACAGCGGGCCCCGCATTCATGCTCGCACCGATTATGGTGATGGTGGCTACAGTGCCCCTGGGGCTTTACGTCACCGGGGACGGCAACCTGGCCGCCGGCTCCGGATCTACCTCCGTGCTATGGGCGGTGCTGGCGGGCCTGGCCACCATCTGGTGCATGGCGCTGGTGCTGCAGCGACGGCGGCTCGACGAGCTGATGAGCGTGTCGCTGCGCGGGGCGGGCGGTCTCCTGCCGGTCGCCGTGATCCTGCTGCTGGCGCTGGCGCTGGGCAACGTGACCGCCGCTCTGGGTACCGGTCGATTCGTCGCGGCACTGGTGAGCGACAACGTAC
This sequence comes from Pseudomonadales bacterium, assembly GCA_047920935.1. Classification (GTDB taxonomy): domain Bacteria; phylum Pseudomonadota; class Gammaproteobacteria; order Pseudomonadales; family Azotimanducaceae; genus UBA7803. Next base: position 10,668 of record JBLRXD010000032.1, on the reverse strand, counting down.
CCCTGGCTGTGCTGCCAGCGCTGATCTTTCTGGTATCCGGCTTCACCGCGTTCGCCATCGGCTCGAGCTGGGGCACCTTTGCCATCATGATCCCGATCGCCATCGCCATCGCCCTGGGGCTGTCGGTGGAGCCAGCGGTGCTGCTGGGGGCGGTGCTTGCCGGCGCCATCTTCGGTGATCATGCTTCGCCCATCAGCGACACCACCGTCGTGGCGTCCATGGCGGCCGCAACCGATCACATCGACCATGTGCGCACCCAACTCCCTTATGCCCTGCTCGCCGGGGGCGTAGCTTTGGCCGGCTACCTGGTCATCGGTCTGATGCTGTGAGCGGCCGCTAGCGCGGTGGCAGCACCTTGCGCGCCATCAGATCCCGCAGCCAATAGCAGAAGCTCTCCTCGGTGTTGCAGGCCTCGCCAAAGCCCGCCTGCTTGATCTTCACGGTGCTGAGATAGGTGGGCGCCGGCGGCTCATCCTGGCCGTACGCGAAGCAAAGATCCGCATAATGGTGCGACTCTCCCAGAAGATCGGACAGCGGAATCGGCCGCAGGCCGTGCTCGGCCGTGATGCGCTGCCACAGTTCCTGCCGTGCCGGCAGATACTCGGCCAGCGACTGCGGCTCGTCCGCGCCGACCTCCACCCCAAGGGTGCGGGCCATGGCGGGCCACATGTCGCGCCACGAAAACACCTCGCCGTTGGTGAGGTTGAACGTTTCGTTGGCCGCGGCCGGCGAGCGTGCCGCCCACAAAGCCGCGTTGCCGACCAGCCGGGCGTCCACCGCTTCCCAGATCCAGTCGGCGCCGCCGGGAAAGCTGAACGGCAGCCCTTCAGCGCGCCGCATGGCGGCATAGATGCCGATCACCGGCGGCAGGTTCATGACCACGCCGTGATTCGGCCCGACGATGAGCTGCGGCCGGAAGATGGTGAAGGCGTAGCCACACTCAGCCGCCTGGGCGCGCACGAAGTCTTCGTGCAGCCAGTAGAAGTTCGGGTGATCGACCCGCGGCTGATCTTCCCGGGCTGGGGCGCGCATGGGCCGGATGTGGCCACCGTATGCCTTGGTGCCCTGCAGAATGGTCACGTGCGCAAGCGTTGCGCGCTCGGCCAGGGGCTCCATCAGGTTGCGCAGCATGCGGCCGTTGGTCTCGATCTGCCGCGGATCCGACCAGCCGGCAATCAGCCCGGGCATCTCGTATACGGCCGTGTACACCACGTGGGTCACACTCGCCAGATCGGCTACCGCCGCACGACAGGCCGCGGCATCCTGCAGGTCCAGGGCCAGATGCCGGTACCTCCTGCCTTCGAGCAGTTCGGGCCGGCGCCGCGACACGGCAACCACCTCCCAGCCCGCCTCGATGAAGGCCAGGGCGGCGGCCGTGCCCACCAGCCCGCTGGCGCCCGCGATCAACACCGTTCCCGTCATACTGCTGCCCCTGTGATCGATTGCCGTAGGTACCTGACGGGTAAAATATAACATGTTAGAACTTTTCCCAATTTTCCGGTAACTTTGCCGGCCCCCTTCCCGACGGGAGCGAAAGCTTGAACTTCGATTTTTCCGAGGACCAGCAGCTGGTCCGTGAGCAGACGGCACGGTTTCTCAGAGAGCGCTGCGATTCCACCGTGGTTCGCAGCGTGCTCGAGGGCAAGGCGGCATACGCCGAGCCCGTATGGCGTGGTCTGGCCGAGATGGGCCTGGTGGGCACCAGCATTCCCGAGAGCTATGGCGGCGCCGGTGCCGGCTATCTCGAGTTGTGCCTGATCGCACGCGAACTGGGTGCTGCGTTGGCGCCGGTGCCGTTCGGCTCCACCGTCTATCTGCTCACCGAGGCGCTGCTGTTGTGGGGCAGCGACCAGCAGAAGTCCCGCTGGCTGCCCGCCATCGCCGCCGGCGACTGCAAAGGCGCGTTGGCGCTGGTTGAAACCCGCGAGCAGACCACGCCCGAATCGATTTCCACCCGCTACGCCGACGGCACGCTCAACGGCAGCAAGCTCATCGTTCCCGACGGTGGCATCGCCGACCTGCTGGTCGTGGTGGCGCGCGCTGCCGACGGCGGGCTCGGCCTGTACCTGGTGGATGTGGCCAGCGCCGCGGTGCAGCGGCAGGAGGTCAGCACCGTCGACCCGACCCGCAATAGCGCCAGCATCGAGTTCGTGAACACGCCGGCGGAACCGCTGGGCGCGCCCGGCCAAGGCTGGGAAGCGCTGCAAACGCTCAACGACCGCGCCGCGGTGCTGTACGCCTTCGAGCAACTCGGCGGTGCCGAGCGGGCGTTGGAGATGGGCGTGGGTTACGCCCGGGAGCGCTTCGCGTTCGGCCGTCCGATCGGCTCGTTCCAGGCCATCAAGCACATGCTTGCCGACATGTACGTGACCGCGAAACTGGCGGAGTCGAACTGCTACTACGCGGCCTGGGCGCTGTCCACGGGCTCCGCAGACCTGCCGCTGGCCGCGGCCACCGCCCGGGTTTCCGCTACCCAGGCGTTCCAGCAGTGCAGCAAGGACAACATCCAGGTGCACGGCGGCATGGGCTTCACCTGGGAGTTCGACTGCCACCTGTACTACCGGCGCTCCAACTTCCTCGCGCTGGAGCTCGGCGGTCTGACCGTGTGGGAAGACCGGCTGGTACAGGCATTGGAACCCACCGCGAATCAGCAACCAACCGCGGCCTAGCGGCAGACAGGAGAGACACATGGATTTCAGCGATACCCCCCAGGAAGCCGCATTCCGCGCCGAGGCCCGCGCCTGGATAGCTGCCAACGCGCCCACCTACCTCAAGCCGTACCTCGAGCGTAGCGGTTTCGGCAGCACCAACACCGGCCCCTACGACGGCCTCGAAGAGGCGCGCAAGTGGCAGCGCAAGAAGGCGGACGCCGGCTGGGCGTGCCTGACCTGGCCGAAGGAATACGGCGGACGCGGCGCGAGCCCCATCGAAAACGTCATCTGGAATCAGGAAGAAGGTTTGTACAGCAAGCTTTCGGGCCTGTTCATCATCGGCCATGGCATGTGCGCGCCGACCCTGATGGCTTACGCCAACGAGGAACAGCTGGCGCGCTACCTGCCCAAGCTGGCGTCAGGCGAGGAAATCTGGTGCCAGCTGTTCTCCGAACCGCACGGCGGTTCCGACCTGGCCGGCCTGCGCACGCGCGCCGAGAAGGACGGGGACGAGTGGGTCATCAACGGCCAGAAGATCTGGACCTCCGGGGCGCAACACAGCGACTTCGGCATCCTCATCACCCGGACCGACCCCAGCGTGGCCAAGCACAAGGGCATGACCATGTTCTTCCTGGACATGCGCTCTCCCGGGGTCGATATTCGACCGATCAAGCAGGCCAACGGCCAGAGCGAGTTCAACGAGGTCTATTTCGACAACGTCCGCCTTCCCGACGCCCAGCGCCTGGGTGCGGTGGGCGAAGGTTGGCGGGTGTCGCTGACGACGCTGATGAACGAGCGCCTGGCCATCGGCGGCGGCATCGCCACCGGCTACCCGGAACTGAAGCAACTGGTGGAAGCCCTGCCGCTGGGTGCCGGCAGCGCCATCGCCAACCCGGCGGTACGTTCGCGGATCGCCGACTGGCACGTCAAGGCGGCGGGCCTGCGCAACACCGCCTCGCGGCTGTTGACCGCCCTCTCCAAAGGCCAGACGCCGGGGCCGGAGGCCTCCATCGGCAAGCTGGTGGCGGGCACGATGATGCAGGACATCGCCAAGTTCGCCCTCGACCTGCAGGGTCTTGGCGGCGCCCTCACCGACCCGGAGCAGGCGGAGGGCTCGGCCCGCTTCCAGGCCATGCTGTTGCGCTCCCCCGCGGTGCGGATCGAGGGCGGTACCGACCAGATCCTGCGCAACATCATCGCCGAACGGGTGCTCGGCCTGCCCGAGGACATGCGCGCCGACAAAGGCATTCCCTTCAACGAAATTCCCTCCAACACCAACCGCTGACCAACGCTCGACAGCCGGGGAGCACACCGCTCCCCGGCTGTCGAACAGACCGGTCCGGCATCTTGCGCCCATCCGGGCGGCTGCTAGAATCGCGCGCCTCCCGCCGCCGTACCTGGCGCGGCATTCCGGCTGCCCGATGGGGATCACCCAAATGCGTCGTTTGATCTGCGGCCTGGTTGCCGTGCTGCTGTTGTCTTCGTGCTCGCCCGGCGGCTTCACCGAACTGCAGCGCAACGTCACCCTGGCGGCGCAGCAGCAACTGCAGCGCACCCTTGCCAGCCATTTCACCCGTAGCCTCGGCGCCGGGGTCGATACGATCATCGCCGGGTTGTCGGGCGCCGGCGGCTACCTCGACAATCCGCTGGTGCGCATCCTGCTCCCGCCGCCCCTGGGCCTGGTGCTGGCGGTGGCTCGCGACCTGCACGGCGGCGATCCGGAAGCGACCCGGTTGGAGCAGCTGATGAATCATGCCGCCCAGGCGGCCATACCCGGCGCCGGGCCGGTGCTGCGGGCGGCCATCGCCAGCATCTCCAGCGGCGACGCCGAACTGCTGCTGCAGGGAGGAACCTCGGCGGCCACGGAGTTCGTCATGGCCCGCACCCGCGAGGCACTGCTCGAGACCCTCGGGCCGGCCGTTGCCCAGACGCTGGCCCAGAGCGGGGCCAACGAGCTTTATGCGGGGGCGCTGCGGGCATACGAACTGCAGAAAAGCATCGCCCTGGCCGGGGAGGAGGTGCTGCGCGACAGCCTGCCAGCCAGCCCGATCCCCGATCTGGCTCACAGCGCGCCGACTGCTCCGCTGTTGGCCGAGGTGCCGCCCCGCGATCTGGGAGAGTACGTCACCTCAAAGGCCGTGGACGGTTTGTTCGCGGCTCTGGCGCAACGGGAGGAAATCATCCGCCGCGACATTCAGAACCTCGCCAGCGGACTGCTGTTGCCCGCGAGCTGATTCTGCTGGTCTGCGTTCGAGGATCATCAGCGCCCGTGAGCGCGGTTTTTTTGTATCATGCCGCCACCCACTCATTCGCACGACGAAAGGCAGCATTCATGAGCGAAACACCGATCCTGGTAGGCGTAGCCCAGCTCGAGCAGCGCAGCGACGATCCACTGGCGGGTAAGGAGCCCGTGGCACTGATGATCGACGCGGTACGCCAGGCAGCCGAAGACGCCGGCGCACCGGCCCTGCTGACGGATGCAGGCTCCATCCGCGTGATCCGCGGCATCTGGCCCTACCAGAATCCGGCCAAGGCCGTTGCCGAGGCCATCGGCAATCCCGGTGCGGAAACCGCGCTGAGCCAGTTCGGCGGCAATTTCGTGCAGACCGTGGTCAACCAGAGCGCCCTCGACATTCAGAACGGCACCCATGACATCATCGTCATCACCGGTGCCGAGTGCGGCAACAGCCAGGCCAAAGCCCGCCGCGCAGACGTCAAACTCGAGTGGCAGGCCCTGCCGGGCACCCCGGACCGCATCTTCGGCGAGGATGTGGACATGCGCCATCCAGCGGAAAAGGCGCTGCGTATCGGTCAGCCCATCCAGATCTACCCGCTGTTCGAGAATGCCCTGCGTCACCACCGCGGCGAGAGCATCGCCGCGCACCTCGAGCGCATCTCCGAGCTGTGGGCCGGTTTCAGCCGGGTCGCCGCCGACAATCCCCACGCCTGGATTCGCCAACCGAAAACGGCGGAGGAGATCCGCACCCTGTCGAGCGCCAATCGGCCGGTGTCGTTCCCGTATCCGAAGCTGATGAACTCGAACAACAACGTCGACCAGGGGGCGGCGCTGATCATGTGCTCGGTCAGCAAGGCACGGGCATTGGGCATCCCCGAAGCGCAATGGGTGTATCCGTGGGCGGGCACCGATGCCCATGATCACTACCACGTCTCCAACCGCGACAACCTTTACAGCTCCCCAGCCATCCGCATCGCCGGCGGCCGCGCGCTGCAACTGGCCGGCCTCACCCCCGCCGACCTGCAGCTGGTGGACGTCTACAGCTGCTTCCCGGTGGCGGTGCAGATCGCTGCCGCGGAAATCGGCCTGGACGCGAGCCGGCCGCTCACCATCACCGGCGGCCTGACGTTCGCCGGCGGTCCGCTGAACAACTACGTCATGCACTCCATCGCCCGGGCTGTGGAGCTGTTACGGCAGGATCAGGGCGCCAAATGCCTGATCACCGCCAACGGTGGCTATCTCACCAAGCATGCCTTCGGCGTGTACGCGGCCGAACCGCCCACCGCGCCGTTCCGCCACGAGAACGTGCAGGCTGAGGTCGACGCCACCCCGACCCGCGAGGTGGTCCTGAACTACAGTGGCGACGCCACGGTGGAAAGTTACACCGTCATGTACGGCGCGGAAGGCCCGAGCATCGGCCACGTGGTCTGCCTGCTGCCCGATGGCCGCCGCGCCTGGGCCAATTGCGACGACCCGGAAGTGCTGCAGGCCATGACCCAGGAAGAGTTCTGCGGCCGCCCCGTTCGAGTTGTCGACCATCGCGCCGCATTCTGAGGCGCCCGAACTGCGACCGGCGGGCCTGCTGCGCCGGCTGGGCGCGATGTTCTACGACGCCTTGCTGGTGCTGGCCCTGTGGATGGTCACCTTGTTCCTCATGGTGGCCATCGCCAACGACATGGTCTACGGGGCCGCGGTCCGCAGCATTCTGTTCCTCGAGCTGTACGGGTTTTTCGCCTACTTCTGGGTCGGCCGCGGGCAGACCCTGGGCATGCTCGCCTGGCGTCTGCAGATCATCAGCAGCTACGGACCATCGCTGACCCTGACCCAAGCGACGCTGCGCTTCATCGCCGCCATGCTGTCGTTCGCGACGCTGGGTCTGGGCTATCTATGGATGTACGTCGACCCGCAACGCCGCACCTGGCCGGATTTGCTTTCTTCCAGCCAGATCGTCGTGGAACCGAAGCCGGCGCGCTGAAGGGGCCAAGTCGACGTCCCTGCGATCGCGGCCAGCGAGCGGCCGCGGGACGGCGTATGTCATGTGGCGGGAATTCAACTAGAATCGCGCTGAACCAGCGACGATAGAGGCCCATGAAGTACTCCGTAAAAACCGGCGCCCTGGCCGAACTGAAAACGCCATGCCTGATCACCAGCGTCGAGCAGGCCCGTCAAGTCGCCGCACGGCATCGCCACAGCGACCTGTTCGCTGCCGCCATGGATGACTTCATCGATAAGCCGGGCAAGGCGCTGGTGGTGAATCTGCCCGAAAAAGCCGCGGTGAAACGACTGCTGGTGGTGGGCGGCGCAGACGCGGAGGTCACCGCCGCCGAGTACCGCAAAATTGCCGACACCGCCGCCAGGGCCGTCAAGCCGCTGAAGGCGGCCAGCGCCGTCTGGGGGCTTGCCAGCACCAACGTCAAAGACCAGGATCTCTACTGGCGCGTGAGCACGGGGCTGGCGGCGCTGGCCAATGCCTTGTATTCGTTCACCGAGCACAAGACCGGCACCGACAACGACTCGATCAGCCTGAAAGCCGTCGCCGTGCATGCCGACGGTCGCGCCCGCACCACCGTGCAGCGAGCGGTCGGTGAAGCCACCGGGCTGCAAGCCGGCCTCGACCTCGCCCGCGACCTGGGCAACCAACCCCCCAACATCTGCAACCCGGTCTACCTCGCCCGCGAAGCCCGCAAGCTGGGGCGGCTGGAGAAGGTGAAGGTCGACGTGCTCGACGAGCGGCAGATGAAAGATCTCGGCATGGGCGCGTTTCTAGCGGTGTCCCAGGGTAGCGACAGCCCCGGGCGGATGATCGTGGTGCACTACCAGGGCGGTAAGCGTGGCGCCGCACCGGTGGTGCTGGTGGGCAAGGGCATCACCTTCGACACCGGCGGCATCAGCCTCAAACCCCCGGCGAACATGGACGAGATGAAGTTCGACATGTGTGGTGCCGCCACGGTACTCGGCGCCATTCGCGCGGCGGCAGAGGCCAAGCTGCCCGTCAACGTCATCACCGTGGTCGCCGCGGCCGAGAACATGCCCAGCGGCAAAGCCACCAGACCGGGCGATATCGTGCGCACCATGTCCGGAAAAACCGTGGAGATCCTCAATACCGACGCCGAGGGCCGGCTGGTGCTCTGCGACGCGCTCACCTACGTCGAGCGCTTCAAGCCCAAAGCCGTGGTCGACGTCGCGACCCTGACCGGCGCCATGATCGTTGCCCTGGGCGCCCACGCGTCCGGCCTGTTCAGCAAGGATGACGCCCTCGCCGAGCAGTTGCTGGCGGCCGGCCAGTGGAGCGGCGATCGCGCCTGGCGCATGCCGCTGTGGGACGATTATCAGGAAATGCTGAAGAGCAACTTCGCAGACGTTCCCAACATCGGCAGCCCGGGCGCCGGTTCCATCACGGCTGCCTGCTTCCTGTCGCGCTTCGCCGACAAGTACCCCTGGGCGCATCTGGATGTGGCCGGAAGCGCCTTTCAGGGCGGTGCCGCCAAGGGCGCAACCGGTCGACCCGTAGGGCTGTTGTTCCGCTACCTCATCGAGCATGCCGCGGGGTGACGCGCGTCGACTTCTACATCCTCCAGGACGTAGACCTGAGCGCCGCCTGGCGCTTCGCCTGTCGCCTGTCGGCGAAGGCCGTAGGCGGCGGCCACCGGGTGCACATCCATGCTGACCCGGCGGCGGTCGCGGAGGTGGACGAGTTGCTATGGCACTTTCCGCAAGATCGGTTCCTGCCCCACGCCCGCGCCGATGAGCGCCCTGCCACCAGCACCGCGGCACCCATCGCGCCGCTGATCATCGGCTCGACCCCTCCTGACGAGGCCGACGGGGTGCTCATCAACCTGGCAGATCACATACCCACGTTCTTCGGTCGTTTCGAGCGGGTGGCCGAAATCGTCGTGGGCGCGAACCGGGGCGAAGGGCGCGACCGCTACAAATTCTATCGCGATCGCGGCTACCCACTGTTTCATCACGAACTCGACGACTGGGAAGCAGCGTGACCAAGCAGCGACTGCCAGGCAGCACCAGCGGCATCCTCGGTGATCTCGAGTCGATCCGCACCCTGCTGGAGGAAAACCAGCAATCCGCCCCCGAGCAACCGGCGGAAACCGATGAGGAACAGGTGCCCCTGTTGGAGGATGTGGTCGACGGCGGGGTCAGCGTCAACGAAAGCTTTCTCTCCGGAGCCGGCGACTTCCAGCGCGGCAACGATCAGCACGACAGCAGCACCTCACAGCTGAACGATGAAATGTTCAAGACGCTGCTTTCCGACGACTGGCGGCAGTCGGCGCGCGAATTGCTGGATGACGCCCGCGGCGCCATCGAAGCACGCCAAATCGAATGGACGCCCGAGCATACCGACGAACTCAATGCCGCGCTCAAGGTGCGCATAGACGAAACCCTGCAAAGCTGGCTGCAGGCAGCAGTGCTGAATGGCATCGACGACCTGCGTCGAGAGCTGCTCGATGCGGTACGCGAACAGCTGAGCCAGTCCATCACGGCACAATTCAACGACACATCACCCGACGAGGACCTTGATGGAGCATAGTTTCGATCCCCACGGCATCGAGCAGAAGTTGTACGAAGAGTGGGAGAACGCGGGCTATTTCGCGCCATCCGGCAACGGGCCGGCCTACTGCATCGTCATCCCACCGCCGAACGTGACCGGAAGCCTGCACATGGGGCACGCCTTTCAGCACACGCTGATGGATGCCCTGATCCGCTATCACCGCATGAAGGGCGATCGTACCCTGTGGCAGATGGGCACCGATCACGCCGGCATCGCCACCCAGATGCTGGTGGAGCGGCAGCTCAACGCCGAGGGCAAGAACCGCTACGACATCGGCCGCGATGCCTTCATCGACCGGGTGTGGGAGTGGAAGGCGCAGTCCGGCGACAGCATCTCGCGGCAGCTGCGCCGCATGGGCTCGTCGCTCGACTGGAGCCGCGAGCGCTTCACCATGGACGAAGGTTTCTCCAACGCGGTGCTGGAGGTGTTCGTACGCCTGCATGAGGAAGGGCTCATCTACCGCGGCCAGCGGCTGGTGAACTGGGATCCGCAGCTGAAGACGGCCATCTCTGATCTCGAGGTGGAGAACACCGAGGAGCAAGGCCAGCTGTGGCACTTCCGTTACCCGCTCATGGATGGCGCCACCACGGCCGATGGTAAAGATCATCTGGTGGTGGCGACGACCCGCCCGGAGACCATGCTCGGCGACACCGCCGTGGCCGTGCACCCCGACGACACCCGCTATCGCGACCTGGTGGGCAAACGGGTGCGGCTGCCGCTGGTGGGCCGGGAGATCCCCATCATCGCCGACGAATACGTCGACATGGAATTCGGCACTGGCTGCGTCAAGATCACGCCGGCGCACGACTTCAACGACCATGAGGTGGGCGCCCGCCACCAACTGCCACTGATCAACATTTTCGCCGAGGATGCGACCCTCAACGATCAGGTTCCGGAGCAGTACCGCGGTCTCGACCGCGTCGCCGCGCGGCGCCAGGTGGTAGCCGACCTGGACGCGCAAGGGCTGCTCGACCGGGTAGACGATCACACCCTGATGGTGCCCCGTGGCGACCGCTCCGGTGCGGTGATCGAGCCGCTGCTCACCGATCAGTGGTTCGTCAAGATCGCGCCGCTGGCAGAGCCGGCCATTGCGGCGGTGGAAAACGGCGACGTGGAGTTCGTGCCGAAGCAGTACGAGAACGTCTATTTTTCCTGGATGCGCAACATCCAGGACTGGTGCATCTCACGCCAGCAGTGGTGGGGGCACCGGATTCCGG
>JBLRXD010000031.1:20717-23422 GCA_047920935.1 Pseudomonadales bacterium | reverse complement strand
CACCATGAATACCGGTTTGTGCTTGCGCCGGCGGAGGGCGCGCTCGACGCTGCCGCCGTCGCCGATGTCGAGGCAGTGGCGATCAAGCGCCACGCATTGCACGTGTTCGGGCGCGGTGGCCAGCAGTTCGCGCCCCAGTTGCCCGCCGGCGCCGGTGATCAGCGCGCGCATCACGGGTATACCTCGGCATCGCGCAGCAGGGCGCCGGCGGCGTCCTTCGCCGCCAGCGTCGGCGGCTGGCCGTCGATCAGCGGCCAGCTTATGCCGATCTCCGGGTCGTCCCAGCGCAGCGAACGCTCGTAGTCGGGCGCGTAGCGGTCGGTGCACTTGTACTGGCACTCGGCGCCTTCGGCGCTGGTGACGAAAAAGCCGTGGGCGAACCCCGGCGGTATCCACAGCAGCCGGGCGTTGTCGGCCGACAGCGTCACCCCGATCCAACGGCCGAAGCTGGGCGCGGTGCGGCGCAGGTCGACGGCTACGTCGAACACCTCGCCGGCGGTGACCCGCACCAGTTTCCCCTGGGGGTGCCAGAGCTGATAGTGCAGCCCGCGCAGCACCCCCTGGGCCGAGCGGCTGTGGTTGTCCTGCACGAAGTTGGCGTGAATGCCGTGCTCGGCGAACGCCTGTTGCGACCAGCTCTCGAAGAAGCAACCGCGGTGGTCGCCGAAGCGCCTGGGCTCGACGATCACCACGTCGGCGATGTCGGTGGGGATGACGCGCATCAGAACACCCTCTCGTCGAGCAGCTTCAGCAGGTACTGGCCGTAGCCGCTCTTGCACAGCGGCTGCGCCAGCCGGGCGAGTTGCTCGCAGTCGATGTAGCCCATGCGGTAGGCCACCTCTTCCGGGCAGGCGATCTTCAGCCCCTGGCGCTCTTCGATGGTCTGCACGAACTGCCCGGCCTGCATCAGCGCCTGATGGGTGCCGGTGTCGAGCCAGGCGCTGCCCCGGCTCAGCACCTCGACGTGCAGGTTGCCGGCGGCCAGGTAGTGCTTGTTGACGTCGGTGATCTCGAGCTCCCCTCGGGCCGATGGGCGGATGTCGGCGGCCACCTCCGTCACGGTGTCGTCGTAGAAGTACAGCCCGGTGACCGCGTAGCTCGAGCGCGGCCGTTGCGGCTTCTCCTCGAGGCCGATCACCCGGCCGTCGTCGTCGAACTCGGCCACGCCGTAGGCGCTGGGGTTGTTGACGTGGTAGACGAAGACGGTGGCGCCGTCCTGGCGGGCCGAGGCGCGCCGCAGCGAGGCATCCAGGCCGTGGCCGTAGAAGATGTTGTCGCCCAGCACCAGGGCGCTGGGGTTCTCGCCGATGAAGTGGCGGCCGAGGGTGAACGCCTGGGCCAGGCCGTCGGGCGACGGCTGCTCGGCGTAGCCGATGTTCATGCCCCATTCGGCGCCGTCGCCGAGCAGCTCGCAGAACCGCGGCAGATCGCTGGGGGTCGAGATCACCAGCACGTCGCGAATGCCGGCGTACATCAACGTGGTCAGCGGATGATAGATCATCGGCTTGTCGTAGACGGGCAGCAGTTGCTTGCTGACGCTGCGGGTGAGCGGATACAGCCGGGTGCCGGAGCCGCCGGCGAGGATGATGCCTTTTCTATCCATTATTCTCCCCACGCCGGTTTCGGCCGGTTCAATCCCGGTGGTCGCGCACGATGGCGGTCAGCAGATGGGCGATCAGGCCGGCCAGCAGCGCCATCAGGGCGAACACGGTGAGGTTGTAGAGCCGCCGGGGCTCGGTGGCGTACTCGGGCACGGTGGGGCTCTGCAGAATCGACACCTGCTTCAGCGACCGCGCCGCCTCCACCCGGGTGCTCTCCAGCGCCGTCAGCGCGCTGGCGTACATCTCCCGGGCGAAATCCACCTGCAGCCGCAGCGTCTCGAAATCCGCCGACAGGCGGTTCAGCGAGCCGCCGTTGCTGGCCGCCAGGCGCGCGCTCTCCAGGGCGATCTGCCGCTCCAGCGCGTTGACCTGGCTGGTGAGCCGCACCATCTCGGGTGCGCGCTCGCTCTGCGAGGCCCCCAGGGCGCTGCGCTGCGCCTTCAGGCTCGCGAGTTCCCCTTCCAGCGCCGCGACCACGGCGCTGACGCTTGCCACCGTGCCGGTGGGCGACACCAGCCCCTGCTCGTTCTGGTAGGCCAGCAGGGTTTCCATGGCGGCGTCGAGGCGGGCGCGCAGATCGAGCACCTGGGTTTCGATGAAACGCACCTGCTCGGCGGCCAGGCGGTGGCCCAGGGCGTTCATGTGGGCTTCGCCTTCCTCCAGCAGCAGGGTGGCGATGGCGTGGGCCGTCTGCGGGTCGTACGCCTGGGCCTTGACCCGCAGCACGTGGGCGTACTCGTCGATCTCCACGCTGACGCGCTTCAGGTAGTAGCGATGCAGGTGCTCCATGGGCGCATCGGCGGCGATGCGCGACAACGCATCGATGTGGTTGCTGGCGTAGTGGTTGCGCAGGTCGAGGGCGGTATCGAGCTTGCGCAGCATGTCTACCGAGCGCAGGTGATCGCGCAGCATGAGCAGGTCGTTGGAACTGCCGCCGCCCAGGATCGACGACATGCTGAACTCGGGCTGGGCCATGCGCGCGCTCTGCAGCACCACGTTGGCTTCGGAGACGTAGCGGTCGGTGGCCCACAGCCACCAGTAGCCGCCGGCGCCGACGATGGCGATCAGCACCGCCAGCCAGTAGGGATGTTTCTGCAGCAGGCT
>JBLRXD010000031.1:11646-20617 GCA_047920935.1 Pseudomonadales bacterium | reverse complement strand
GCGGCCAGGGCGTCTTTGATGTCGTCGAACCACAAGGCCTGGCCCTCGTGCAGCCAGATGCCGGCCTGACACAGTTCTTTCAGAATGCCTTCGGCGTGCGACACCATCATCAGGCTGGCGCGGCCCACCCGGTCTTCGAAGGCGCGCTTGGCCTTGGCGCGAAACGCCATGTCGCCCACGGCGGTGGCTTCGTCGGAAAGGTACAGATCGAACTCGAACGCCAGCGACAGCCCGAACGCCAGCCGGCTGCGCATGCCGCTGGAGTAGGTGCGCACCGGGTCGTCAAACGCCGGGCCCAGCTCGGCGAACGCCTCCACCGCCTCGATTACCGCGGGGATGGAGGCACTGTTGCCGTGCACCCGGGCGACGAACTTGGTGTTCTGGCGGCCGCTCATCGAGCCCTGAAACCCCCCCGACAGGCCCATGGGCCACGACACCCGCCCGTGGCGGACGATGTCGCCGCGGTTGGGGGCGTCCATGCCGCCGATCAGCCGCAGCAGCGTCGACTTGCCGGCGCCATTGCGGCCCACCACGCCGACGCTCACCCCCCGGGGCAGGGTGAAGCTGACGTCGCGCAGCACCCAGTCGCTGCCGTGGTGGTTCTGATAGCGCTTGTAGAGGCCTTTCACTTCGATCATTGGGCGTTCATTGGGCTTTGAGCCGGGTGACGAAGCGCAGGTGCAGGGCCAGCCCCAGGGCCAGCAGCGGCAGAATCCACAGCCACACGTAGCCCATGTCTACCCCCGCCATGGCCTTGTAGCCGTCGAAGAAGCCCAGGCGGATGCTCTCGAGGGCGTGCAGGATGGGGTTGTAGAGCAGGTACTGCTGCACGCTGTGGGGCAGCATGTGCAGCGGGATGATCACCCCCGACAGCAGCAGCAGGGGCAGCATGGCCAGCCGCACGGCCGCTTCGACGCCGTTGATCAGGGTGGCGCCTACCGACACCACCAGCCCGACCCCCAGGCCCAGCAGCCACAGCGACAGCCACACGCCGAGGACTGCCAGCGGGTCCCCCGGCACCATGTGGTAGCCGAGCAGGGCGGCGCCGCCGACGAGGATGAAGAACACCAGCGTCTTGATGAGCCCTTCGAGCACGTTGCGCACCAGCACCGGATCCACCGGCAGCACCTGGCGGTAGGCGAACAGCGCCTGGTTGGCGTTGATGGCCCCCATGGAGCGCATCACCCCTTCGCGAAACAGGAAGAACGACACCAGGCCGACGATCAGCCAGGGCACGAACTCGGCGCCGATGACGAAGCGCATGCGGCCGAGCAGGTCGCGCACCCAGATCATGATCACCACCAGCAGCACCGGCTCGGCCAGCATCCAGAACCAGGCGAAGCGGTTGGCCATGGTGCGCGCCAGCACCTCGCGCATGAACATGGCGTGCCAGACGCTGCGGGTGATCTGCCACGAGGTGCGCATGCGGCCTCAGATGTTGATCGCGACGCTGGTCGCGATGGCCAACTGGTAGACGATCTGGGCGATGGTGGCGGCCAGCTGCAGGTTCTTCACCGGCGCCTCGGGCAGCACCAGAATCTCGTCGCCCGGCCGCAGCGTCAGGCCGCGGGCGGGCACCACCTCGCCGTTCTGCCGCACCACCAGAATGCGGCTGCGGTCGGCGCGCTCGGTGAAGCCGCCGGCGCGCTCGACATAGTCTTTGGCGCTGCGGTTGGGCACGTACACCATGGCCTGGGGTATCAGCACCTCGCCGGCGATGAGCAGCGCATCGGAGCGCTCGGGAATGGTGATGATGTCGCCGTCCTGCAGGCGGATGTCGCTGAGTCGGCCGTTGCTGGCGATCACCATGCGCCCGCTGGGTTGCATCTGCCGCGCGCGCCTGACGAAATCCTGAATCAGCTCGGCCTCGACGGCGCGGATCTGCGCCTCCTCCGCGGTGGCGGACGAGGCGCCGAGGTAGGTGGTTTCGAGCCGCCGCAGGCTGTCTTCGAGGGATTGCCGTTGCCGTACGGCGACGCTCTCCCGGCGGATGGAGATGCTGCCGACGTCGGCCATGGCCGGGTTGACGGGAATGCCGTCGAGCAGCTCCATGAGGCTTGCGCCCTTGGGCACCGCAAACCGCGACGGCCCTTGGAAGCTGCCTTCGATCTGCACCACGATGCTGTCGGTGCGGCGATCGGCGGAGAACAGCACTTCGTCGCCGGCCTGCACCTGATCGTCGCGGAAGCCCTCGAGCGGCAGGTAGCGCGAGAACGGCCCGTCGTCGCGCACCCCGCGCACCAGCGCATGCGAAACCCCGGGGCTGAGCTCGGCCAGTTGCAGCAGCGCCGCACCCGACAGTGCCGGGGTTTCCAGCTCGTAATGAAACGCCTGGGCGACGTCGCCGGTCACCGTCACCACCGGCCCGCGCGGCCCCACCACCACGGTGTCGCCGTCTTCGAACTGCGGCCGCGGCAGCGTGCCGCTGAGCAGGAAGTCGTAGAGATCGGCCTCGGCGATGGCCTCGCCGTCGCGCAGCACGCGGATGTTGCGGAAGCTGCCGGTGGCCTGGGACACGCCCGCCGCCTGGTCGAGGTAGTAGAGCAGCGAGTCGCCGGGGTTGCCGGCGTAGCGGCCGGGGGCGTTGACGTAGCCGGTGACAAACACCGCCACGGGCTGCACGCCTTGCAGGTTGGTGTACACCGAGACGTTGTCGGTGAATACCTCGCTGATGGCGGCCTTCACCAGATGGTCGAGCTCCTGGCCGGTGGCGCCGAGCACGGCCACCGGGCCCACCGACGGCACGAAGATGTTGCCCTGGGCGTCGACCGGCAGCACGCTGTTGAGCTCCATGGCGCCCCAGGCGCGCAGGGTGACCCGGTCGCCGGGCAGAATGCGGTAGGTGGCGTTGAGCCCCGAGGCCCGCGCGCCGCGGAACCCGCCGGTGAACAGGTTGGCGCCGAACGGTTGCACGTCGCTGGCGTCGCGGCTGGCGTTGCGCCCGGCCTCCGGCACCGGCCCGTGGGTGCCGGTGCGCCAGTCGACGCCGGATGGCTGCTCCAACTCCGGCGGCAGCGCCTGGGCCCGCTCGCCCTGGGGCAAATCGCCCATGCCGGATACCGCCTGCGCCAGCACCAGCGCCGGCAGCACGCTCAGCATCAGCATCAGCATGCGGATCGACTTCATGATGCGCTCCTCAGCAGCGGCCGGCCGTTGTCGTGCAGCACGCGCGATTCGATCCAGTTGCCGTCTTCGAGCCGGCAGGCGAGACCGGGGCGTGGCTCGCCTTCCGGGTCGATGACCAGGCGCCGGCAGGTACGGCCGCTGGCCGCGGGGTAGCTGTCTTGCAGCGCGATCACCACGCCGGCGCCCCAGGGGCTCTGCGGCAGCCGGAAGCGGCTGCCGGCGGGTTCGCGCTCGAGCACCGTCTGCACCGCGTTGGGCAGCGCCGGCAGCGGCGCGGCGGGCTGAGCCGAGCCGTGGTTTCCCTGGCCGGGCAGCGCGCTGCACCCCGAAAGCAGCGTCAAGAGCAGGGCAACGTACATCGTCGAATTGGTCACTGGTTATACCGCGGCCGACACCCGTTCGGGCTCATCGCTCGATTGCGCTTCGTGAGAAGTCGCATCGAGCCCGGAATACAGCGCCGGCCAGCGGATGCCCGTGGCGGTGGGCACCCCGGTCAGGCGTGTGTAGAAATTGCCGTTGGCCTGGTTGTGATGGCGCAGCCAGGCGCGAAACTTTCGATACAGGGCGGCGTCGGGCTTGCCCGGATCGCCCCAGAAGGCGTCGAGGGAACCCTGATAGGTAAGCCCCGGCATCTGGTAGGGGGTTTCCCCCAGCGCGCACACCGGCGTGCCGTGGTGCACCGACGACAGCCCCACGGTGCTGTTGATCACCACGGTGCCGCAGGCGCGCCGCAGCAGCAGCGGCAGGTGCAGGTCGTGCACGTACAGCAGCCGCTGCCCGAGGCCGTGACGGGCGGCCAGTTTGGCGATCAGCTGCCGGTAGTCGCTGTAGCCGCGGTCCAGGGGGTGGTGCTTGATCACCAGCAGGCGCTGCTTGGGTGCGTGGGCGGCGAACGAGGCGACCACCGTCTCGATGAACTCTGCCACTGACGCAAACCGCGAATGCACGCAGATCTGCGCGTCGCCCTGCACCTGCAGCGGCACCAGGTAGTAGTTGCCGGCCTGGGCCTGGGAGAGATGGGCGAGCACCCCGCGCTGCTGCCAGCGGAACAGCAGCTTGCGCGCGGCGGCTTTGGTCCAGCTTTCGATCTCGTGCCACGGCCGCAGCGAGCGGTGGTGGCGGTAGTGGGGGTAACGGCGCCTCAGCATCGCCATGGCCACGCAATACAGCGAGGCGTACACGGTGGCCCAGCGGAATACGTGGCGAACCCGCTGGGGTTTCTGGCGCAGCTCGGCCGTTGGCGTGAAGCGCCGGTAAACGTTGGGGTTGCGCGGCAGCGACGAGCGATTGTTGCAGCCGCCGCGCTCGACGGTCACGAAATCCGGGCGCAGATAGCCTTCTTCGAAGGCATAAACGGCGACGCCGGCCGCCCCGGCGACTTTCGCGGCGGCCAGGTGGTAGGGCCGGCAGTCGCCGAACAGCATCACCGCGTCGATCTGCTCAGCGTGCAGCGTGCGCTCGAGAAATTGCGGCCATTCGCTGCTGGCGCCCGCAAAGCGCACGGCGTCGCGCGGATAGAACAGCTCGTCGCCGCCGCAGAAGTTGATCTTGCGAACGGTGGCGCCAGCTGCCTGGAGATCTTGCCGGAGTCGCCAGAAGAACGGCCCCATGGGGCCCTGGAGGAGCAACACACGTTTGTCGGCCAAGTGCCGGAACATCCCACCTCTACTCGAATACGTGTTGTTGTTGATGGGCAACAGCGCCGCAGCCACGCTGTGGCGCGCCGACGTAGGACTGCTCGGATACCTGAGAGCCAGCGAGACGGACGGATGTCTCTTCCCCTGCGGCGCTCAAACCCTCTCGCGATTGATTATAGGCAATGACACCGATGTGTCGATCAGGTAAGCGCTTTTCCGCCGCTAATCGACAAAAGAATTACATCCTCGCCCCTGCTGCGTTTGCCCAATGGCCGACAAAGGCGTAGAAATAGCCTATGTGACCCAGTTCACAGAAAATGAAGGGCAGGCCGCTTGACGGCAAAGCCCTCGAGGCCACGGATCAGGCCGAACCCGTTGGAAGCACGCATGAGGGAGACGTCCGTGAACGCACCCGGAGACGAGGTTGCCATCTACGGTCAGGCGAACGAAACCGCGGCCCGCGTGGTGGCCTATTTTGGCCCCTACCTGTTCTGGGGGGCCGTGGGCGTTATTGTCAGCGGCATCCTGCTGATGGCATGACCGCGCCGCTCAGGCGACGGCGAAGCGCTGCCGCATGAGCCAATTCAGCGCCAGCTGATAGTCGCAGAACAACTCCGCCTCTTCGATCGCGCAGGTCAGCAGATAGATGTCGGCGCAGTGCTGCGATTCGAGTTTTTCGTCGATCACCACCGCCACGCCGGCGCGCGCCTGCTGGCGATAGCTGCCGCTGACGAACTGCTGCAGTCGCTGCAGATCGGTGGCAGCCGGCATATCGGTGCCCGCGGGCCCGGCAGGCGGCGACGGCGCCACCCGCATGCCGCGGAAATCCAGCAGTTGCGGAAACTCGGGGTCGTAATCGGCATCGGCCAGCATCGACCTGCCGGTGGCGGTGAGCGCCCGCAACGTGACCTCGCCCTGCGCCCGAAGGGTGATGAGCCCCTCCTCCCGGTCGATGTGATAACCCAAAGTCATGCCGACGCCCTGCTCCAGCCGAGGCGGTAACGGTACCGGTCCCGAAGGGTTGTTAACCGTGACGCATGTCTCACTCCAGCTATCTCCACACGGTAGGAGCGATCTCCAGATCGCGAATCGCCTTCTGGAGAAGGCTCCTACAACCCTTCCGCGATCGAAAACGCGGCCAAACACGACACTCGAATTCGAGACTCTCTGTTTTTGTCGCGTCAGGTCCAGAAATCCGGCCCTGACGCGACAAAATCGGGTTTCCCGTTACTCGACGGTCGCGCTGGGGCCACTTTCCCCGGTCCGCCCCGGGGTGCTGAGCTACGGTCGGCCGCGCGGGATCGCGATCGGGAGATCGCTCCGCGGGGGGTTTGCGCCGCCTCGCGTTCCTCCTTAACCTGCAGGCGACGTAACCCATCGGGGCGCGAATGCGATTCATCATCTACGGGGCGGGCGGCATCGGCGGCACCATCGGTGGCCGGCTGTTTCAGCAGGGGTTCGACGTGGTGCTCATCGCCCGGGGCGAGCACGGCAGCGTGCTGCAGCACCGCGGGCTGAGGCTGCTGGCCCCGGACGGCGACTTCACCCTGCCGGTGCCGACGGTGACGCATCCGCGCGAGCTCAGTTGGCGCGCCGACGATCTGGTGCTCATGGCCATGAAATCCCAGCATACGGTGGCGGCACTGGAGGATCTGCTGGCCTGCGCGCCGCCCGACATCGGCATCGTCTGCGCGCAGAACGGCGTGGCCAACGAGCGCATGGCGCTGCGGCGCTTCCGCCGGGTCTACGGCATGCTGGTGCATCTGCCGGCCCAGCACCTGCAGCCGGGGGAGGTGGTCACCCACGCCAGCGGTCGCGGCGGCATCCTCGACACCGGGCGGTATCCCCATGGGGTGGATGACGCCTGCCGGGCGTTGATGGCGGCGCTGGAGCAGGCCGGCTTCAGCGCGCAGCCCGATCCCCGGGTGATGCGGCTGAAGTACGCCAAGCTGCTGCAGAATCTCAACAACGCGCTGCAGGCGGCCACCGACATGAAGGGCGAATCCCGGGATATCTCCCGATTGCTCAAGCGGGAAGCGTTGGCCTGCTTCGCCGCGGCGGGCATCGACTGTGCCAGCGTCGACGAATTTCGCGCCCGTCACGACGGCGTTTACGGCATGGCCGACGTGCCCGGGCATCCCCGCGGCGGCGGCTCTTCCTGGCAGAGTCTGATGCGCGGCACCGGCAACATCGAAGCGGATCATCTCAACGGCGAGATCGTGCTGCTCGGCCGCCTCCACGGGGTCGCCACCCCGGCCAACGAGGTCTGCCAGGCGGTGGCGCGGCGCATGGCCAACGAGCGGCTGGCGCCGGGGTCGTTCGCAGCCGCGGAGTTGCTGGCGCAAATCGGCCAAACAGTGGAGAACCACCATGGATGACAGCTTCTGCTACTTCCGCTTGCGGGCCGAGGAGGGCGGCTGGCAGGCGCTTGCCGAGGGCCTCGAAAAGCACACCCGGCCGCGCTGGGAGCAGGCGGGCATTCAGTGCTGGGGCGTGTGGCAGGGCCTGCTCGGCATTGCCTCCAACGAGCTGCTGCTGATGGCGGCGGCCCATGGCGAGCGGCCGGCGGCCGATTTCGGGGTCGACTTCGCCGACGGCGCGACGGTGGAGGATTGCCTGCTGCTGCGGGCCACCGCGCGCCCTGAAGGCATCGAGCCGCTGCACGCCGAAGGGCTGTACGTGTTGCGCTTCTTCGAGGCGGAACCGCGGAATTTCGATGAGATGGTGGCGTTGTCTACCGAGGCGTGGGAGACCTTCGAGCCCAGCGCCCTGTATCAGGCGCGGCCTCAGGGGCTGTTTCGGCCGGCGGCGGTGGAAGGCGACGTGGGGCGGATGCTGCTGGTGACCTGGTACGACGGCTTTCTGTCGTGGGAGACTTCGCGCCTGCCGGCGCCCCAGGCCCAGGAAAACTTCCGCAAGCGCCAGCGCCTCACCCGCAGCACCGTGGCTTACGCGACCCGCCTGCTGCTCTGACCCGGCCGCTCACCCGGCGCCGGTGAGCTCACCCAGTTCCAGAAACGGCGAGGCGTCCAGAGCTTCCGCGCCCATCATGGCGGCGACCCGCTGCAGCGAGGCGAGAATTTCGTCCTGTTCGGCTGGCTGCAATTGCTCGAAGCGCACGCTGAACGCCTCCTGCAGCGGCACCGGCGCCCGCTGCACCACCTCCCGCCCGGCATCGGTAAGCAGCGCGTTGACCACCCGCTTGTCATTCACGCTGCGGTGCCGGGCCACGTAGCCGCGCTTTTCGAGCCGGTCGAGAATGGTGGTGACCGTCGCCTGGCTCAGGCTTACCTCGCTGGAGAGCCGCGAGATCGCCACCGCGCCAAGGCCGTCGATGGCCTGCAGCACCAGCAGTTGCGGCGCGGTGAGCCCCACGGTTTTGGTGAGCTGCCGCGAGTGGATGTCGGTAGCTCGGATGATCTTGCGGATCGCGATCAGTACGTCTTCCTTGTTTGCCAAGTCACGGCTACCGGTATTGCTGCGCGGGGCAGCGGGTGGGCGGAGTGTAAAGGAAACGTGATCGTCTTCAATTCTCGAATTCAAGCAGCTGCTCCCGGGATTTGGCGCGTAACGTGCTCTGCTGCACGTGCGCTGGATAGAACCCTAAAGTAGATTTGATATATTTCCTTAGTCCTATAAACTATAGGGCTGTAATACAACACGTGAGCACATGAAGCAAGCAAACTCGATGAAAAACCACGCTGCGGCATCGGCCGCGGCGCTGCCGACGGCAGAAATCGTGCTGCGGGTGCCGTCGGCGGAAGACGGCCCGGCGCTGCACAACCTCATCGCCGCGTGCCCGCCGCTGGATCAGAACTCCCGCTACTGCAACCTGTTGCAGGTGACCCATTTCGCCGAAACGGCGGTGGTTGCGGAGTGCGACGGCGAGCTGGTGGGGTCGATCACCGGCTATCTGAAACCCGGCGCGCCGGACACCCTGTTCATCTGGCAGGTGGCCGTGCACGAGCGTGCTCGTGGGCAGCGGTTGGCCACCCGGATGATGGACGAGATCGTCGATCGGCCCGTGTGCCGTGCCGTGCGCTGGATGGAAACCACCATCGACCCGGACAACGCCGCGTCGTGGAAGGCGTTCGCGAAATTCGCCGACGCCCGCAACGCGGCCACGGAACAGGCGCTGCTGTTCTCGCGGCAGCGGCACTTCGAGGGCAAGCACGGCGACGAGGTGCTGCTGCGCATCGGCCCGTTTT
>JBLRXD010000031.1:0-11546 GCA_047920935.1 Pseudomonadales bacterium | reverse complement strand
AAAGAAAGGGGAAACACCCAATGAGCGTATTCGACAAAATGGAATCATCCGTGCAGAGCTACGCGCGATCGATTCCGCAAGTTTTCACCAAGGGCAAGGGCTCTTACGTCTACGATGACGAGGGAACGGCCTTCCTGGATTTCCTGTGCGGCGCGGGCTCGCTCAACTACGGGCACAACCACCCGTTCCTGAAGCAGAAGCTCATCGACTACATCTCGGTGGATGGCATTACCCATTCCCTCGATCTGCACACCGAAGCCAAGGCCAAGTTTCTCGAGGCGCTGGATCGCTACATCCTCCAGCCCCGCGGGCTCGAGTACCGGGTGCAGTTTCCCGGGCCCACCGGCACCAACGCGGTGGAAGCGGCGCTGAAGATCGCCCGCAAGGTCACCGGGCGCGAGACCGTGGTCAGCTTCACCAACGGCTTTCACGGCGTGTCGCTGGGGGCGCTGGCGGTCACCGGTAACGAGCATCATCGCGGCGCTGCCGGGGTGTCGCTCGCCGGGACTTTCCGGGTGCCCTACGCCGGCTACCTGGGTGACGAGATGAACACCCTCGATTACTTCGAGAAGCTGCTGGAAGACAACAGCAGCGGCCTGGAGCTGCCGGCGGCGGTGATCGTCGAGGCGGTGCAGGGCGAGGGCGGCCTCAACGTCGCCAGCGAGCGCTGGCTCAAGCGGCTCGAGAAAATCTGCCGCAAGCGCCGCATCGTGCTCATCGTCGACGACATCCAGGCTGGCTGCGGCCGTACCGGCACGTTCTTCAGCTTCGAAAGCGCCGGCATCAAGCCCGACATCATCACGCTGTCGAAATCACTCTCCGGCATGGGCCTGCCGCTCGCCATTACGCTCATCCGTCCCGATCTGGACGACTGGAAGCCGGGCGAGCACAACGGCACCTTCCGCGGCAACAACCACGCCTTCGTCACCGCCACGGCGGCCATCGAGTTCTTCTGGAAGGACGACAAGTTCGAAAAAGAGGTGCTCGCCAAGGCCGAGGTGGTGGCCGAGCGATTGAACGCGCTGGGTCGCCGCTACAAGCTCGAGCGCCGCGGGCGCGGGTTGATGCAGGGCCTGGTGATGCCCAACGGCGACGTCGCCTCGCAGGTGACCGCTCAGGCGTTGCAGAAGCATCTGATCATCGAAACCGCAGGCCCGGAAGACGAGGTGGTGAAGCTGTTCTGCCCGTTGACCATCAGCCGGGAAGATCTCGACCGTGGGCTCGACATCATCGAGCACGCCATCTCCCAAGTCATGGGCCGTCATCTCAAACAGGTATCCTGATATGTTCATACGGAAACTCAGCGAAGCGCGCGATACCCCCCGTCACGTCAAATCGAAGACGTGGGACAGCGTGCGTATGCTGCTGGCCAACGACGACATGGGCTTTTCGTTCCACATCACCACGCTGTACGCGGGCACCGAAACCCACATGTGGTACAAAAACCACTACGAATCGGTGTACTGCATTTCCGGCAGCGCCGAGATCGAAGACAAGGCCACCGGCGAGCGCCATCTCATCGAGCCGGGCACCATGTATGCCCTCAACGAACACGACCAGCACGTATTGCGGGTCAAGGAAGACTTCGTCTGCGCCTGCGTGTTCAACCCACCGCTCAAGGGAACCGAGGTTCACGACAAGGACGGTGCGTACACCCTGGATGCAGAGGAGGTATCGAGCTGAACATGGCTGAAGACCAACGAAACAACAAGCACACGGTAGAAAAGATCGGCGGCACCTCGATGTCGCGCGTGGAAGAGCTGATGAGCTCGGTGCTGATCGGCAATCTGCAGGGCGACGAGCTGTACCAGCGTATCTTCGTGGTGTCGGCCTATGCGGGCGTTACCGACATGCTGCTCGAGCACAAGCACTCGGGTGACCCTGGCGTGTATGCGCTGTTCAACGAAGGCGAGGACGAAGGGCTGTGGGAAGAGGCGCTGGCGAAGACGCTGGCCCACATGCACAAGCTCAACGGCTCCATCTTTGCCGGGGTCGAAGACCTGCGCAACGCCGACCGTTTCATCGGCGAGCGTGTTCAGGAGGTGCGCAACAGCCTGCGGGATCTGCAGAGCCTGTGCGCTTCCGGGCATTTTCACCTGGACGCTCACCTGGGCGTGGTGCGCGAGATGCTCGCCGCCCTGGGCGAGGTGCACAGTGCCTACAACACCGCTCTGCTGCTGCAGCGCCGCGGCGTCAACGGCCGCTTCGTGGATCTGTCGGGGTGGGGCGAGCCCGAGAGCCTGCCCCTCGAGGATTACCTGCTGCGGAAAATCGGCGAGTGCGACTTGAGCCGCGAGTTGCCCATCTGCACCGGCTACGCCAAGTGCGCGGAAGGTCTGATGAAGACCTACGACCGCGGCTACAGCGAGATCACCTTCAGCCGCCTGGCGGCGCTGACCAAAGCGCGGGAAGCGGTGATTCACAAGGAGTACCACCTGTGCAGCGCCGACCCGAAGATCGTCGGGCCCAACAAGGCCATGCCCATCGGCCGCACCAACTACGACGTGGCGGATCAGCTGTCGATTCTCGGGATGGAGGCCATTCACCCGGGGGCGGCGCAGAGCCTGCGGCGCGCGGCGATTCCGTTGCGGGTGCGGCACAGCTTCGAGCCCGACCATGAGGGCACGGTGATCGAGGCCAACTACCGGTCAGCCGAGCCGCGGGTGGAGATCATCGCCGGGCGGCGTGGTGTCTATGCGGTCGAGTTCTTCAGTCACGACATCGTCGACCGGGCCGGCCACGCTTTCGGCATCCAGAAGATTCTCGATCGCTACAAGCTGCGTACCGTCACGCGGGAGAGCAACGCCAACTGCATCACCTACTACCTGGCCACCAACCTGAAGATCGTCAAGCGCATCGAGCGCGATCTGGCGGCGGAGTTCCCCAACGCCGTGGTGACCGTGCGGCGTGTCGGTATCGTCGCTGCCGTGGGCAGCAACCTGGACGTCTCCGGGCTGTTGTCGATCTGCGTCTCGGCGCTGGCGGAGGCGAACATCAACCTGCTCGCCGTGCATCAGTCGATGCGCGCGGTGGACATCAAGTTCGTGGTGGACGAGACCGACGTTCAGGCCGCCACCATCGCCCTGCACGAGCGCGCGGTGGAAGGCATCAGCCACAGCGGCCAGAGAGTCAAAGTGGCGTGACCAGGCCGGGGCCGTGCCTGGGCAAGACAAGTAACATGTCGGCCCACCGGCGCGGCGCAACTTAGACTCCGATGGCTTGTCAAAAGCACGGTGGACTGAACATCGCAAGCCGCGCTTTTCTCGTGCCCGCAGCCTGGCGCTGTCGTTGGCTGTGGCACTGGCTGTGGGGATGGCTGCATGGTCGTCGGCAACGTCCGCCGCTGAAGCGGAAGATGCAGATGAAGTGGAACCGGAAGACACCTCCGAGCTCATCGAGCACGTGGTGGAGATTTCCTGCCGCGACGAGGAAGACCGGCCAATCAGCTGGCTCGATCGTACGCACTCTTACCTGGTCGAGCAGTTGTGCGAGCCGGCAGCCTGGTTCGACGGCTTCTTTGGCGGTGCGCGGGCCGATGAGGAGACCCCGGTCGGCAGTTTTTTCCGGGTTCGCAACTCGCTGATCTGGGACGAGACCGAGGGTTTCGAGCACGATCTGCGGCTGTCCGCAAACATCTCGCTGCCGCGCGTATCCGACCGGATCAGGCTGTTGGTCAGCCGCGGCGAATCCGACGACGAAGGCGAGGTGCGCACCGACGACGACGAGGACGCGCGGCTCGGATTGCGGTTTCTGTTCGGCGATCGGGGGACCACCAAGCTGGACCTGGACGGCACCGTCAAGATAGAGGGCGCCGGATTGAATCCGCGCGTGCGCGGCCGCGCTCGGCACACGCGCGAGCTGTCCACCGACACCCAGGCGCGGTTCACCCAAACCGTCTTCTGGGAGCGCGAGGAAGGCGTTGGCACCACTTCCCGGGCCGACTGGGAGTGGTTGCCCGACAGAATGTCGCTGGTGCGCCTGAGCGCGAAGGCCACACTCTCCGAAGACACCACCGACCTGGAGTGGAGCACCGGGCTGGTGGGGTTTCACCAGCTCAATCGCCGCACCGCCATCCGCGGCGAGCTGGCGGCCTTCGGCACCAGCCGTGGGAACTTCGAGCCTGAGGAGTACTTCGTCAATTTCCGCTTCCGCCGTTCGTTTCTGCGCGATTGGCTGTTCTACGAGTTGCAGCCCGAGTACGCCTGGCCAATCGACCAGGTAACCGGCCAACGCCGCTCCGACATGCGCTTCTACGTGACGCTCGAGGTGCAGTTCGAGAACCCTGCTCGTATCCGTAAGCGCGCGCAGGAGGCTGACGAAGACGAAGAAGAACCACCGCTGGACCACTATATCGGCTCTTGAGCATCGGCTCTTGACGGCAAACAGACCGGTGGCACGCCTTTTGCAAAACGCCTTTTGCAAATTGGCGTTGGTCTGTGTGGAGGTGCAGAGGAGCAAGCATGACACTCATCGCTCGCTCGGGTGGCGACGGCGAATACACCGCGCTGGCGCGCGAACTGGAACGGTCGGTGCGAGGCGAGGTGCGCTTCGATGCCGGCAGCCGTGCGTTGTATGCCACGGATGCCTCGAATTATCGACAGGTGCCCATCGGCCTGGTGCTGCCGCGGGATGCGGAGGATGTGGTTGCCATCCACGCGGCCTGTCGTATGCACGATGCCCCCCTCGTCAATCGCGGCGGTGGAACGGCTCTCGCCGGCCAGACCTGTAACCATGCCGTGGTGGTGGATTATTCGAAGTACATGAACGCCGTCATCGGCATCGATGCGGCCGCGAAGACCGCCCGGGTGCAGCCGGGTGTGGTGCTCGACGATCTGCGGCGGCAGGCGAAGGCGCACGGGCTCACCTTCGGCCCCGATCCCTCCACCCACAACCGCTGCACGCTGGGCGGCATGATCGGCAACAACTCCTGCGGGGTGCACTCGATCGTCGGCCGGCGCACGGCCGACAACGTCCGCGATCTGGATGTGCTTACCTATGACGGCTTGCGAATGACCGTCGGCGCCACCAGCGAGCGGGGGCTCGACGCCATCATTGCCGCGGGCGGTCGCAGAAGCGACATCTACCAGCGCCTGGTGCAGCTTCGGGACGTGTACGGCGAAGCGGTGCGCCGGCGTTTTCCGGACATCCCGCGGCGAGTCTCCGGCTACAACCTCGGGCAACTGCTTCCCGAGAACGGCTTCAACGTGGCGCGGGCGCTGGTCGGTACCGAATCGACGTGTGTCACCGTGTTGGAGGCCACGGTGGATCTGATCGACGAGCCGCCGGCGCGCGCGCTTGTGGTGCTCGGCTACCCCGACGTGTTCCAAGCAGCCGCTCACGTACCCGAGGTTCTCGAGTGTGGGCCCATTGGTCTGGAGGGCATCGACGATTACCTCATCGACAACATGCGCCGCCGAGGCATGCACCCCGATGAGCGCAAGGCGCTTCCCGAAGGCGGCGGCTGGCTGCTGGTGGAGTTCGGTGGCAGTAGTCGTGACCAGGCCCGGGCCCGGGCCGAGGCGTTGCGCGAGCGGCTGTCGAACTGCGCCGATGGGCCGACGGTGGCGCTGTTCGACGATCCGGAGGCGCAGCGGCGCATCTGGAAAGTGCGCGAAGCCGGTCTCGGCGCGACCGCCCGGGAAGGCGGAAGGAACGCGACGTGGGAAGGCTGGGAGGATGCCGCGGTGGCGCCCGACCGGCTCGACGGCTACCTGCGGGCGTTCCGCGAGCTGCTGCAGCGCTACGACTACCGCGGCTCCCTCTACGGCCACTTTGGCGACGGCTGTGTGCACACCCGCATCAGCTTCGATCTGCGGACCCAACCGGGGATCGAAACCTACCGGCGCTTCATCGATGAAGCCGCCGACCTGGTAATCGCCCACGGCGGTTCTCTCTCCGGAGAGCATGGAGATGGCCAATCGCGCGCGCAATTGCTGCCGAAGATGTTCGGCAGCGACATCGTGGATGCGTTCCGGGAGTTCAAATACGCCTGGGATCCCGACGGCAGGATGAATCCGGGAAAGGTCGTTGACGCCTATGCTCCGACGGAGAATCTGCGCCTCGGCACCGACTATGCGCCACCGAAGCTCGACACCTACTTTGCCTTCCCCGACGACGGCGGCAGCTTCGCCGCCGCGAGCCTGCGTTGCGTCGGCGTCGGCGCATGCCGCAAGCGCGAGTCCGGCACCATGTGCCCCAGCTACATGGCGACCCGCGAAGAGCAGCACTCGACCCGGGGCCGGGCGCGGTTGCTGTTCGAGATGCTTCGCGGCGAGCCGCTGCAGGGCATGTGGCAGAGCGAAAGGGTCAAGCAGGCACTCGACCTCTGTCTCGCCTGCAAGGCCTGCAAGGCCGAGTGCCCGGTGGAAGTCGACATGGCCACCTACAAGGCTGAGTTTTTAGCGCATTACTACGAAAAACGCTGGCGGCCCCGCAACGCCCACTTCGTGGGCCGCATCGACACCTGGTCCCGCGTCGCTGCGACGATGCCGGGGCTGGTCAACCTGGTGCTGCAGAAACCGTTGCTCGGGCGTCTTGCCGCGCGCGCCGTGGGGATCGATCCACAGCGGAAGTTCCCCCGCTATGCCAGCGAGACGTTGCGCGGTTGGTTCGGTAAACGCTCTCACTCTGCGGCGCCGGGCGCCGGCGAGGTGCTGTTGTGGCCGGACACGTTCACCAACTATTTCTACCCGGCAACGGGCAAATCCACCGTGGCGCTGCTGGAGGCTGCCGGCTTCCAACCGCGGATTCCGCGCCAGCGGCTCTGCTGCGGCCGCCCGCTCTACGACTTCGGCCTGCTGCGCCAGGCGCGGCAGCGACTGCTGTCGATCCTCGAGGTGCTGCGTGAGGACATCCGCGCCGGAACGCCGGTGGTGTTCATGGAGCCGAGCTGCCTGTCGGTGTTCCGCGACGAACTGCGCGATCTGTTGCCTCACGACCAGGATGCTCACCGACTCGAGCGGCAGAGCTGGAGCCTGGCCGAATTTCTCGATCAGCACCACGAGCGCCTGGATCTGCGGCAGCTCGGTGAATCGGCGCTGTATCACGGCCACTGCCATCAGAAGGCCCTGTTCGGCACCGAGCAGAGCGAACGGTTGCTCGAGCGCGCGGGCGTGCGCACTGAGGTGCTGGACGCCGGCTGTTGCGGTATGGCGGGTTCCTTCGGTTTCGAGCATGTGGCGCTGTCGCAACGCATTGGCGAGCGGGTGTTGTTCCCGGCGGTTCGCGAGGCGGCGCCGGAGACGCTGGTGGTTGCCGAAGGGTTCAGCTGCAGAGAGCAGGTACTGCAGATGACCGGACGCAAGCCCCTGCACCTGGCCGACGTCCTGGCGCGAGCGCTGCAACCTCGCGCCGGCGTCAACCGCTCTGCTGCGCCAGCCAGTCGTCGTCGGAGCCTTCGTTGATGCCTTCGAACATGAAGGTCGACAGGTAGCGTTCGCCGGTATCCGGCAGCATCACGCAGAACACACTGCCGGCGGGTGCCTGCTCGGCTTCCGCCAGGGCCACGGCCAGGGTGCCGCCGGCGGAGACGCCGACGAAGATGCCTTCGCTGCTGGCGAGTCGCAGCGCGGTGTCTTTGGCGACGTTCTGGTGCACCGTCACCACCTTGTCGCCGATGTTACGGTCGAGCACGTCGGGAATGAAGTCCGGCGTCCAGCCCTGGATCATGTGGGGGTTCCAGTCTTTGCCCGCCAGCAGCGAGGCCTGCTCCGGTTCGGCGACGATGATCTGCAGGTCCGGGCGGGCGGCTTTCATCACCCGCCCGGCGCCGGACAGAGTGCCGCCGGTGCCCCAGCCGGTGACCCAGAAATCCAGCCGGCGGCCGGCGAAATCCTGCAGGATCTCGGGGCCGGTGGTGGAGGCGTGGTACGCCGGGTTGGCCGGGTTTTCGAACTGTCGCGCCAGAAACCAGCCGTGCTGCTCGGCGAGCTCCTTGGCCCGGCGCACCATGCCGGTGCCGCGCTCGGCCGCCGGCGTCAGGATCACCTTGGCGCCCAGCGCGCGCATGATCTTGCGCCGCTCGATGGAGAAGGTTTCCACCATGGTGGCGACGAACGGGTGGCCGGTGGCGGCGCACACCATCGCCAGCGCGATGCCGGTGTTGCCGGAGGTGGCTTCCACCACCGTCTGGCCCGGCTGCAGCGCGCCGGAATCCTCGGCGTCTTTGATGATGGCGTAAGCGAGCCGATCCTTCACCGAAGCCATGGGGTTGAACGACTCCACCTTCACGTAGACTTCGGTGTGCTTGGGCGCCATGCGGTTGAGCCGCACGATGGGGGTGTTGCCGATGGTCTGCAGAATGTTGTCGTAGATCATGATAAGGCTCCGATGGTTGGGTGCCGGGCGCTCAGCCCAGGTGCTCGCGCAGGGCGTCGACCGCCTCCGCCAGGGCGGGCCGGGCGGCGGCAACGGCATCCTGCATGCCGAAGAATCCGTGGATCAGTCCGGGGTAGCGGGTCGATCGCACCGCGACGCCGGCGCGCTCCAGCGCCGCGGCGAAGGCCTCGCCCTCGTCGCGCAGCGGATCGTACTCCGCCGTCTGCACCAGCGCCGGGGGCAGGTCGGCCAGCGACGCGGCGGCCAGCGGCGCCGCGTAAGGCTCCCGGCGCTGGTCGAGGTCGGGGACGTACTGATCCCAGAACCACTGCATGGCCCGCCGGCTCAGCAGGTAGCCTTCGGCATTGTCGTGGTACGACGCGGTGTCGAAGTCTGCCGCGGTGACCGGATAGATCAGCAGTTGAAACTTGAGCGCGGGGCCGCCGCGGTCGCGGGCCATCAGCGCCACCGCCGCCGCCAGGTTGCCGCCGGCGCTGTCGCCGCCCACGGCGATGCGCTCGGCATCGACGTTCAGTTCGGCGGCGTGTTCCGCCACCCAGGCGGTGGCCGCGTAGCAATCTTCCACCGCCCCCGGGTAGGTGGTCTTCGGCGCGCGCCGGTAGTGCACGGCGACGACCTTGATGCCGGCGCCGCTGCACAGCCGGCGGCAGGTTTCGTCGTGGCTGTCGAGGTCGCCGATGACCCAGCCGCCGCCGTGGAAGTAAACCAGGGCGCCCGTCGCAGCGCCGCCATCGGGGCTGTAGATGCGCAGCGCCAGATCTTCGTCAGGGCGCGGGATGCTGCGGTTTTCCACCTCGCCCACCACCGTGGGCACCGCCGGCGGCGGCGTCAGCTGCAGGTTGCGGGCCTCCTCGGGCGTGAGGTCGGCCAGGTCGCGCATGCCCAGACTTTCGAGCATGTCGAGAACGTTCTTGGTATCTGCATCCAAAGCCACCCGAATATCTCCCCGCAAAAAGTGGTAGACAACCTTAACGCAGGCCCGCAGCCGGCGGAAGCGCCGGTAGGCCGGCGGAAGCGCCGGTAGGCCGGCGGAAGCGCCGGTAGGCCGGCTGGAAGCGCCGGTAGGCCGGCGCACGCGCCGGTAATCCGGCGCGCGCTCACTGCGGCGAGCGCGGTACCCGGCCCATCAGATAGAACTCCTCGTTCGGCGCCATGCCGGTGAGGTGCGCCATGCGGTTCGACAGCGCGAACAGCGCGGTGATGGCGCCGATGTCCCAGATGTCCTCGTCATCGAAACCAGCGTCCCGCAGTTCCGCCAGATCGGCCTCTTCCACCTGGGCGGGGTCTACCGCCAGCAACACCGCGAACTCGAGCATCAGCCGCTGCCGCTCGCTGATTTCGGCGCTGCGGTAGTTGCTGGCGATCTGATCGGCGATGCGCGGGTTGCGGGCGTAGATGCGCAGGATGGCGCCGTGAGCGATGACGCAGTAGCTGCACTCGTTGGCGGCGCTGGTGGCCACCACGATCATCTCGCGCTCGGCTTTCGACAGCCCGCTGTCCTTGTTCATCAGGCTGTCGTGATAGGCGAAAAACGCGCGGAACTCCTCCGGGCGGTGGGCCAGGGTCAGGAACACGTTGGGCACGAACCCCGACTTCTGCTGCACTTCTTCGATGCGGCTGCGCACGTCGTCGGGAAGCTCGGCGAGGTCGGGAATGGGAAAGCGGCTGTTGCTCATGGCGGCGGCCTCTGGATGTTGGGGGTTCTGTTCAGTCGATGCGCCCGGGCGGTAGATGCATGCCCCAGTACAGGCTGTTGTACTTGCGCAGGATGCGCAGCACCTCGTCTTTGGGAATGGCTTCCAGGGTGCCGCGGCTGCTGCTGACGGTGCTGGCGGCGAACATGGCGTTGTAGACCGCTTCTTCGGTGGCTTCGGCGGTGGCCGCGAACAACGGCGACATGGCCGGGTTCACCAGGGTGGTGGTGCGCACCGGCTTCTCGGACAGCCGCGGCCGGCGCAGGTCGGGGTGGGTGGAGAAGGCGATCACGTAGTCGCCGGAGCCGTTGTGGGCGAACGACCCGGTGCGGGCCAGGCCCATGATGGCGCGCTGCGCCAACCGGTTCAGGTTGCGCGCTTCCAGCGGCGCGTCGGTGGCCACCACGATCATGATCGAGCCGTCTTCGCGGTCGTCGCGGGGCGGCAGGTTCTTCAGCGCGTGCTGGTAGGGAAAACGATTCAGCTCGCGGCCCACCGGCGCGCTGTTGATGGTGAGGTTGCCGCCGAAATTGGTCTGCACCAGCACGCCCACCGTCCAGCCGCCGAGGCTGTCGGGCAGCCGCCGGGAGCTGCTGCCGATGCCACCCTTCCAGCCGAACGCCTGGGTTCCGGTGCCGGCGCCGATGGTGCCCTCCAGCACCGGCCCGTCGTTGGCGCCGTTCAGCGCCTCGTAGACGTGTTCGAGGCGGATGGGCTCGGCCCACATGTTGTTCACCTGGGAGTCGTTGGTCTCGCCGACGATGGGGTTCAGGGTGTGCTCGCCCATGCCCGGCTGGTCGTACATCCACGTCACCAGGCCCTGGGCGGCGCGCCACACGCACAGGGTGCAGGTCAGCAGGATGGGCGTCTCGATCTCGCCGAACTCGCGCACCTGGGTCTCGCCGATGAGCTTGCCGTAGCCGTTGCCGACGTGAATCCAGGCGGGCACCGGGTGGGTGTAGAGGTTGCCCGAGCCGGGAATGATGGCGGTGACCCCGGTGCGGATGTCCCGGCCCTCGATCACCGTCGAGTGCCCCACCCGCACGCCCTTCACGTCGGTGATGGCGTTGTAGGCGCCGGTGGGAAACACGCCGACGACGATGCCGTGATCGCGCACCCGCTCGCGCCAGTTGGCGGCCGCCTGAGCGCTGGCCAGCGTCAGGGCCAGCACCATCGTCCAGCCCAGCATGGCCATCCCACCGGTGCGCGGCCGAGCGCGCGAAAGGTCCCGATCAAGCATTTTTTGTCTCTAGGCCCAGGTAAATTGACGGGCGAGAGCATCGCACAACCGCCCGGCGGATGTCCCGCGGGAACGAACAGCTGCCCGGCGGCGCGGGGTCAGTCGGTGAGCGGGGATTCGTCGGCCGCGAACACCAGCCGCGCCGGCGCGACGATCAGCGGATCCGCCGGCGTCGCCGCCACGGGATCCTTGCTGGCGTAGTCGAACCAGCCGAGCACCAGGCGCATGGTGTTCAGCCGCGCGCGCAGCTTGTCCTCGGCTTTGACGATGGTCCA
>JBLRXD010000030.1:0-23765 GCA_047920935.1 Pseudomonadales bacterium | reverse complement strand
GCCACTTTTCTCACCTGGCGGGGCGTCACAGCTTGATCGCCAGGGCAATGATCTGCTGTGTCGAAGTATTCGCACGCTGTTGCTGGTCACAGCAGCAGCCTTAGGACCTCGAGTTACTGCCTTGTCAGCTCCTCGCTCAGCGTCCACAGCCGCTCGCGCGCGTCGCGATCCAGAGCCTGCTCGTGCGGATCCGTCCGCTGCTGGCGATTGAAATATGCCCCGCTCTCGATATCGCGCTCGGTGATCAGGCGCATGACGTTGTCCGCGCCCTCCTCGATGGTCGATTGCGGCTCGATTCCCGCCTGCAGCACCATTCGCGTGGGCATGAAGGTCTCGGGGTGCAGGCTGTATGTGGTGATGCCGGTACCCTCGAGACGCTCGGCCAGCGCTTTCGTGAAGGTGATCTGCGCGAGCTTGCTCTGGCCGTACGCGCGCCAGCTTTCGTAGTTCTCCTCGATCTGCGGGTCGTCGAAATCGATGGGACGCTGCGCGGCGGACGCAACGTTGATGATGCGCGCCGGCGCGCCGGCTTCGAGCAATGGCATCAACTTCTCGGTCAGCAGAAAGTGCGACAGGTAGTTCACCTGAAACGTCAGCTCATACCCGTCGGCGCTCTCGCTGCGCTCCGGTGGGCCGCCGATGCCGGCGTTGTTGATCAGAAGATCGAGCTGCTCGTACTCCGCAAGCACGGTATCCGCCAGCTCGCGGACGTTGTCGAGGTCGATGAAATCCGCACGGAAGAACTGCGCGCTGCCGCCGCGCTCTTCGATCTCCTGCGCCACTTCCTCGCCACGCTGCCGATCGCGGCCGTGCACGATCACGTGCGCGCCCGCGGCCCCGAGCCGCAGCGCGACCTCGCGACCCAAGCCCGACGTCGAGCCGGTGACCAACGCGGTCAACGGGCGGCCTTCTGGCGCTATGGGCGGTTCGAACGTGGGCTCGGCGGCGGCTGGGGGGGCGAGTACGGCGAGCGCGGCAGCGACGGCAAGCACGGCGATGTGCAGAAATGACATGGCGAATTCCTCGTCGGTTTTTTTAACGAGTAACGATCATCCGGGATTTGGGCCGCTAGAGCCACGACCCCCAGAAGCGCAGGTCCGCACCCCTCGCATCGTCATCGAGGAGGGCGGGTTCAGCGCAATCGTCTAGGCGTCCGCCTCCCCGCCCTCGATCCGCTCCGCCAGAATCTGGATGTTGCTGCGGCGGTTGGGGTCGCGCACGGCGCCGGCGGTGAGGCCGCCGTCGACGACGAACTGCTGACCGGTGACGAAGGTCGATGCGTCGCTGGCGAGGTACAGCGCCATCTCCGCGATGTCGTTGCCCCTTCCGGCACGCCTGATTGGCGTCGTCACCGTCTCGGTCTGCTCGAGTTCGGCGGCGAACTGCATGCGCGTTTCGTAGCTCCAGTTGCGCTGTCCGGCGAAGATGGCGGTGGCGATGAATCCCGGACAGATGGCGTTGACGCGCACGCCGAACTCGCCGAGTTCGACCGCAGCGGAGCGGCTGACGCTGATCACCGCCGACTTCATGGCGCTGTAGATGTGTCCGCCGTAGCCGGCGCGCAGGCCGGCCACCGACGCGGTATTGATGATGCTGCCGCCGCTGCCCTGGGCCTTCATCACCCGTGCGGCGTGCTTGGTGCCGCTGACCACGCCGGTGAACAGCACGTCCACCGTGCGGCGGTAGCCGTCGCCCAGATCCAGGTCGGTGATGTCGCCGCCGATGCCGCCGTAGCCGGCGTTGTTGAACATGCAGTCGAGCCGCCCGAACTCGTTCACCGCCCGTTGCGCCAGCGCTTCGACGTCGCGTTCCCGGGATACGTCGGTGAGCTGAAAGCACACCGCGTCACCGAGCTCCCGCGCCAGCCGCTCGCCCGGCTCGCCCTGCATGTCGCCGATCACTACCCTGGCGCCCTCGGCGACGAACCGCCGTACCGTCGCCAGCCCCATGCCGGACACGCCGCCGGTGATGACGGCAACCTTTCCTTCGAGCCGGCTGCTCATGTGCTCACTCCCCTGAAAGTCTGTGCCGGGACTGTGGCACCGTGCAGCGAAAGCCACAAGGGACGGGCTTCATCTGCTGCCGACCCAGTCGACGTTCCCACGGATCGAGGTGGGCGCCGCCTGTTCGACACTTCGGTTTTTTCGAGCTTTAGGGCAGAGACAATCAGCTTTTCCGAGCGTAAGGGCAAGGGGAGAATCTTCCGGACCAGCCCGCAGAGGAGGAGTGCGCGTGACGACTGTTTGGCCCCTGGCGGCCTTTGGAAACCGCTCGCCGTTGGCGCGCGCCGCAGCGACGGCGTCGATGGCTGATCAGTACCCGCATAATCCCCGGTTGCTGCGCCAACTGCTCGGGGCGCTGCCGGCCGACGCGTGCGCGCGCGACGTGTACGCGGCCTCGGTTGCCGCGGCCGATCCGTCGCGCCCCGCCCACCGCGTTTACCTGGAAGATCTCGCCGAAGCCCTTGCCCTGCCCATGCCGCTGGTCAGGCAGCTCGATCGCGAGGCGGGCGGTCTGCAGCGAGCCGAGGCGGTTTGAACCCCGGACGCGGGAGAGGGTTCAACTGAGGTCCATGCGCCGATATCCTTCCGCGGCCACTTGATCGACCAGACCCTGGTACCTGGGGACCCCGCCAAAATACGCTTGATACCGCACCCGGCCCTCTTCATGGCCGGCGACGTTGGAATTGTAGCCGGTGAACCAGCCTTTGCTGTGCCGCAGCAGCAGCCGCTGGTAGGAATCCCGCACCTCTTCGCCCCATTCGCGCTCGGCCTCTGCGCGGGCCTCGATGCGGGTGTGACCATGCTCGCGCGCGTGCTCGAGCAGCCGCGTCACCCACTCCACACCACCCTCGATCGCGCGCGGAAAATTGGTGGAACCGGACACGCTCTGCGGGCCGGCCACCATCAGCAGATTGGGGAAACCGTGCGTCATCAGGCCGAGATAGGTGCTGGGCCCGTCGCGCCATTTTTCGCGCAGCGTTCGGCCATCCACGCCGCGAATGTTGATGTGATCGAACGCTCCGGTGATCGCATCGAAACCGGTGGCGTAGACGATCAGATCGAGATCGTAGTGTCTGGCGCTGGTCTGGATGCCGCTCGCGGTGAATCGCTCGATGGGCCTCTCGGCCAGCGACACCAGCTGCACGTTGTCGCGGTTGTAGGCCTCGAAGTAATGGGTTTCCAGGGGTAGCCGCTGGGTGCCGAAACCGTGATCCCGCGGGATCAGCTTCTCGGCCACGTCCGGATCGTGCACCCGCCCACGGATGCGCTCCGCCACGTAGTCGGATACCTCCCGGTTCGCAGCCTCGTCGAGGAAAATTTCCGGGAAGTTGCTGGCCAGGAAGGCGAACCCGGGCTTGTCGTACAGTTCGTCCCAGAAGGCGCGGCGCTGCTCCCGCGTCAGGTTCCAGAAGCCCCGCCGGTCCGGCACGTGCTCGAAGCCGTTCGGCGAGGCGGCGCAGTTGGCGAAGATTTCGTCGTAGCGGCTGCGGATCTCGGCCATCTCCGCCGCGGAGATCGGCGAGTTGTTCAGCGGCGTGCTCCAGTTGGGACGCCGCTGAAACACGTAGAGCTCGCTCACCTTGTCGGCGATCTCGGCGATGACCTGAATGGCCGTGGCGCCGGTGCCGATCACGCCCACGCGCCGACCCTCCAGCGGCACCGGCGTCTTCGGCCACCAGAATGTGTGGAAGGCGTCGCCGGCAAACTCGTCCATTCCCTCGTAGCGT
The DNA here is from genome assembly GCA_047920935.1 of Pseudomonadales bacterium. Classification (GTDB taxonomy): domain Bacteria; phylum Pseudomonadota; class Gammaproteobacteria; order Pseudomonadales; family Azotimanducaceae; genus UBA7803. The sequence goes on along the minus strand of JBLRXD010000030.1, from coordinate 20,035 downwards.
GGGAGCGTGGGCACGGACAGCACGCCGATGCCGCTGACCACGAAGCGGGCGCTGTAGCTTTCACCGTCGACCAGCTGCAGCTGCCACAGCCGCTCGCGCTCGTCCCACTCCATGGTCTCGACGCGGGCGTTGAAGCGCATGTGCCGCCTGAGATCGAACTTGTCGGCGACGAAGTTCAGGTAGCGCAGATTCTCCGGTTGGCCGGAGAAGCGTTCTTTCCAGTGCCACTCATCGAGCAGTTCTCTCGAAAACGAATAGCCGTAGGTGTAGCTCTCGGAGTCGAACCGCGCTCCGGGATAGCGGTTGCGAAACCAGGTGCCGCCGAGATCCTCGTCGGCTTCCAGCAGAATGGCGTCCATCCCCAGGTCGGTGAGGCATTTGATCTGGTAGATGCCGGAGACCCCGGCGCCAAGCACCACCACTTCATGGCGTTGTATAGTCATATGCAGATGCTCCCCTCGTTGCATATAGATCGGTGGTTTTACGAATCAAGCTGGATTATACGCACCCGGCCGCCGAGTCTGGGGTATCAGGCGAAGCGGCGCACAAGGACTGGGACGTTCTTTCCCTTCTGTCGAAGCTCTGACATGACTGCGATCTGACAAGCTGGCCAGACGACCCGCGCGTTTTTCATACCTGCTGTCTCTCCACGTTCCCGGTGAGGCTCCACACGAACGCGACGATCCAGCCGAGTAGCGACCATCCCAGCAGCACGTTAACGGCAACGATCGCCATGCGGGACTGGTGCCGACGGCTATAGGCAATGATCGACGGAATCATGTAAAGCGCGAGCAGCATCATGAATAACGCGCCGCCTTCAGAGCCGAGGAATTCCAGCAACTTCAATTCTCCTGAGTGCCCTGCTGCATCACATGCTCGCCCCCAGTCAGAGAGCAGACGGCTCTCTCAGGCTTTGTCCTTCTCGAAGGCGGCGGTGCTATCAGAGCCGGGCTGAAGCAGCAGTCGACGCTGCGCTGCGCCGGTGAGGAGTATCCGATGCTGTAGAGCAGATCGACCGGGCCGGTGTAGTTTTCCAGTCGCGCAGATTGAGCCAGCGCCTCAACAAGCCGTTCGTCAGGATCCGGCGTCAGCCGCAGCCGCCGCGGCCATCTCGAGGCCGGCCAGGGCGTTGCGACGGTTGGGCGTTCTCTCCAGGGATGCGGCGAACGCCGCCTCCGCTTCCTCGACGCGGCCCTCGCGCAGCAGCAGCTCACCGTACAACTCGCGCACCGGCAGCACCTCACCGGGCGTGGTCGGGTGCTTCTCCATGGAATCCTCGAGATCGGCGGCATCGCTCATGCGCGCCAGAGCCTGTTCGGTCTCGCCGCGCTCGTAGAGTATCCAGGCGTCGACGGCGTTGGCCAACGCCTCGGTCATGTAGGCCCAATAGTCATCGCCGTCATCACGCAGTCGGCTCACCGCCGCGCGGATCTGATCGCGTTCGACCTCGGCCTGATCGAGATCGCCGGTGCGGGCGGAACCCAGGCCCCGGGCGTAGTGGAACAGCGCTTCGGCCGCGGGGAACCGTTCCCACGGAAGGGCGTCCGGAACTCCCGGCTCGAGCTCGGCGGCTTCTTCCCAGCGGTGCTGCTCGAGGTAGTAGCGGGCCTGAGGCGCCGCGGTGTTGTAGCCGGCGAAGGGGGCTTCGTAGATGTGGTCGAGGTCACGAATCCGCTCCAGGGTCTGGCGTGCGCGGGTTTCGTCGCCCATCTGCAAGTAGCTGTACATCATGTAGTCGAGCGCATGCACGTAATGGGCGCTGGCGTGGGGGTCGAACTCGACCTCGCGCAGCGCCGCGGCGGCGGAGCGCTCGTTCCACTCGGCGTTTTCCTCCCACTTGCCCATGCGCACGAAGATATGACCGGGCATGTGCAGGGCATGCGTCGTTTCTGGCGCGATGTCGTCGTAGGCGCGAGCGGCCTCTTCCGCCTTGTGCGCCAGCTCCGCACTGTCGTAGGCGTGGATGAGGTAGTGGATCACGCCAGGGTGCTCGGGATGATCTTCATACAGACGCTCGAGCAGCGCCCCGGCCCGGCGCTGCCGTGCGAAATCGCGCTCCTGAGTGGGTGAAAACTGGGTCTGGGCAAAGGCGACTTCCGCCAGCGCATAGAAGGCCCCGGCATCGACATCGTCGGGGTACGCCTGGTGGACCGCCCGCTGTTGCGCCTTCCACGCGGCCACCCGGGCCTCGTGATCGCTCGGGCGATCGGCGGCAGGCGGTTCTGGATCGGCGAAGAACGCAGCCACTGCGGCGATGTAAGACTGTTCGCGCTCGGTAGGCGCACCGATCTGCTGCGCCGCCTCGACCGCCGACCGACCGCGTTCCAGCCCTTCCTCGGGAGTCGGGTGCCAGAGCGGCTGGAAGCTGCTCATGGCGACGCCCCAATACGCCATCGCGCACTCGGGATCGGACTCGGCGGCGGCTTCGAAGTGCTGTCGGGCCTGCTCGTACATCATGTGATGCAGCTGCGCCAGGCCAGATTCGAAATGTTCCTGCGCTCCTGGGCCGCAGGAAGTGGGAAAGTCCACCTGGCCGACCTGATCGTGCTGAGCCAGTGCGGGTTTGGAAAGGAAAAGGGCGAGAAGGCCGATGAGAATGGTCGCCAGGTGCATGAGATGGTCCTCCGCTCGGGCGAGTTTTGCTACTGTACCGGCGTTGGCCCCGCTTCGCGTTAACCGCGGTAATGGGTCGTTGATGGGAGTTTGGAAATTGAGCTTCAACTCTGTGGCAGCGGGTTGACCACCGTTAGTTCCGGGAAGCGTGAGAAGTCCGCCAAGTAAATGCGAATGGCTCCCTACTACTACCTTGTCGGCGTGATCATCTGGACCTGGGGCTGGCTTGGCCTGGTGGTGCTGTGCGGCTGGCGGCCCTTCGAGTTCCCCGGAGCAGTGCTGATGCTGATCGGCGGGCTGGGGCCGCTGACTGTAGCCACGATGCTGGTGGGCCTGGGTTATCGTGATCCAGCGCGGGACACCGGGGCGGGTGCCTTTCTGCGCCGTGCCCTGGATCCACGCACCCTGGGCCTGCGCTGGTACGGACTGATCCTCTTGCTGGTCCTGGTGCTGGCTTTGGGGCCGCTGCTGTTTGATGCCGAAGCGCGCGGCGGACCATGGGCTACCGGGCCCATGAGTTTTCTTCTGATCGGTCTGCTGTTTGGTGCCCTGGAGGAGCCGGGCTGGCGGGGTTATGCCCAGGAAGGTTTGCAGCGCAAGCTGCCCCTGTTACTGGCAGCTTTGATCATCGCGCTGTTCTGGGCCGGCTGGCATCTGCCGCTGTTCCTCATCCCCGGCACCTATCAATACCAACTGGGTCTGGGGAGCGCAGCCTTCTGGGCCTTTCAGGTTGCGCTTGTGCCCGGTTCCATCATTTATGCCTGGCTCTACAACGTCACCGGCCGGGTGATTTTTGCACCACTGCTCTTTCATGGCCTGGGCAACGTGGCGCGGGAGCTGGCGCCGGACACCGCTGTTGGTCCAGCGGTATGGGTGGAAGTGCTGATGGTCCTCGCCGTGTTGCTGCTGAGCTGGCGCTGGATGTTGCAGCCGCACCGGGTCAACCAATAGAGCCGTCAGCCATCCAGGCAGCGATACAACGCCGCGACCAGCCGCCCGCCGCGGGTATCGGTCTCGATGCCCGGCTGCATCTGGTTCATGGCGTAACCTACCCCGAGCTTTCGCGCCGGGTCGCCGAAGCCGACGCTGCCGCCGGCCCCTGCGTGACCGAAGCTGTCGGGATTCGGCCCGTACTGACCGAGGGTGTTGAGCATCACCCCGCGGCCACGGCGCATGGGGCGACCGAGCACCAGATCGTCCTGGCCGCCCACTTCTTCGACCGTCATCGCCGCGATGGCGCCCGGCGACAGGATGCGCACCCCCTCCAGCTCACCGCCGCGCGCGACGGCGCCATAGATTCGGGCGATGCCCCGGGCGTTCGCCTGGGCATTGGCGGCGGCGATCTCGGCGCGCCGCCACGCGGGGCTGCAGGCGTCCTGCCAGGGCCGGATCGAAGGGTTCTGCAGCGCGAGCGGGTACAGCGGCGGCATCTGCATGCCGGCGAGTGCTGCTGGCTCCGGCTGACGACGCGCGTGATTCGGGCCGATGAGGTCCGCCACCCGGGCGTGCTCGTCATCCGGCAATCCCAGATGGCAGTCGGCGCCCAACGGAGCGGCGACCCGCTCAGCCAGAATCCGGCCCAGGGTCTTGCCGGTCGCACGGCGGGCCAGCTCGCCCGGCAGAAAGCCCCAGAGCACCGCGTGGTAGCCGGCCGCCGTGCCCGGCGGCCAGTGTGGCTGTTCGGTTTCGATTCGGCGGATCATGGTTTCCCAGTCGTACAGGTCGCTCACCGCCACCGGCTCGCGCAACCCGCAGATCCCGCCTTGGTGCGACAGCAACTGCCCGACCGTGAGGCCGTCCCGCCCAGCGCGCAATTCGGGCCAGTACTCCCGCACTGGCGCGTCGTAGTCGATCAAGCCGTCGTCGACCAGGGTGGCGAAGGCAATGGACGCGATCCCCTTGGCGGTGGAATAGACATTCACCAGGGTGTTGGACGCCCACGGCCGACTGTGCGCCCGATCCTGCCAGCCGCCCCACAGGTCCACCACCGTTACCCCATCGAAAACGGCACTGAAGCTCGCTCCCACTTCGATGTCATCGCTGAAGTTGCGCGCGAATACTTCGCGCACCGGCTCGAATGCGGGCGCGGTGAAGCCGTGGATAAGAAACTCGGTCATCTGCCTGGTGCTCCCCGGCGGCGCGACTTGCGATGGCTCGAGCCTCGCACGGAGAAGAGCGAAAGTGAAGCCAGGAGCGGCGCGCGGCCGCCCACGGGCCCTCCGTCGCCACGGTGATACACTTCGATACCTGATAGCCGGAGCGCCACCATGACGGACGACATCGTCGCCATCGAGCAACTGCTGAATCGCTACTGCCATAAACTCGACCAGGGCGATGTCGAGGCGGTGGTGGGGCTGTTCGCCGCCGACGCCGTGCTCATCCCCGAGTACGAGGGTAGCGGTGAGCATGCCGGCCGCGACGCCATCCGCGCCTGGTACACGAATTACGGGCGCACCGTCGGCGGCGCCACCCGCGGCCTGCGTCACAAGATCTCTACCGTCGCCATCGAGGTGACCGGTGACCGGGCTACCTCGGCCTGTTACCTGGACGCCGACTCCCTCGACGCCCGCACCGGCCAGCGCTCCCTGGCCGGCGGCCGCTATCTGGATCGCCTGGTGCGCCAGGACGGCGTATGGCTGCTCCAGGAGCGACGCATCGTGGTGGACTACGCGTCGACGCTGCCGGCTCCCTGATGTCATGGCTGTCATGACAGCACCGGAACCGCTGGAATCGCTGACGCCCTGACGCCATTGGCATGCGTTCCGACCACGGAGATGTTTCAATACGAAGCTTGTTCAATCTCGCGGAGCGCATGTCATGTCGGAGTACCGGTTGCTGATCAATGGTGAGCTGGTCGCGGGCGATCAGGTCATGGATGTGGTGAACCCGGCCACCGAAACGGTGATCGCCAGCTGTCCGCGCGCCTCCGAAGCGCAGCTCGATGCGGCCGTGGCCGCGGCCAAGGCGGCTTTTCCAGCCTGGAGCCAAACCCCCATCGACGAGCGCAAGCGCGTGGTCAACGCCATTGCCGACGCGATCGAGGCCAATGGGGCGGAGCTGGCGCAGCTGCTCACCCAGGAGCAGGGCAAGCCCCTGGCCGACGCCACCGGCGAGGTCTACGGCATGGCGGCGTTCTGCCGCTACTTCACCAGCCTGGATCTGCCCGTGCGGGTACTGGAGGACAGCACGGCCAAGCGCGTCGAGGCCCATCGCAAGCCGCTGGGGGTGGTGGCCGCCATCGTGCCCTGGAACTTCCCGCTCATCCTCATGGCGTTCAAGCTGCCGCCGGCGCTGATCGCCGGCAACACGCTGATCGTCAAGCCGGCGCCGACCACGCCGCTGTCGACGCTGCGGCTCGGTGAGCTGATCAAAGACGTCGTACCTGCCGGGGTGATCAACTTCATCGCCGACGCCAACGACCTCGGTGCGGCGCTCACCGCCCATCCGGATGTTCGCAAGGTGTCGTTTACGGGCTCCACCGCCACCGGCAGCAAGGTCATGGCCGGCGCGGCGGGCCTGCTCAAGCGCATCACTCTCGAGCTCGGCGGCAACGACGCCGGTATCGTTCTCGATGACGTAGACCCGCGGGAAACGGCGCCGCAACTGTTCCAGAGCGCGTTCCAGAACAACGGCCAGGTGTGCATCGCCATGAAGCGCCTGTACGTGCACGACGCCATCTACGATGAGATGTGCGACGAGCTTGCGGCGCTCGCCAACGACACCGTGATCGGCGACGGGCTGCAGCAGGGAACGAAGCTCGGTCCGCTGCAGAACAAAATGCAGTACGAGAAGGTCAAGGAGCTCATCGACGACGCCGCCCGGCACGGGCGCATCGTCGCGGGCGGCGAGGTGCCCGATCAGCCCGGCTATTTCATCCGGCCCACCATCGTGCGCGACATCAGCGACGGGGTGCGTCTGGTGGACGAGGAGCAGTTCGGCCCGGTACTGCCCGTGATCCGTTACGACGACCTGGAAGACGTTGTCGCCCGGGCCAACAACTCACCCTACGGCCTCGGCGGCTCCGTGTGGTCGAAGGATCTCGACCGCGCCTATGCCGTCGCCGACAAGCTGGATGCCGGCACCGTCTGGATCAACCAGCACGCCGATCTCAATCCGGCATTTCCCTTCGGCGGATCGAAGCAATCGGGGATCGGCACGGAACTCGGCGAGGAAGGCCTGGCCGAGTTCACCCAGCTGAAGATCATCAACATGGCGCGCTGACCACACCTCGAGGCCGAGAGCCATGCAATTCACCTTTACCGACGAGCAGGAACAGTTTCGCGCCGTCGTCCGGCGTTTCCTCGCGCAGAAGTCGCCGGCCACCGAAGTGCGTCGCTTGATGGCCACCGCCGAAGGCTTCGATGACCGGGTGTGGCGGCAACTGGCCGATGAGCTGGCGCTGACCGGCCTGCACCTCCCAGAGGAATACGGCGGCGCCGGCTTTGGCGCGGTGGAACTCGGCATCGCCATGGAGGAGCAGGGCCGCGCGCTGCTGTGCGCGCCGTACTTCTCCTCGTGTGTGCTGGCAGCGGGCGCCATTCTCGAGGCGGGCAGCGAAGAGCAGAAATCCGCGCTGCTGCCGGACATCGCCAGCGGCCAGGTGCGCGCCGCGCTCGCCCTCACCGAGCCCAACGGCCGTTGGGACGCGGCCGGCGTCGAGGCGGTGGCGACCGAAAGTGACGGCGTCTGGAAGATCGACGGCATCAAGAGCTTCGTCATCGACGGCTGCACCGCCGATAGCCTGGTGGTCGCCGCGCGCACGGACGCGGCCGCGGTGTCGTTTTTCCTGGTGGATCCCCAGGCCCCGGGCCTCACCCGCACGCCGCTCGCCACCATGGATGCCACCCGCAAGCAGGCGCGCATCGAACTCCACGGCGTTGCGGCCGAGCTTTTGGGCGAACGCGGCGCAGCGACCCGGGCGTTGCCCCGGGTGCTCGATCATGCCGCCATCGCGCTCGCCAACGAGATGGTGGGCGGCGCCCAGGCGCTGCTGGAATCGGCCGTGGCGTACGCCAACCTGCGGGTGCAGTTCGGCCGCGCCATCGGCTCGTTCCAGGCCATCAAGCACAAATGCGCCGACATGCTGCTCGAGGTCGAGCTGGCGAAGTCCGCCGCCTACGCTGCGGCCCAGGCGGAAGCGGCCGGCGACCCGGAAACACCGATGCTTGCCTCCATGGCCAAGGCGGCCGCCGCGGATGCCTACAGGCGCGCCGCTGCCGATACCATTCAGATTCATGGCGGCATCGGCTTCACCTGGGAAAACGACACCCATCTGTGGTTCAAGCGAGCGAAATCCTCGGAGGTGCTGTTCGGCGATGGCAATCACCACCGCGAGCTGATGCTGCAACGGATGGAGGGCTGAGGCTGTGAGCGAAGCGAACGAAAGCGCCGTCGTCGCGGAAGTGCGCGCCTGGCTGCAGGCCCATTGGGATCCCGAGCAGAGCCTGTTCGAGTGGCGCGGCAAGCTCGCGGACTCGGGTTGGGCCGTGCCGCACTGGCCGACGCAATGGCATGGGCGCGGCCTGCCGGTCTCGCTGTTGCCGGCCATCAACGAGCAGTTCGTGGCGGCGGGCGCCGTCGGCGCGGCCGGAACCGGGCCGCGGGTGCTGGCGGCGGTAACCCTGCTCGAGCATGGCAGTGCTGATCTGAAGGCGCGGTTTCTGCGCCGCATCCTCACCGGCGAAGATGCCTGGTGCCAACTGTTCAGCGAGCCGGGCAGCGGCTCGGACCTGGCCGGCGCGTCGACCCGCGCCGACTTCGACGGCAGCGAGTGGGTGGTCAACGGCCAGAAGGTGTGGAACACCAGCGCCCACCACGCCGACTTCGGGCTGCTGGTGGCGCGCACCGACTGGGATGCGCCCAAGCACCAGGGGCTGAGCTACTTCGTCATCGACATGCGCCAGCCGGGTGTCGAGGTGCGGCCGCTACGGCAGATGAACGGCCACGCCTCGTTCAACGAGGTGTTCTTCGCCGATGCCCGAATTCCGGCGGATTGGGTAGTCGGCGCCGAGGGCAACGGCTGGGCGGTGGCGATGACGACCCTTGCCCACGAGCGGCGACCGGCGATGGCGATCACCGGCGTCAGCCCGGAAGGCCGCAACGGCCGCGTCTACGAACAGGCGCTGGTCGAGGCGGAGATCGCCAACGAGCCGTACCGCTGGTACCCCCAGCGCGCCGGGCGGGTAGATCTGGTGGTGCCGCGGGCGAAAGCCACCGGCGCCTGGAACGACCCGGTGGTGCGCCAGGAGATCGCCAGACTGCTGACGCTGTCGCGCTGCACCAACTGGATGGCGCGCCGCGCGGCCGCCGCGCAACGCAGCGGCCGGCCTCAGGGCCCGGAAGGTTCCCTCGGCAAGCTGGCGGCCAGCAACGTCGCTCGCCAGGCATCCCACGTGCACACGCTCATCGCCGGCGCCGAGGCGATGCTCACCGGCACCGACGGCCCGGCCGACGGCATCATTGCGGAAGTGCTGGTGTCGGTGCCGGCCACCTCCATCGCCGGCGGCACCGACGAGATCCAGCGCAACATCATCGGCGAGCGGGTGCTCGGCCTGCCGAAGGAGCCGCGCGCCGACACTGGGCCATTCCGGGACATCCCGCGGAATACCTGATGCCGGCACCGCGAGGGCGCGGACGGGATCAGTCCGCGCCCGCCAGCAGCGGCTCGCGCAGCAGTGCCAGCATCTCGTCTGCGTCGAGCCTGCCGACCTGATCGGCATCCTGCAGCAGCTGTTCGGCGAGGTCGCGTTTGCGGTGATGCAGGGCCACGATCTGCTCCTCGATGGTGCCCTTGGCCACCAGCCGGTAGATCGTCACCGGCCGGGTCTGACCGATGCGGTGGGCCCGATCCGAAGCCTGATCCTCGGCCGCCGGATTCCACCACGGGTCCATGTGGATGACGTAATCGGCTGCGGTGAGGTTCAATCCAGTGCCCCCGGCCTTGAGTGAGATCAGGAACACGTCACCCTCGCCTGCCTGAAAGGCGCGGATGCGTTCGCTGCGCAGCGCACGCGGCGTCTGACCATCCAGGTACTGATAGCTGATGCCCGCCGCCGTCAGCTGCTGCTCGATCAGCTTCAGATGTTTCACGAACTGCGAAAAGACCAGCACCTTGTGCCGATTCTGCAGTAGCTCCTCGAGCAGGCGCATGAACTCCTTCATTTTGCCGCTGTCGCGGATGCCGGTGTCCTGCACCAACTGCGGATGGCAACAGGCGAGCCGCAGACGGGTCAGGTGCGCCAGCATCTGAATCTGGCGGCCGCCTTCGTTGGCAGCGGTGGCTCCGTCGAGTTCCGCCAGCGCCTGGCGCCGCAAGGCTTCGTAGAACACGGCTTCGTCCGGCTCGAGGGTGACCGAGCGGACGATCTCGGTGCGCGAGGGCAGGTCGTCGAGCACCTCGGTCTTGGTGCGCCGCAGCACGAAGGGCGCGAGCAGACGCATCAGCCGAGAGCGGGCGGCCGGGTCCTGGTCGCGCTCGATGGGCAGGGCGTGCGCCTCGCGGAATTGGCTTGCCGAGCCCAGCAACCCGGGATTCAAGAAGCTGAACAGGGAGTGGAGGTCCATCAGGTTGTTCTGTATGGGGGTGCCGGTGATCGCCAGGCGGAAGTCCGCGTCCACTGCGCGCACCGCCTGCGCCCGCTTGGTGGCGGCGTTTCTGATGGCCTGAGCTTCGTCGATCACCAGGGTGTGGTAGCGCCGGGCGGTGAAATGCTCGATGTCGTTCTGCAGCAGCCCATAGGTGCAGATGATCACGTCGAAAGCATCGGCGCCGTCGAGCAGGCGCTTGCGTTCGGTGCCGCTGCCGGCATAGAAACGCAGTTGCAGTGTGGGGGCGAACCGCCGCGCCTCCGCCTGCCAGTTGTCCACCAGGGACGTCGGAACCACCACCAGGGCGGGGCCCTCGGGCGCGCGCAACAGCAGCAGACCCAGCGTCTGCAGCGTCTTTCCCAACCCCATGTCGTCCGCCAGGCACGCCCCGACGCCCCATTGGGCGAGGCGGGCAAGCCAGATGATGCCGTCCTGCTGATAGGGCCGAAGCTCGGCCTGCAGCGTATCCGGGATCTTCGGGGTGATGGCGCGAGCCTGATGCATCCGCTCGAGCTGTTGCTGCCAGGCAGCATCGGCTTCGATGTCGACCTCGCCGAGCAGGTCGTCCAGCGCCGGCGCCGCCAGGGGATGCAGCCGCAGCGACTTGCCGGTGCCGCGAGTCAAGCCTTTCAACAGCTCGAGCTGCTGGCGGAAGCTGTCGCTGAGCGCCACGAACTGCCCGTCGCCGAGCGGAATGAACCGGGAGCGCGGGCGCTCGTCGAGCAGCGCCATGAGCTGCATCAAGCCGAGCGCGCGTTGCTCGTCGATCTGCAATTCTCCGGAAGCACTGAACCACTCGCGGCCCGACTTGATCACCAGTTTCATCGCCGAGCTCGACTGGCGGGCAACGAGCTTGAGCTTTTCGCCGTCGGGCCACAGGCAACGCGCGCCGGCCTGTTGGATCTGGTCGAGCAGCTCCAGGCAGTCCTCCGGCTCGGGGATCTCGCAGCGCCAGTGGCTGATCCCTGCCGCGGCCAGCGCGGGACACCGATTCGCAAGCTCGGTCGCCGCGCTGCGCTCGGCTGCGAGCTCGCGCCGGGCCTGCAGGGCTTCGTCATCGACATGGGCAAGTACCAGCTCGCCTCCGGCGCCCGGGTCGAACTGCATGCCGCTGCCAGCTACCGGCTGGACGAGCAGCCGCACCGACAGCCCCGCCCCCGCGGGTGTCAGCTGCACCCAGGGTTGGCTGTCGGCGTCCACAACCCGAGCGTTCGCCGTCGTTCCGGACAGGCCGCCGTGAACGCGCACGTCCGCGGCCAGATCGCTGACGACCTCGAGCAGGCGCGAGCGTGCGCTGCCGGGCAGAATCAGCCCGTGCTGTGGGATCACCTCGCAGAGCGTTCGGATGCTCGCGTTCAGGTGCAGGACGGTCAGCCGACTGTCGCCTTCCTGGTACTGCACCTGGTACTCGTCGTCGCCATCCGGATAGGGCGCGAGCTCAGCGCTGATCGCGTTGCCGTCTTTTTCGTTGATGACCAGCTCCGGCGCGGCGACCGCCACCTCGAGCGGCCGCAGGGCCACATCGAGCACGGCAGGATGTCCGGCCAGCAGGTACAGGCCCCGCGGCGGCAGGTGATACTCGCGATGCGGACCCCACTGATAGGGAGCCAAGGCGATGCTGCCGGCGACGAGGCGATCCTGGTCGGACAGCAAGTCGAGGGATGCGGCGCCCTCTTTCAGCTTGCGCAGCGATAGCGGCTTGCCTTTCGTCCAGCCTTGCTTGCGCAGCGTCTGCTCGCGGGCTTCGACGACCAGCTCGCCGTAGCCCGCGTCCATCACGATCCAGGCCAGCCGTCGCGCCATGCCTGGCGTGGTTGCCGGCTTCTGCTTGCGGTGACGCAGCGTGGCCGCCAGGTGCTCGAGGGCGTTCAGGCCATGTTCCCAGGCTTCGACCCGTGGTACCGCGGTGGTCAGTGATACGGTTCCCAGTCGCGGATGGCGGTCGCTGGCGGTAGCGAGACCGGCGGTGGCGAGAATCTGTTCGAGCTCGGCGGCGATCCACGAGAAACCGCTGGCCTCGGCGCGCGCGGCCAGGGGCGCGAGCGCCCGCAGGAAGTGTTGGTTGGGCTTCAGGGTGGTCGAGTCCGACCAGCACAGGATCAGGCCGAGGAACAGGCGTTGCAGACCGCCATAGTCCCGAGCGGTCACCGTCAGCTGGGGTAAGGGCGGTTTGCGCAGCTCACCGGCTTTGCGCACCGCCTCGAGCGACAGATTTTCGATCTTCAGCTTGCGGGCGTTGTTCATCAGCTCGTCGAACAGCGCGTTGCTGTCGCGGGTGTTCAGGCGAATCAAGGCCAGCAGTGCCAGGGTGAAGACGCTGAACTGGGGGTAGAGGATGCGTTTCCGTGACCTGCCGCGGGCGACATCCAGAGTTTTGTTGATCGCAGCCAGGGCATCGGCGTCCTCTCCGCGCACGGTGTGCAGCAGAGCGCGAACGGCGCTCACCACCGTCGGGTCAGGATCGGTCAGGGTGCCCAGCCAGTGCTCGAGCGCGTCGAAGCGGCCCTGCATCACGCGCAGCAGGGCGACGTTCGCGACTATGGCGGGATCGGGTGCCGCGATCGATTCGCAACTCGTGAGCAACGGCTCCGCCGGGTGCAACCGTTCGAGAACCTGCACGGTGCATTGGTACACGGCGTCGTGCTGCCACGGTTGCGGCACACGGCCGATGCCGTCTATCAGGTCCGGATCGAGCAGGGTGGACCAGTCGATCCGAGTTCTAATCGACCTCAACAAGCTCCAGTCGTCCGATAAAACGGCACAGCGCAGCATCATCACCGACGCCCGCGGCAATTGGGACCAATCGCACACGAAACCGTCGCGGCTGAGTTCCTGCAGCATGGGCTTCAGTAGCCCTCGGCGATGGGCGTAGCGGATCAGCATAGTGGAGGCGTGCGGGGTGGCGCGATAGGCCCCAGCTCGCTCCGGAGGCTCCAGAATCCCGGCCTCGAGGAGTTGCGCGTTCGTGTCACGCAGATCTTTCGCAATGCGCCGAGGATCGGCGAGGGTGCCGAGGAAAGCGAAGCGGTCGAGCCACTTCGCCACCCGGTTCTGCGACGGTGTCAGGGGATGAACCACACCATAAACCAGCGCTGCCGCCACAAGCTTGCCGCCAAGTGCGTCGAGGCGAGCAAGGGTTATCTCTTCGGCGGCTGAGTCTTTACTATTCAGGGGGGGTTCCTGCTTATGATGTGGAACGATCATGCCCGTCCGCAGCAGGCGATGGGGCCAATGTTACCAAAGACGCACCGGGGTTCGCCGTGTGGAAGGATACCCGCTAACGCCACCCGGCGGTGCTCACCACCCTGGATGCCCATGATGAGCGACAGCCGCCTGTACAACCCCAGCGCGTTCCGTAGCGACGACGACAATCTCCTGGCGCAGGTGATCGACGGCACCGTATTCGGCAGCTTGATCTCCAATGGCGCCGATGGGCCGCGCGCCAGCCACCTGCCGTTCCTGCTGCGCGACAGCGCCAGCGGTGGGCGCCTGCTGCGCGCTCATCTGGCGCGCGCCAACGATCACTGGAAGCTGCTGCACGACGCTCCCGTACTGGCGATTTTCCACGGCCCGGCGCACTACGTATCCCCCGGCTGGTACGCCAGCAAGACAGACACCGGCAAGGTGGTGCCCACCTGGAACTACATGGTGGTACACGCCCGGGGCCGTGCGCGCGTCTGGCACGATGCCCAGCGTCTGCGGGCGCTGGTGGAAGACCTGACCGACCACATGGAGCGCAACCGCGCCGCTCCCTGGGCGGTGGACGATGCCCCGGCCGATTACCTCGCCCGGATGACGGCGCAGATCGTCGGCGTCGACATCGAGCTCGAGCAGCTCGAGGGCAAGTTCAAGCTGGGTCAGAACCGATCGGCGGAGGATCGGGCGAGTCTGGCCATGGGTCTCGCCGCCGAGCGCCTGGACGTTGCCGCCGCCCTGGCAGAGCTGCTGCCGGATTGGCAGGGCGCCAGCCAGCAGTGAGCAACGAGCTGCTATTCGTCCTCGTGGTGCTCGCCGCCACGCTGGTGCTGTTCGTGCGCAATCGGCTGCGCCTCGACCTGATCGCGCTGCTGTCGTTACTGGCGCTGGCGCTTTCGGGAGTGGTCAGCACCGAAGAAGCCATCGCCGGGTTCTCCGAGCCGGTGGTGCTGATGATCGCGGGGTTGTTCGTGGTCGGCGCGGCCATGTTCAGGACCGGCGTCGCCGATGCCGTCGGCCACAGAGTGGAGTTGCTGGGCGGGGAAAGTCCGCAGCGGCTGATCGCGGCCATCATGGTGGTGACCGCCTTCCTCTCGGCATTTCTCAGCTCCACTGGCACGGTAGCGGTGATGCTGCCGGTCGTGCTGGCCATCGCCCGGCGTCGCAGCATTTCCCCATCGCGACTGCTGATTCCGCTGGCATATGCCTCGCTGCTCGGCGGCATGCTCACCCTCATCGGCACCCCGCCGAACCTCATCGTCAGCAATCAGTTGCGCCAGGCGGGCTTCGAGCCCTTCGGCTTTTTTCAGTTCACCCCCACCGGCTTGACCATGCTGGCCATCGGCCTGGTGTTCATGGTGACGGTCAGCCCATACCTCGTTCCCGAGCGCAGCCGGGCAGCCAGCGCCGCGGTTCCACCGCCGCCGCCGGTGGTGGGCGGCGAGGACGAGCGCCGTCCCGAGAGGGCGCCGGTGGCCATTGCCATCCTGGTGCTGATGCTGCTGACCATGACCTTCGGCCTGGTGGCCAACGTCATCGCCGTGCTCGCGGCCGCCACGCTGCTGGTGCTGACCCGCTGCGTGACCATGGAGGAGGCTTACCGAAGCATCAACTGGGAGAGCGTGGTGCTGATCGCGGCGATCATCCCCATGGCCACCGCGCTGGACAACACCGGCGGTCTGACGCTGGCGGCGGATGCCCTGCTGGCGCTGTCCATGGATGCCGGCCCGATCGCGCTGATGGCTGCGCTGTTCGTGTTCACGTCGGTGTTGAGCCAACTGGTGTCGAACACCGCCACCACCGTGCTGGTGGCGCCCATCGCGCTCAAGGCGGCGCTGGCCATGCAGGTCGACCCGCATGCGGTGCTGTTGACGGTGGCCATCGCGGCCTCCACGGCGTTCGCCACACCGGTGGCCTCGCCGGTGAATACCCTGGTGCTCGGCCCCGGCGGCTACCGCTTCGGCGACTACGCCCGTGTCGGCATTCCTTTGCAATTGCTCATACTGGCGGGCACATTAGTCGTCGTACCGCTGATTATTCCGCTGCGATGACCGAACGCCGTGAGGCAAGTGCAGGCGGTATACGCGGTTTCCCCGGTTCCGGGGCGAGTTCGTGCTTTCTACAATCGCGGCTTCCGTCACGGCACGCGCCCGCTTGCGGCCATTGACGACATCGAGGAGATTTACATGGCGGCGCCCCAGCTGACGAAAATATTCTGCGTCATCGATCCCACCACCCCGCATCAGCGGGCATTGGTTCGGGCCGCATCGGTGGCCGCAGGCTCGCAGGCCACCGTTCACGCCTACCTGTGCTTCGCCCTGCCGGCCAACGCCAGCTACCAGGACGCCGACGAGTTACGCGAGGCGGAGCTCGCCCGCCACACGCTGTGGCTCGACAAGCTGGTCGAGCCGTATCTTGCTGATGGCATCCAGGTCACCACCGAAGTGGAGTGTCAGAACAACTGGCGCGATGCCCTGGCGGCGGCTGCGACCCGGGCCGAGGCTGACCTGGTGGTTCGCTCCAGTTATCGGCGCACCGCGCTGCAGCGGCGGGTGCTGAAGACTGCAGACTGGACCCTGCTGCGCGAGTCGCGCTGCCCGGTGCTGCTGGTCAAGACCGGCAGCGTGGCGCAGCTCGACAACGTGCTGGTGGCGCTGAACATCGCTGCCAAGGACGAGCCCCACCAGCGACTCAACGACACTGTGATCACCTACAGCCAGGCGGTGGCGCGGCTGAGCGGCGCCAAGCTGCACGCGGTCAACGCGTTCCAGGGCTCGCAGAACTTCGTGCATCCGCCGGATCTGGCCAAGCGCGTCGGGGTCGAGCGCGCCCAGGCCCACGTGGGTGACGCATCGCCGGAGGAACTCATCGCCCGGGTCGCCGAGAAGGTCGGCGCCACGCTGGTGATCATCGGCTCGCTGTCGCGGCGCGGTATGTCGGGGCTGGTGGTGGGCAATACCGCCGAACGCATCCTCGACAACGTCAATGCCGACGTGCTCACGGTGTTCGAGTCCCCGTAGCCGGGATCCGTGGGATCCGTAGGAGCGACCAAGCGGCCTGCGGCCGCCGCGGTCGCTTGAGGAAAAGCGGAGTTTTCCATGAAAGCGATCTCCCGATCGCGACCTCCCCCCAGATCCCGACTTGCGTCACCCAAGGCACGCAGGAGCACTCGCCATGAAACACCTCCCCGGCAAAGTAGCCGTAGTGACTGGCGCCGGCTCCGGCATGGGTCGGGCGCTGGCACAGCGCCTGGCTGCCGCCGGCTGCCACCTGGCGCTGACCGACGTGCAAGCCGGGCCGCTGGAAGAGACGGTCGCCCTGGCCGCCGCCGCCGGGGAGCCGGCGACTGCCGGACCGCAACCGCGTTGCACCTGGGCGCTGGTAGACGTCGCCGACCGAGCGTCCATGGAGGGCTTCGCCAGTGACGTGGTGCGCGACCACGGCGGGGTGAATCTGCTGTTCAACAACGCCGGCGTGGCCCTAACCGGCGACGTGCAGCACCTCGATTACGATGACATGCACTGGCTCATGAACATCAATTTCTGGGGCGTCGTCCACGGCTGCAAAGCCTTCCTGCCTTACCTGCAGCGCGCCGACGAAGCCCACATTGCCAATACCTCCAGCGTTTTCGGGCTGATTTCGGTGCCGGGTCAATCCGCCTATCACGCCGCCAAGTTCGCGGTAAAAGGCTTCACCGATGCGCTGCGACTGGAACTGCGGGGCACGCCCATCGGCGTCAGCTGCGTCATGCCTGGAGGCGTGAAGACCAACATCGTACGCACCTCGCGCTATCGCGCGGCGGACAACGCCGCGCCCACCCTGGAGGAGATGGCCAGCCGTTTCGAGCAGTACGCGGCGCTCACCCCGCTGCAGGCGGCCGACGAAATTCTCCGTGGCGTGCGCAAGCGCAAGGCGCACATTCTCGTCGGCCGCGACGCGCGGATGCTGGCATTGCTGGTGCGGCTGTTTCCGGTGGGGTATTACAAGCTGCTCGAGCGCAGCCAGCGCCGCGCAATGCAGAACCTGGTCACGCCTGGCACCGAGGTCTGAGCGTCCGGCCGCCGCATCAGCCGAGCCACAGCGTCAGCAAGCGAAAGGTTACGAACAACGAGGCGAGACCGGCAGCGATGATGAACCAGGCCATGATCTGGTAACCGGCGCGGGCGAATCGGATCCGCAAACGCATGCCGAAGGCGTGCTCGGGGCCAGCCGGCGGAGGGACGTTGCGGAAGCCGGTGATGAGCACGAACAGCAGCGCGCCCCACAGCATGGCAAGCAACCCCGGGATCAGATAGCTGTCGCTTTCGCCGCTGCCGCCGGTGGCCGCCGACCACAAGAATACGACGACCCCCGCCAGGCCGAGCACCACCGCCAGCGGCAGCAGCCGGCGCAGCGGGCGGGAAACTTTCTGTAAGGTCTCCAGCATCGACCGTCACTGATTCCGCGTCACCGCGTCAGCGGCTTGTACTTCATCCGATGCGGAGCGCTGTCCACGCCGGCATCGGCCAGGCGTTTCTTGTGGTCTGCCTCGTAGTCGCTGAAGTTGCCGGCGAACCATTCCACGTGAGAGTTGCCCTCGAACGCCAGGATATGGGTGGCCACCCGGTCGAGGAACCAGCGATCGTGCGAGATCACCAGCACCGTGCCGGGGAAGTTCAGGAGCGCCTCTTCCAGCGCCCGCAGGGTTTCCACGTCCAGGTCGTTGGTGGGTTCGTCGAGCAGCAGCACGTTGGCGCCCTGGCGCAGCAGCTTGGCCAGGTGCACCCGGTTGCGTTCGCCACCGGATAACTGCCCCACCCGCTTCTGCTGGTCGGGCCCCTTGAAGTTGAAACGCGACACGTAACCCCGGGAAGGGATCTCATACTTACCGATGCGCATGATGTCCTGACCGTCGGAGATTTCCTCCCAGACGGTCTTGTCGCCGGCAAGGGAATCGCGGCTCTGATCCACATAGGCCAGCTGCACCGTGTCACCCAGTTCCACCGAGCCGGCATCCGGCTGCTCCTGGCCGACGACCATCCGGAAGAAGGTGGACTTGCCGGCGCCGTTGCCGCCGATGATGCCGACGATGGCGCCCTGGGGAATGCTGCAGTCGAGATCGTCGATGAGCAGACGGTCACCGAAGCCCTTGCTGACGTGCTGGGCCTCGATCACCTTCTCGCCGAGGCGCTCGCCGGGCGGGATGTACAGCTCGGCGGTCTCGTTGCGGGCCTGCACTTCCTTCGACTGCAGCTCCTCGAAGCGCTGCAGCCGCGACTTGCTCTTGGCCTGACGCCCCTTGGGATTGGCGCGCACCCACTCGAGCTCCGACTTGATGGCCCGCTGCCGCGCCTTCTCCTGCGAAGATTCCTGCTCCAGGCGCTTTTCCTTCTGCTCGAGCCACGAGCTGTAGTTGCCTTCGAACGGTATGCCGCGACCGCGGTCGAGCTCGAGGATCCAGCCGGCCACGTTGTCGAGGAAGTAACGGTCGTGGGTGACCGCCACCACGGTGCCGGGAAACTCGGCAAGGAAGCGCTCGAGCCACGCCACGCTCTCTGCGTCCAGGTGGTTGGTGGGCTCGTCGAGCAGCAGCATGTCCGGATTCGACAGCAGCAGCGAGCACAGCGCCACCCGGCGACGCTCGCCACCCGACAGCGTCTTCACCTCGGCATCCCACGGCGGCAGGCGCAGCGCGTCGGCGGCGATCTCCAGCTGCCGGTCGATGTCCCAGGCGTTGGCGGCGTCGATCTGTGTCTGCAGTTCGCCCTGCTTCTCGAGCAGTTCGGTCATCTCGTCGTCGCTCATGGGCTCGGCGAACTTATCGGAAATGGCATTGAACTCGGTGAGCAGGGCCATGATTTCGCCGACCCCCTTCTCGACGTTGCCGCGGACGTCGAGGTCGTCGTCGAGTTGCGGCTCCTGGGGTAGAAAGCCCACGCGAATGCCTTTCTGCGGCCGCGCTTCGCCTTCGAACTCGGTATCGACGCCGGCCATGATGCGCAGCAGCGACGATTTACCGGAGCCGTTCAGGCCGAGCACGCCGATCTTGGCGCCGGGGAAGAACGACAGGTTGATGTTCTCGAGAATGGTGCGCTTGGGCGGGACCACTTTGGTCACGCCCTGCATGGTATAGACGTATTGGGCCACGTCAGTCCTCTTGTGCGGTCATGGGGGTGGATCGGGCACGCTACAGTGAGGGCGCGAACTGATCAATCCCTGGGGCGCCAGTGGGGAGATGGCTTGTCGGATCGAACGCGGCCAAACACGACGGTCGAATTCGGGATTTTCTGTTTTGTCGCGTCAGGTCCAAAAATCCGGCCGTGACGCGACAAAATCGCGTTTCCCGTTACTCGACGGTCGCGCTGGGGCCACTTTCCCCGTCCCAGCGGGTGCTGAGCTTCCCGTGACCTCTGCAACTCCCTCTCGCTCTCAGCGCGCTGCTCGGCTGCCAGCGCAGCAGCAGCTTCAGCACATCCAACGCGTCCGTCTTCACGTGATTTTCGAGGCCGGGCGGGCAAGCAGCCCACATAGGATCTACGGGAGGGCCAGCACCCAGGCGATGCCGGCGGCGGCGCTGATGCCGATCACCGGCAGCACCCCGAGCCGCAGCGCGAACACCAGCAGCAGCGCCAGCAGCGACAGCGCCAGCATGGCAACGTCG
>JBLRXD010000029.1:19665-23788 GCA_047920935.1 Pseudomonadales bacterium | reverse complement strand
TGCTCGGCGGAGTTCTGGTGCCCCGCTGGGGGGTCATGCGGGTGTTGCTGCTCGGCGCCATCATGGCGGCCGCCACCAATCTGCTGTTCGCCGTGCTCGCGCTCCTCGGCCCGCAGCTGTGGATGCTGGTGGTGACCATCAGCGCCGACAACCTGGCGGGCGGGTTGGCGATCTCCGCCTTCATCGCCTACCTGTCGGGGCTCACCAACAGCGCTTACACCGCCACTCAGTACGCCTTGTTCAGCTCGCTGATGACCCTGCCGGGCAAGGTCATCGGCGGCGCCGCCGGCGCCGTGGTCGACGCGGTGGGGTATCCGTTGTTCTTCGTCTACTCGTGCCTGATCGGCCTGCCCGCGGTACTGATCGTGCTGTATCTGGCGCGCCATCTGCCGCCGCCGGCGCTGGCGGAAGCGGCCGACGAATCGGCAACGGCGCCGGGTGCGGCGCCGTTGCCCGTCGCCGGCGTCAGTCGCGCAGGTTCTTGAAGTTGAGGGGGATCTCGATCTCGGCATTTTTCAGCAGCGCCATCACCGCCTGCAGGTCGTCGCGCTTCTTGCCGGTCACCCGCACCTGATCACCCTGCACCTGGGATTGAACCTTCAGCTTCGACTCTTTGATCAGCTTGACGATCTTGCGCGCGGTATCCGCATCGACACCCTGTTTGATGTCGAACTGCTGGCGCTTCTGCTTGCCCGACGCTTCCACCTTGCCGGCATCCAGACTACGCACGTCGAGGTTGCGGCGAATCAGCTTGTCCTTGAGGATCTGCTCCATCTGCTCGAGCTGAAACTCTTCCTCGGCATGCATCTTGATCTGCTCGCCGGCCAGCTCGAAGCCGCAATCAATGCCCTTGAAGTCGAAGCGCGTGGACAGCTCCCGGGACGCCTGGTCCACGGCATTGCGGACCTCCTGGACATCCACTTCAGAAACGACATCGAACGTAGGCATGGCTATCTCCGGATTCCTGGCGACGGTGCTCAGCTGCACTCCCGGGCGCCGTGCTAGACTCCGCGGCCCACGGGGAAGTTGCGGTTAACTTACATGGCGCACGAAGACATTCCAATCCTGGTGGTGGATGACGCGAAGTTTTCCAGCGCGGTCATCGCCAAAGCGCTGCGCGACCGTGGCTGCCGGAATCTGCGTTTCACCGACGATCCGCAGCAGGCGCTGCGCGCGCTCGAGAAGCGGCCGGCGCACATTCTCATCGCCGACTGGCTGATGCCCGGCATGGACGGGCTGGAACTCACCCGCCGGGTGAAGCAGCTCGACCAGGCCCGCCAGCACTATACCTACGTTATGCTGCTCACCGCCCGCGACGAACCCGAGGCCATGGACGAGGCCTTCCTGGCGGGCGCCGACGACTTCGTCAACAAATCGGAGCTGCGCGCCGAACTGCTGCCGCGGATCATCTCCGCACGCCGCATCGCGGCCAGTCACAACGAACTGCTGCGCGGCAACCGGCTGCTGCGTAACAAGCTGCGCGAGCTGCAGTCGGGCGACGTGGTGGACCCCATCACCGGCCTCGGCAACCTCAGCTTCTCGCTGGAGCGGATCACGGCCACCACGCGCCAGGTCGAAGCGCGCGGCGGCGCTGCCTGCCTGCTGCTGGTGGGCATCAGCAATCTGGCGACGATCCGCGAGCACTACGACCCCGCCGCCGTGAGCGAGCTGATCTCGGGCATCGGCGCCAAACTGCGGCAACTGGTGCGGCCGCTCGACCTGGTGACCCATCCCGAAGCCGGCACCTTCGCCGTCATCACCCACCAGCCCAACCTCGAGGTCTGCACCTCGAGCAGCTTTCGGCGCATCTTCGACGGGCTTTACATGCACTCGTTCAAGACCAGCGAGGGCTACATCCCGGTGGTGGTGGGGGTGGGTATCTCGGCAGCCGACGCCGGCACCGGGCTGCCGCCGGCCGAAAAGTTCATGGAGCACGCCCAGCTGACCCTGGCACGTTCCTTTGACACCGGCCTGGTGACGGTGCAAACCTACACCGCCGATCAGCAGAGTCCGACACCCGTCTCATGAAGCACCGCATCACCCGAGTCACCACCCGCGCCGGCGACACCGGCAAAACCTCGCTGGCCGACGGCAGCAAGCTGTCGAAGACCGAACCGCACATCGAAGCCATCGGCAGCGTCGACGAACTGAACAGCTTTCTCGGCGTGCTGATCACCGAACTGCCCCCCGGCGAGGAGTTCTTCACCCTGTGTCAGCAGGTGCAGCAGGAACTGTTCGACCTCGGCGCGAATCTGGCGACGCGCGGCCACACGCCACCCCCGGCCATGGATCTGCTCGAGCGCGAGGTGGAGCGTCTCAACGCCACCCTGCCGCCGCTCACCGAATTCGTGCTGCCGGGCGGCACCAGGGCGGCAGCCGCCGCCCACGTCTGCCGCACCGTGTGCCGGCGCGCCGAGCGCGACCTGTGGGCGTTGGAAGACGAGCAGAGCATACCCTGCGCCCAGTACCTGAACCGCCTGAGCGACCTGTTCTTCGTGCTCGCCCGTTGCTGCAACGCCGGGCAGACCGAGGCGCAATGGCGGGGCAGCAAAGGAAAGCCCACCTGATTTAGCGCCCTGTCGGCGACCGCCGGCCGGGGAAGACGTTCGCCCCCACCGCTCACAGCCGTAGCGCGATTACAGCGCCAGGCGGCGGATGTCGGCGAGCAGTTCGCCCAGCCGGGCAACGAAGCGGCCGGCCTCGGCGCCGTTGATGGCGCGATGATCGTATGACAGCGACAACGGCAGCATCTTGCGGGGCACGAACTCCTTGCCGTTCCATTGAGGCCGCATGGTGGTGCGACTGACGCCGAGGATGGCCACTTCCGGCGCGTTGATGATGGGGGTGAATCCGGTGCCGCCGATGGCGCCGAGGCTGGTGACGCTGAAGCTGCCGCCCTGCATTTCGCTGGGGTTGAGCTTCTTGTTGCGGGCCTTCTCGGCGAGTTCCACCACTTCGGCAGACAGCTCCCAGATGCCCTTCCGGTCGGCATCTCTGATCACCGGCACCACCAGCCCATCGGGCGTGTCCACCGCCATGCCGATGTGATAGTAGCGCTTGATGATGAAGTTCTTCGCCGCCGGATCCAGCGATGCGTTCACCGTCGGGAACTCCTTGAGCACCTGGCAGCAGGCCTTGATGATGAAGGCCAGCGGCGTGACTTTGACGCCGCGCGCTTCGCCCTCCGAGCGCAAGCTGGCGCGGAACTCCTCGAGATCGGTGATATCCACGTCGTCGTGCTGGGTGACGTGGGGCAGGTTCAGCCAGCTGCGCTGCAGGTTCTCCGCGCCCCGGGCGCGAATCCGCGACAGCGGCTGCTCCTCGATCTCGCCGAACTTGCTGAAGTCCACCGCCGGCATTGCCGGCAACCCGCCCGTCGCCGGCGCCCCCGCCGGCGCGCCAGCCAGGCGCTCTTTGACGAAGCCTTTGACGTCGTCTTTGACGATACGCCCCCGGTTGCCGCTGCCCCGCACGGCCGTCAGGTCTACGCCCAGCTCCCGAGCCAGCCGCCGCACCGCCGGACCCGCATAGACACCGACACCCGCCGTAGGAGCGATCTCCCGATCGCGACCCTCCTCCGCCCCCGCCTCCTTCTTCGGCCCTTGCTCCCCCTTCGGACCTTCCTCCGCCTTAGGCCTTGCTTCCGCCTTGCCAGAAGCTTCCTCCTTTCTGGGAGCCTTCTCCTTGGCAGCCGCCTCCTTCCCCGCAGGAGCGATTTCCCGATCGCGATCCTCCTCCGCCGCCGCCTCACCCACCTCAAGCGTCACCAGCCGCGTGCCCTCCTCCACCTCCGAGCCGGTGCTGACGTGCACTTCCAGCACCTTACCGCTGTGGGGAGAAGGAATCTCCATGGATGCCTTGTCAGACTCCACCACCACCAGCAGATCGTCCTCGGCAATCTGATCGCCAACCTTCACAGCAACTTCGATCACCTCGACGTTCTCGGCCTCGCCGATGTCCGGCACGCGCACGTCGACGGCTCTGGATGCGCCCCGGTCGGCTTCGGCCCTGTCCGCCTCTTTGGCAGACTTCGAATCGGCCTCGGGCGCTTCCTTCGACGCTTCCTTCGGTTCTTCCTTCGCAGGTTCTTCCTTCGCAGGCTTTTCCTTCGCCGCCTCTTCCT
>JBLRXD010000029.1:16869-19565 GCA_047920935.1 Pseudomonadales bacterium | reverse complement strand
GGTTCTTCCTTCGCAGGTTCTTCCTTCGCAGGCTTTTCCTTCGCCGCCTCTTCCTTGGCGGGCTTCTTCTCTTCCGTATCCTCCTCGCCGCCTTCTTCGCCGCCTTCTTCGCCGCCTTCTTCTTCCTGCTGATCATCACCCTCGGCCGAATCCTTCAGCCTGGCGATGAGTTGACCCTCCGCCACCTCGTCGCCCACCGAGACCTCGATGCTCTCGATGATGCCTGCCACGCCGGCCGGGACGTCCATGGAGGCCTTGTCCGACTCGATGACGATGATCGGATCGTCTTCGGTGACCTGGTCGCCCACGGCTACCAGGATCTCGACGACTTCCACCGCCTCTACGTCGCCGCCGATGTCGGGGATGCGAATTTCTTTGGTCACGCGGGCTACCTCAAACGAGCCGGGGATTGGATTTTTCGGGATCGATGGCCAGCTCGTCCCGAGCTTTCTTGACGACGTCAACCGAGATCTTCTGTGCGTCCGCCAGCGTTTTCAGCGCCGCCAGGGTAACGAAGCGGCGGTCTACCTCGAAGAAGTGACGCAGTTCTTCGCGGGTGTCGCTACGCCCGAAGCCATCGGTGCCGAGCACGTGATAAGGCGCCTTGATCTGACCGCGGATCTGCTCGGCCAACGACTTCATGTAGTCGCTGGAAGCGATCACCGGCGCATCCCCGTCGAGCATCTGCGCCGCATGGCTGACCCGCGGCTTGTCGTCGGGATGCAGCAGATTCCAGCGCGCCACGTCCTGCGCTTCCCGCGCCAGTTCGACGTAGCTGGTGACGCTGAAGATTTCCGAGCTGACGCCGTAGGTATCGTGCAGCATCTCGGCGGCCGCCTCCACCTCCCGCAGGATGGTGCCGGAGCCGAGCAGGCGCACCCGCTTCGCATCGTCGCTGCCCACCCGGCGCAGGCGGTACATGCCCTTGAGGATGTCGGCCTCCACGCCCTTGGGCATGGCCGGCTGCACATAGCTCTCGTTCATCACGGTGATGTAGAAAAACACGTTCTCCTTGTCGCGCACCATGCGCTCGAGGCCGCGGTGAATGATCACCGCCAGCTCGTAGGCATAGCAGGGATCGTAGGAAATGCAGTTGGGGATGGTGGAGGCCAGCAGGTGGCTGTGGCCGTCCTGATGCTGCAGGCCTTCCCCGTTCAACGTGGTGCGCCCCGAGGTGCCGCCCAGCAGAAAGCCCCGGGCCTGAATGTCCCCCGCCGCCCAGGCGAGGTCACCGATGCGCTGAAAGCCGAACATGGAGTAGTAGATGTAGAACGGAATCAGGGTGAGCCCGTGGGTGCTGTACGAGGTGGCCGCGGCGATCCAGGCTGAAAAGGCGCCGGCCTCGCTGATGCCCTCTTCCAGCACCTGCCCGTCCTTCTGCTCCTTGTAGGCGGCGATCTCGCCGGAGTCTTCCGGCTCGTAGAGCTGCCCGACCGAGGAGTAGATGCCGAGCTGACGGAACAGGCCCTCCATGCCGAAGGTGCGCGCTTCGTCCGGCACGATGGGCACGATGCGCTCGGCCAGGTTCTTGTCGCGGATCAGCGTCGAGAGGATGCGCACGAACGCCATGGTGGTGGAGTTGGTGCGTTTGCCGGTGCCTTCGAGCTGGTTGGCGAACGCCGACAGCTCCGGCACCTCCAGGGTTTCGCTGGTGGTGATGCGCTGGGGGATGGGCCCGCCCAGGCCTGCGCGCTTCTTGCGCAGATACGCCATCTCCGGTGAATCTTCCGGGGGCCGATAGTACGGGATGCTCTCGAGTTCCTTGTCGGTAAGCGGAATGTCGAAGCGGTCGCGGAAGTGCTTCAGCTCGTCGAGATCGAGCTTTTTCACCTGATGTGAGTCGTTTTCGGCCTCTCCGGCATCGCCCATGCCGTAGCCTTTCACCGTCTTCGCCAGAATCACCGTAGGTTCGCCGCGATGGTGCACGGCATCGTGATAGGCGGCGTACACCTTGAATGGGTCATGGCCGCCGCGGTTGAGCCCCATGATGTCGTCGTCGGACAGGTGCTCGACCAGCTTCAGCAGCTGCGGGTACTTGCCGAAGAAATGCTCCCGGGTGTACGCGCCGCCCTTGGCCTTGTAGTTCTGATACTCACCGTCGACGGTTTCGTTCATGCGCTGCAGCAGCAGACCGTGCTCGTCGTTGGCGAGCAGCGGATCCCACAGCCGCCCCCAGACCACCTTGATGACGTTCCAGCCGGCGCCGCGAAACGCGCCTTCCAGCTCCTGGATGATCTTGCCGTTGCCGCGCACCGGCCCATCGAGGCGCTGCAGGTTGCAGTTGACCACGAAGATCAGGTTGTCGAGCTTCTCCCGGCCGGCCAGCGACAGAGCCCCCAGCGACTCCGGCTCATCGCATTCGCCATCGCCGAGAAACGCCCACACCTTGCGATCGCCCATGGGCACCATGCCGCGGCTGTCCAGGTACTTCATCACGTGGGCCTGATAGATCGCCTGCAGCGGCCCCAGCCCCATGGATACGGTGGGAAACTGCCAGTAGTCGGGCATCAGCCAGGGGTGCGGGTAGGAAGACAGACCCTTGCCCGCCACTTCCCGGCGGAAGTTGTCCAGTTGCTCCTCGCTGATGCGACCTTCGAGGTAGGAGCGCGCGTAGATTCCCGGTGAGGCATGGCCCTGGTAGTAGATGAGATCCCCCGGCTGATCGTCCATGGGGCCGCGGAAGAAATAATTGAAGC
>JBLRXD010000029.1:0-16859 GCA_047920935.1 Pseudomonadales bacterium | reverse complement strand
GTGGCCTTCGCTGGGCGCGTGCCAGAAGAGATTGAAGCCGACGTCGTACAGGGTGGCCGAGGAGGCGAACGACGAGATGTGCCCGCCCAGGTCTCCCGGCCGCTTGTTGGCTCGTACCACCATGGCCAGCGCGTTCCAGCGGATCAACGAGCGCAGCTTGCGCTCCATGAACAGATCGCCGGGCATGAATGCTTCGCGGTTCGCGGGGATGGTGTTCCGGTAGGGCGTGGTGATGGTGTAGGGCAGCCGCGCGCCGGTCTGCGTCATCCGCGACGACAGCCGCTCCAGCAGAAAATTGGCCCGCTCGACGCCTTCGTTTTCGAGAATGTACTCGAGGGCGTCCAGCCACTCGCGAGTTTCGGCAACATCGTCGTCGTGTAGCTCTTTTGGATTCTCCATAACACCTTGGCTCGGTTAACTTCGGGAGATGGCCCACAGGCGCGCGGCGCCACGGACCCCACTATCGTCGCCCCAACGGGCGCGCTGCACATGCACGCCAACGGCTTCGGCCCCACCCCGGGACGAGAACGCGTAGCGCGGAATCAGCGCCTGCTGGCGGCCGCACAGTTCGGCTGCATTCGACACCCCGCCGCCCAACACGATGACCGCCGGGTCGATCAGATTCACCAACTGTGCCAGGCTGCGGGCCAGCATGTGCCGATAAACATCGGAAGCTTCGCCCTGAAGCTCACCCCTGGTGGTCTGCAATCCGGGGCCGGAAAGAAAGGTCTCCACGCAGTTCATTCGGCCACAGTAACAGCCGCGATCCTTCATCATTGATTCTAGCTGAAAGCGTCGGGCGTCATCCGGCTCGGGGTCAATGACGAACACCCGCTGACGAAAGTAGGGCAGCGGCATGTGCCCCCACTCGCCGACCAGGCCGTTGGCCCCCTGCACCAGCGTTCCGTCGAGTACCAGGCCGCCCCCCACGCCGGTCCCGAGGATGACGCCGAATACCGCCGCGGCACCCGCCGCGGCGCCGTCGGCGGCTTCGCTCAAGGCGAAGCAATCGGCGTCGTTGGCGATGCGCACCCGCGGCCCGAGCGCCGCCTCCAGGTCGGCCAGCAGCGGCCGGTCGTTCAGCCACGTGGAATTGCAGTTCTTCATCCGCGCGCGGCCGGGCTGCCAGGTTCCCGGCGCGCCCACCCCCACCGAAACCGTGCCGGCGGGGAGACCGGCCTCAGCCTCCAGCGCCGCCACCAGATCGACGACGGCGGCCACCGTGGCCGGGTAGTCGTCTTGCGGAGTTGCCGTGCGCCGCTTGGCCGCGCTTGCGCCGTCTGCCAGCAGCACCACACCGGAGATCTTGGTGCCGCCCAGATCGATGCCGATGCGGGCGGTCATGACACCCCGGCGAACAGGCGCCGCCAGGAAAACCCAGGCCCGGGATCGGTCTTGCGGCCCGGCGCGATCTCGCAGTGCCCCACCACGGCCTCTGGCGACAGTCTCGGGTAGCGGGCCAGCAGCGCCTCGAGCACCTGCCGCAACCGGTGGTACTGGGAGCGGGTATACGGGCGATCGTCGCTGCCCTCGAGTTCGATGCCGATGGCGTAGTCGTTGCAGTTCGGGCGGCGCCGCCAGGATGACACACCGGCGTGCCAGGCACGGCGGTGAAACGGCACGAACTGGGTCAACGCGCCGCGGCGACTGATGAGCAGGTGCGCCGACACCCGCACCTCCGCCAGATCGGCAAAGGCTGGATGCGCAGCGATGTCGAGCCGATTGAGAAACAGGTCGTGCACGTAACGGCCGCCGAACCGCCCGGGCGGCAGCGAGATGCCGTGCACCACCACCAACTCGATGGCGGATGGGTCCGGGCGCTCATTGCTGTTGGGCGACTCGAGCCTCGCCGCCCCGTCGAGCCAATGCTGTTCCGTTACTCGCAATCGTCGGCTCCTGCCGCCTGGATCGTTGCACCCGTCGCACCCGGTGACGATTTGATCGTCGCACGATTAAGGTATGCTAACAATTCCACATCGGGAAACGTTCCATGCCATCGAGCCAGCAACCGTTGAGCGAAGATCTGCAGCACGCCGTGCGCGCCAACGTCCGCAGCGCCCTCGCCGAAGACATCGGCAGCGGCGACATCAGCGCCGCACTGATCGCTGCGGAGACCACCGCCACCGCCCGGGTGATCACCCGCCAGACGGGCGTGTTCTGCGGCGCCCCCTGGGTGCGCGAAACCCTCGCGCAGACCGGCGGCGACGTCGATGTGGATTTCGCCGTGGCCGACGGCGAGCGGGTGCAGCCCGATCAGACCCTGTTCACGCTGCGCGGCCAGGCCCGGGCGCTGCTCACCGCCGAACGCACGGTGCTCAACTTCGTACAGTTGCTGTCCGGAACCGCCACCCAGACGGCGCGCTACGTGGAACTCATTGCCGGCACCCGCGCCCGACTGCTCGACACCCGCAAGACCATTCCCGGGCTGCGCCTGGCGCAGAAGTATGCGGTGCGCTGCGGCGGCGGCCACAACCACCGGCTGGGCCTGTACGATGCCTTTCTGATCAAGGAAAACCATCTCGCCGCGGCCGGCGGCATCGCAGCCGCTGTCGCTCAGGCGCGGCGGCTGCATCCCGAGCGTAAGCTCGAGGTGGAAGTCGAAACCCTGCCCCAGCTCGAGCAGGCGCTCGCCGCCGGCGCCGATATCGCGCTGCTCGACAACTTCAGCCTCGCAGCGACGCGTACGGCGGTGGGTCTTGCGGCCGGCACCATGGCGCTGGAGGCCTCTGGCAGCATCGACGAAACAACCATTCGCGAGGTGGCCGAGACCGGTGTCGATTACATCTCCCTGGGAATCATCACCAAGCAGGTGATCCCGCTCGACCTGTCCATGCGGTTCATCTGAACCATGCGCTTCCCATCCAAGAATGCGATCTTGTGGCAGGCGTTTTGCTTGCAGAGGCACAGATGACCGACCCGCAGTCCGCAGCGCCACGCCCGAATGCCGATCCCGAGGTATTCGTGGTGGGCATTGGCGCCTCCGCAGGCGGCCTTGCGGCGCTCAAGAAGTTCTTCGCCAGCATGCCGGCAGACAGCGGCCTGGCGTTCGTGGTGGTGGTGCACCTGGCGCCGGAGTACGAGAGCCAATTCGCCGAGTTGCTGCAGCCGCACACCCTGATGCCGGTGCAGCAAGTGGAGCAGGTCACGCCGCTGCAGCGCGACCACGTGTACGTGATCCCGCCGGGCCGGAACCTCAGCACCATCGACACCCATCTGCGGTTGTCCGACCTCGAGGAAAACCGCCGCGCCCGCGCGCCTATCGACCACTTCTTCCGCACCCTGGCGAGATCCCACGAAGGCCATTCCATCGGCATCATTCTCACCGGCACCGGCTCCGACGGCGCCCTGGGCCTGAAGGCGATCAAGGAGCGCGGCGGCCTGACCATCGTTCAGGATCCCGCCGACGCCGAGTTCGACGGCATGCCGCAAAGCGCCGTGGCCACTGGCCTGGCCGATCTGGTCGTGCCCCTCGACGCCATTCCGGCCCATCTGCTGCGCTTCGTCGCCACCCGGCCGCGCATCGCGGTGGCGGACAACGGCGAGCCCGACGATGCCCAGGAGACCCAACTGCAGAAAATATTCACGCAGATCCGCGCCCGTACGGGCCGGGATTTCAATGGCTACAAGCGCTCGACCCTGGTGCGGCGCGTCCGCCGCCGCATGCAACTGCTGCACCTGGATGAGCTGGCCGATTACGTCAACGCGCTGCGTGAGCAGCCCGACGAGGTGCGGGCCCTGGCCGACGACATCCTCATCACGGTCACCAACTTCTTCCGCGACCCGGAGGTGTTCGAAGATCTGAGCCAGCGCATCATTCCCGGCCTGTTCGACCGCAAGGGCCCCGACGACGCACTGCGGGTGTGGAGCGTCGGCTGCGCCAGCGGCGAGGAAGCCTACTCCGTCGCCATGCTGCTTCTGGAAGAAGCCGCCCGCAGGCCGGCGGCGCCGCTGCTCCAGGTGTTCGCCTCCGATCTGCACCAGCCGTCGTTGTACAAGGCCCGGGAGGGGTTCTATACGGGGGAGATCGCAGCCGACGTCTCCACCGAGCGGCTGCGCAGGTATTTCCATCGGGAGAACATCGGCTATCGGGTGCGCAACGAAGTTCGCGAGCTGGTGGTGTTCGCACCACACAACCTGCTGGCGGATCCGCCGTTTTCCCGGCTCGACCTGATCATCTGCAGAAACCTGCTGATCTACCTCAAGCGCGGCGTGCAGCGGGGCGTGGTGGAACTGTTCCACTACGCCCTGAACCCCAGCGGCGTGCTGGTGCTCGGCAGTTCGGAGACCCTCGACAACAGCGAACTGTTCGAGCTCGACGACAAGCGCCTCTCCATCTACCGAAAGCGCAACGTGCCGGCGCCGGAGCTGCGCCTGCCGGTGTTTCCGCTGGCGCGGCCGCAGCGCCCGCCGGCGAAACACGAAGAGCAGCATGCAGCCGTTCCCGTCGCCTACCAGGATTTGCACCGCCGCATGCTCGAGCAGCAGGGGCCGCCGAGCCTGTTGCTCAGCCCCGACGACCGCGCGGTGCACCTGTCGGAGCTTGTCGGGCGCTATCTGCTGCATCCGCCCGGCGAATTCACCGCTGACATCTTCAAGCTGGTGCGCGCCGAGCTGCGCGGCGAACTGCGCGCGACGCTGCTCGCCGCGCGGCGCAGCGGCGCAGCCGCACGCTCCAAGCCGGTGAAGGTGGCCGGCGACGATTTGCAGGTGGTCGTGGAAGTGCAGCCCGCCAAAGGCTCGGGGGAGCAGGGCTACACGCTGGTGCTGTTTCACGCAGCGGAGAACCCTGGCGATCGCACCAGCGCCCAGCCGCGGGAAAACTCGCCCGACGCCAGCGTCCACGAGCTGCAGGCAGAGCTGGAGTTCACCGAGCGGCAACTGCGCAGCCTGTCGGAAGACTACGAGGCCAGTCGCGAAGAGATGCGCGCCTCCAACGAAGAGCTGCAGTCGTCCAACGAAGAGCTGCACTCCACCCTGGAGGAACTGGAAACCTCCAAGGAAGAGCTGCAGTCGATCAACGAAGAGTTGCATACCGTCAACGAGGAGAATCGCCAGAAGGTGGCGGAGCTCAGCCAGCTCACCGACACCCTGCACAACCTCATGACGGCCACCGACATCGCCACGCTGTTCGTCGATCGGCAGTTGCGCATCGTCCGCTTCACGCCGAAGGTCGCGCAGATCTTCAACGTTCGCACCACCGATCTGCAGCGGCCGCTCACCGATCTCACCCACCGGCTCGACTACGACCAGCTGCGCAGCGACGCCGAGCAGGTGCTGCGCGACCTGACGCCGGTCGAACGCGAAGTGTTCGATCAGCAAGGTCGTTACTACCTGGCCCAGCTGCGACCCTATCGCAGCTCTGACGACCGCATCGAGGGGGTGGTGCTGACGTTCGTCGACATCACTCGCCGCAAGCGTTCGGAAGATGCGCTGCGGGCCCACGAAGAACAGTACCGCGCCCTGGTGGAGGCCTCCGCCCAGATCATCTGGACCACCGACTCGAGCGGCAACGGGGTGGGCGAGTCGCCGGGCTGGCTGGCGTTCACCGGCCAGCAACCGGAGCAACGGCACGGGTTCGGCTGGCTCGACGCCGTGCATCCCGGCGATCGGGAGCTGGTGGCGGACAACTGGCGCCAGTGCCTGACCAGCGGCCGCCAGTTCAATGCCGAGTTCCGGCTGCACCATGCCGACAGCGGCCTGTACCGCTGGGTCGCGGCCCGGGCGGTGCCGCTGCGCGAGCCGGGCGGCGCGGTGCGTGGTTGGGTGGGCATGATCATCGACATCACCGACCGCAAGCACGCTGAGGCCACGCGCATTCACTTCCAGCGGCTGTTCGAAAGCGCGCCCGGGCTTTATCTGGTGCTGGAGCCCGAGCGCTACACCATCGTCACCGCCAGCGACGCCTACCTCGAGGCCGTGGGCACCGAGCGCGCGGCGATCACCGGAAGGCCGTTGTTCGAGATGTTCCCCGACGACCCCGACGACCCACAGGCAGACGGGGTGCAGAATCTCGCGGCGTCGCTTGCGCGGGTGAAGAGCCAGGGGCGCGCGGACGTGCTGGCGCTGCAGCGTTATCCGGTGCCGAAAGCCGACGGCGGCTTCGACGAGCGTTTCTGGAGCGCCCTGAACGCCCCCGTGTACGGGCTCGACGGCGAGCTGGCGTACATCATCCACCGGGTCGAAGACGTCACGCCGTTCATCCGGCTGATGCGCGAGCAGGATCGCGAGGCCGAAGGCCACGAGCTGCTGGAAAGCCGCGCCGAGCACATGCAGGCCGACATCGCGCTGCGCGCCGCCGAGCTGCAGCAGCTCAACGAGGCGCTGCAGTCGCTGAACGAAACCCTCGAGCGGCGGGTGGAAGAGCGTACCCAGCAGGTGCGTGAGCTGGCGTCGTCGCTGGCCACGGCCGAGCAGGACGAGCGCGCCCGGGTGGGCCGAATCCTCCACGACAACCTGCAGCAGTTGCTCTACGGCATTCAGCTGAAGCTGGCGCTGCTCGGCGAGGAGGCCGCCACCGCCGGCCAGGGTCACCTCAAGGAGTACGCCGACGACGCTCAGCACTGGATCCGCGATGCGGTGAACACCACCCGCCAGCTGAGCATCGACTTGAGCCCGCCGCTGCTGAGCGAAGACAAACTGGGCGACGCCCTGGAGTGGCTGCAGAGCCAGATGCTCGAGCTGCACCAGCTGCATGTGGAGCTGGCGGTAGACGACGCCATTCGCTTGCCCGACGGCGGCCTGCGGGTGCTGCTGCTGCAGAGCGTGCGCGAGCTGCTGTTCAACGTGGTGAAGCACGCCCACACCGACCGTGCCGTGGTGAGCGCCGCGGAAGTCGCCAACGGGCATGGGCCACAGCTGGCCATTCAGGTGGCCGATCAGGGCCACGGCTTCGACCCCGTCAGCCTCGACGACGCGACCGACAGCAGCGGCTTCGGGCTGGCGCGCATGCGCGGCCGGCTGGAGCTGTTCGGCGGGCGTCTCGAAGTCGACTCGCAGCCTGGCGCCGGCACCCGGGTGACGATCTACCTTCCCCAAGGGGAAGCACCACCAGTGCCGGCGACAGGAAAGACGTCATGAGCGAGCAGAGTACCGCGCGCACCATCGAGGTGTTCCTGGTGGAAGATCACGGCATGATGCGCGACGCCCTGGTGGAATTTCTCGGCGGCTTTCCCGGCGTGAGCGTCTGCGGCACCGCCGAATCCGCCGCCGAGGCGCTGGAGCGCCTGGGCGAACTGAAACCCGGTCTGGTGCTCGCCGATGTCTCGCTGCCGGGCATGAGCGGCATCGAGCTGGTGCAGGAGATCTGCCGGCGCTGGCCCGATCTGCCCTGCCTGATGCTCTCGGGTCACCACGCCTCGAGCTACGTGCAGCGCTCCCGCAGCGCCGGTGCCCGCGGCTACCTGCTGAAGGGCAACCCGGACGAACTGCAGCCCGCCATCGAGCAGATCGCCAATGGCGGCACGTACTTCAGCGTCGAGTGATCGGCTGCGGGCCCTGCGGCCCATGCGCATTCGCGGGTCCATCGTGCTGCTGCTGATCCTGGCGCTGACCACCACCTCGGCGCTGGCCGACAGCGCCATGCCCAGCCTCGAGCGGGACATCCGCAGCGGAACGTTGCACCAGGCGGGGCGGGATGCCGCCGACCTGGCACGCGACCCGCGGCTGCGCGCCATCGCTCGCAACCACAGCGCCGCCATGTACCGGCAGCGCACCCTCGGCCACGTGCTCGACGACGGCGTCGGCCCCGGCGAGCGGGTCGCCCGCCAGCACCGGTCGCTGTTCGCGCTGATCGCCGAAAACGTCGCCTTTCAGCAGCACTGGCCTCGCGACGCCGACCTGGCCGCACGGTTCGTGCAGAGCTGGATGGACAGCCCCGGGCACCGCGAGAACATCCTGGCCGTCTACCAGACCCTGGAAGTGGGCTGCCACGGCGACCGCAATCTGATGTTCTGCACCCAGCTGTTTGCCCGAAGCACCGTGCGCAGCGACGGCGAGGTGCCTTTCCGCCAGCCGCCCGGGCGCACGGTGCGGGTGCGCCTGCAACAGCCGGGCGCTGCCGAGCGCATCAGCCTGGCCCCGGCGGGCGCCCGCCCCGAGGATGCCGGGGTCGGCTTCGACGCCGGCGCCGCGCGGCTGCCCCTGCCCCAGACGCCGGGCCTGCACCGGCTGCACGTATGGATTCAGGAGTCGGCGGAGATCTCCCGGTACGCCATCATCGGCGGCCCCTACGTCTGCGTCACCGGGCGCCGCGACACCGTCTCGGACTGCGGCATGTGAGCATTTGATGTCATCACGGCGGTGTGATTCGGTGCGGCTTCCAGACGCCGCTGGTGGTCTATATTTCCCTTGCGCCCCAACCGAACCACAGCCGCCCGAGGAGCCCACATGACCCGCTTCGGCGCTTTTCTCATCCACATGGCCATCAGCCTGGCGATCTTCGCGGTGCTCGCCGTCCTGGTGGTGTTCTTCTGGTATCCGGGATTTCTGTTCATCACCGATGGCGGCTGGCAGGGCCTGCGCCTCATCGGCTTCGTCGACCTGGTGCTGGGCCCGGTGCTCACGCTGGTGATCTACAAGCAGGGCAAGCCGAGCCTGCGCAAAGACATGACCGCCATCGCCACCTTTCAGCTCATCTGCCTCAGCGCGGGCACCTTCGTGGTGTTCTCGGAACGCCCCCTGGCCCTGGTGTACGTCGACGGCCAGTTCTTCAGCATGAGCGCCGGCGACTACCGCAGCGCCGGCGTGGCGGTGCCGGATCTTCGTCACCTGCCCGGGCCGCGGCCCAAGCGGGTGGCGGTGGAACTGCCCGAGGACTTCGCCGAGCAGTCGGAGGTGCGCGGCACGGCCTATCGCAGCGGCGTGCCGTTGCGGGCTCTGAGCGAACGCTACGTGCCGCTGCGCTTCGCTGCCCTGCAGGTGGAACGCGAAGCCGTGGGCTACGACACGCTGCTGGCCCAGGACGCCCAGGCCCAGCAGCTGCCGCGCTGGCTCGAAGCCCATGGCGGCAACCTCGAAGACTATGCGTTCTTCCGCTTCGCCAGCCGCTACGTGTACTCGTTTCTCGCCGTCTCCCGGGAGCAGCAGGAAATCGTCGGCTTTCTGAGCACGCCGGGGCGGCTGTAGCCGCCGTCACCGCGGCTTACGAGCTACGACCCCCCGGCGCAGACGCCGACGCCTGCCGCGGCGAGATCGTCGAGGGTGCGCTGCCACACCGACGCCAGCGCCGCGGGCGGGCTGCCGGCGCCGTTGACCCACGGCTGCGCCAGGCCCGGGCAGCCGCGATCCACCAGCGTGCGCACCAGGTTGTTGCGCACCGTCCACAGCCCGGCGGAGATCCCCAGCGCGCGGCTGTAGGCTTGCTCGGCGGCGAGCAGATCGCCCTGCAGGTAGCGCACGTTGCCCAATGCCGCCCAAGCCAGGGGCTCCTCGGGCCAGCGCGCCACTGCCGCCTGATACCCCTCGGCCGCCAGTTCCAGGTTGCCGGTGGATTCGAACGGGGCCACCGCCCGCAACCAGCCGGTGGCGTCGGCGCTGACCGGCGGCTCGCCCGGCGGCGCCGCCACCATGGCCCAGCGGCCGCCGCGCTCCCAACTCGCCAGGAACCGCCGTGCCGGACTCTGCTGCCGGCGGATGGTGCCGGAGCGCAGCAGGAACTCGCCGGCGTCGGCGTCGAAGCCGATCAGCACCGCGTAATGCCACACCGGCCAGCGGTTCAGACCCAGATTCTGCAGCAGCAGCACCGGCCGCCCCGACTGCACTTCTTCGAGCATGGGCGCCAGGGCGTCTGCCAGCACGTAGGGTACCCGGCCGTGGCTGCGGGTGGTGGCCAGCATTTCTGCCTGCAGGCTGCCGCGGCGATCGGGAATGTAGAGGCGTGGCGCCAGTTGCTGCGGCGTCACCGCAATGCCGTCACTCGCCAGCACCGTGGCCAGCGCGGCCGGGCCGCACTGATATTCGTCTTGAGGAAAAAACGCTACCTGCTCGAGCTCGACACCGGGCCCGGCGTCGAGCAGCGCCTGCCGCGCGGGATTGGCGGCGCAGCCGCTCAGCACGATGAGCAGCACGGCGCACGCCGCGAAGCGCGAGAACGCCGCGAAGCGCAAGAATGTGGCGAAACGCAGGAACATGGCGCTGTTGGGGGCGGCCGCCGCAGGGATTGCGGCGGCCGCGCCTTGCGCAATCAGATGTTGCGGAAGATGTTGGTAACCCCGACGATCTCGAGCACGATCAGCACGACCAGCACCACGCCGAGCACCGCCAGCACGCCGCCGGCCGGGTCGGCCTCCATGCTCGCCACCAGTTGCTGCAGCTCTACATCCGACAGGGCCGCCACCCGCTCGGCTACCGCTTCCGCGGTCACGCCCCACGCCTGCAACTGGGCGGCAACCTCGTCTTTGGCGAGCACGTTTTCGATGCTGCTGAGCGACGCGGCCCGCGCCTCCTGCATCACCATCTGTTCGGTTCCGACGATGCCGGCGCGCGCCGGCAGCGATGCGATCAACATGGCGGCCATCAGCAGCACGGTCACCAAAGAATTCGCCTTGTGCATTACCCTCTCCTCTTCAAACGGGTCTTGAAAACGCAGTTCACGCCGACAGTAAACCTGCCTACGGCTCCACATGCTGGCGCCTGTGGGGCCGCGATGCAACCGACGCTGTCACGGATCCGCCCCAGCGGCCACCCCCGTCGCGCCCGCGGAGCGCGCGAACTGCTTGGGGGGCACCGGCTGCAGGCCCGTGGTCTCGAGCCCCCACTGCTCGTCCATGCGCTGGAACATCCGCTCCACCAGCAGGGTGGCGCCATACAGCGACAGGTGATCGCCGTCACGATAAAAGATGTGGCTGTCGTCATGGGCGATGCAGCGACCCGGCAACCGGGTGTTGCAGAACAGCTCCTCCGGATAAATGCGAAGCAGTTGCGGGTGGTCGGGAATGCTGTCGTACAGCGCATAGGTAGATGCCGAGCGCTGCCGGAACAACGCGTACGAGGTGGAAATCTGGTGCTCCTGGGCCCAGGCCCGCAGATCGTCGGGCGCCGATCTGGGCAGGCGCTGGGCCAGGCGCTGGGGGACGTGCCAGCCGACTTCGGGAATGGGGTAGATGATGACCACCCGGATCCCCTCCCGCAGCAGCGCAGCGACCGTGGCTCTGAAGCGCTCCTCGATGACAGGCAACGGCGCCGGCGTTCGCGATACCTCGCCGGCGTCGATGAACCAGTAGGTCTCGTCAGTGTATTCGACACCGCCTTCGCGGTTGTCGAACCCTGAAGATTCGAGGATCAACGGCAGCCGGCCGCCGAG
Organism: Pseudomonadales bacterium; assembly: GCA_047920935.1. Classification (GTDB taxonomy): domain Bacteria; phylum Pseudomonadota; class Gammaproteobacteria; order Pseudomonadales; family Azotimanducaceae; genus UBA7803. The sequence continues at coordinate 5,560 of JBLRXD010000029.1, read as the reverse complement.
GATGGCGATGGCCGGGGAGTTTTCCCGCAGTACGTCGATGCGTCGCTGATTGTAGGCGCTGGTGCACGGGTAGCGCTCGCCCGGCCTTGCCGACACCCGCTCGAGCCCGGTGACCAGCGGGCACGCCGAGCGGTTCAACGGGATGTAGGCGGCATCGGTACCCTCGATGCTGCTCAGCAACGGCTCATCCAGAGATCGCAGATGCGAGTCGCCGACGGTGGCCAGGGTGACCGCGCCGGTGCCCTGCACGAACTTGCAGTAGTCGCGGCCGCCGGCATAGTCGAAGCATTCCGACTCCCGCGCCTCCGCCTGCACGGCTTCCGCCTCCAGCATCTCGAAGTAGAAATCGGGAAACGCCTCGAAGCGTGACGGCATGCCGTTGCTGACGAAGCCGTGCAGGCCCGCCACCAGAATCGCCGCCGGGCCCACCGACGCGGTGGCCCAGACCAGCCTTCGGGTGATCAGTTGCCGATTCCTGAACGGCTTCTCCACCCACCAGTACGACGCCGTGGCGCACACCAGCGACAAGGCGATCCAGGCGAACTTGTCGATCAGCACCGGCTCGTCGACCGCGCTGATGCGGGCAAAGGCAAATATCGGCTGATGCCACAGGTACAGCGAGTAAGAGATCAGCCCCACGCCCACGAACGCGCGGGAAGCCAGCACGATGGACACCGGATCGCCCCGGCCCGAGTACCGGATCAGCAGCATGGTGCCCAACACCGGCGCCAGGGTGATCAGACTGGGGTGCCGGGTGGCGTCATCCATGAGGAGGATGGCGGCCACGATCAACGCCACGCCCACCGCCGGCAGGGTAGCGCTCGCCATCCCACGATCCGGCCGCCCCCGATCCATCTCCAGCTTGGCGAGCATGGCGCCGGCCAGCAGTTCCCAGGCGCGCGTCGGCGCCAGATAGAAATTGGCGCTGACGTGCCTGGTGCTGCTCCACTCCGCTAGCAGCAGCGACATCACGAAGCCCACCGCGAACAGCGCCATGATGTGCTTCTGGGCAAACCGCCAGCACAGCAGCATCGCCATGGGGAACAGCAGGTAGAACTGCTCCTCCACCGACAGGCTCCAGGTATGGATGAAGGGCTTCAGCGCGATGGCGTCGGCGGCGTACTCATCCTCCTGCCAGAAGAAGAAGTTCGAGCCGAACAGCACCGTGGAGGCGAGACTGCCGGCGTAGGACTTGAAGGCCTGGGGCAGCAGATACGCCCAGGCGAAGGGGATCGACACCAGCATGACGACGAACAGCGCCGGCAGGATGCGCCGCGCCCGACGCTCGTAGAAGCGCATGAAGGTAAAGCTGTCGGACTGCATCTCCCTGAGCAGAATCAGGGTGATGAGGTAGCCGGAGATGACGAAGAACACGTCGACGCCGACGTAGCCGCCCTGGAAAGGGTTTGCCCCGGCGACGGTAAAGCCGGCGTGATAGAGAATCACGGACACGACGGCGATCGCGCGCAAGCCATCGAGCTCGGCGCGATATTTCATCGGCGCTTCGGTAAATCTGCCGGACATTCGTGGTGGTTACCCGTGCGATTCCAGGATCTGGCTTTATAAGCAACTGCCTTCGATCAACTCGTGATTAAGCAATTGATGCGCCAGATACAAGCGCCGGAAGCCTGACAATGTGAGCAGTGGGCCCCGAGTTCAGGGCGCGTGCGAAAAGTCAGGAAAGAGCGAGGGCCGTTTCGCGATCGGAGTGAACGAAGGCGGATTCCATTCGGTCGCAGGCGGCTTTGGTGAGACCGAAGGAGGCCGCTTCTTCGCGCCAGCGCGCGACCGCCGCCGCGACTTCACCGGCGATGCGCTCTGCGTCCTGCTGCGCGAGATCGAAATATTCCGCGACTGAAAGGGCAAGGTCGAGGGACGCTGTCTGGTCTTCATCGTCGATGGCGGTATCGAGGACACGGGGTTTGACGTCAACCGGCATCGGGTTGAGATCGAAGGCTGGCGACAGCGCCCAGCCATCGCTGCCCGTGTAAAGAAAGCCGTGATTACGCATGTGATCGTCGACGTTGGAGATCAGCACGGTAAAGACGACGCGCCGCCACAAGGCGGGAAGATCGCGGGCCGGCTGCGCGCCGTGCAGGCGCAAGGCATCGGCCACTTCGAGATAGCTGTGAAGCTCGTTGTCCCGCGCCCCGAGCATGCTCATCGCCGATAGATAAGGAATGCGGATATCTCCGTCGCGATCAAAGCGCGCGAGGATCAGGACGTCCTTGCCGGCTATATTTTCGACGCGCCACGGCGGAACATCGATGCCGGCCTTGCCGGCGAGCGAGAGCGCGACCGCTTCCCACAGCACCACGTTCCACTCATCCTCCTTGTGCGGAAACTTGGCGATCGCAAGGCGCCCATCGGCCTCGCGGACCGATGCCTTGGGCCGCGCGCCGCCGAGAGAGCTGCCGGGCGCGAAGATCAACCGGAGATCTTCATCGTCTTCGCTCTCGTCGATGACGCGCTCCGCCGCGGACAGCAGGCGGGGAAGTTCGATCAGCGGCGGCACCGGCGTCTGGTCCTGCGGCGCAAGGAACGGGCCGTCCGGCTGATCGGCGAACCGCAGCGCGCCTTGCCGTGCCTCGTCATTGACGAGCAGCAAATAGTCGATTTCATAAAGGGTACGGGGCGCGTCCCCGGCGGCGGCAGCGCGGCGGCGGGCCGCGCGCCGCATCAGCGTGCGGCCCCAGCGGTCGGGCGCGGAATCGCCGATCGCACCGAACATCGAGCGGTCCGTCGCCGTATGGAAGGGGCCGGGCCCAAGCTTCAGGGCCGGCTCGAGCGCGAAGCGCTCGTCATGAGCCAGCCAGCTATCGTCATACTCGAACGTCGCGCTTTCCCGGCCCTTGCGAATATGGGTGAAGAGACGCCCAACAAGGCGGGGGGCGCCGCCCAAATCGGCATAGACGTAGGCTTCTCGGTCCATCAGGGCGTCTCAGCAGGCCCGCGCCGGCGGCGCGGCCGGATGCGCTTGGGCAGCCGCTCCTCTTCGAGCGCGAGGCCGCGCTCGTCGCGCCTTATATCGGCGAGCTCGCCCAGCCGGTCGCCCATTCCGAGCACGAACAGCACCGTCGCGAACTTACCGATCGAGACGCCCGGCTCGCCTTTTTCCAGCTTGAACAGGGTGGTGCGGCTGATTGAGGCGCGTTCGGCAACCATGGCCGCCGGCAGCCGCCGCCGTAGCCGGGCGGCGCGGATATCCTGGCCGAGCTTTCGCAGCGCCCGGCGTACCGGGAGCGGAAGACTGTAGTCGAGCGCTGGTTTTTTGGCCATAACGTGCACAATTCTACACGTTTGGATATTTAACGTATAACAAAGCGGATGCTAAAGGTGAAAGAGCTGCGCGCCGGCAGTCCTTCCCGCCGTTTTAATACTAACGTCCACTTAACTATACGTAAAATTTGATAGTGACTGTTTTTCTGCACATTACACAGTTAAGGCCCCTGAACTGGCAATTGCTTTTTCTCAATGCGGGCAAACCTTTTTGCCTTGAATACGCAGAGGGACAGCAGAGCGGTTGACGTAGATGAGGCCCGGGTTGGTCTACGCCCTTGTCCCCAGAGAACCTTTGGCGGGGTAAACCCCGAGCGACAGAAGCTTCTCGCGCCCTTCGAATATGGACACCCTCGGACTCGAAACGACTGAAGCGGGCTAGACGTGCCTGGATGGGGGACGTGGTGCCGGAACGCGGAATCGAACCGCGGACCTACTGATTACGAATCAGTCGCTCTACCGACTGAGCTATTCCGGCAAGTCGAGAAGCCGGGCAACCGCCCGAGACCGGGAAGGATACGCAGATTCGATGGGGCTCGAAAGGGGTCAGGTTCATTTGGCGACCGGGCTGTGAGCCCGGTCGTCAAATGAACCTGACCCCTTTCGACGCCCTCGCGGCCGCACCGACGCCGCGCGCCCGGCGAGTGCCTCGATCTGCGCTTGGAACCGACGGCTGCCCCACGCCCGTTGCTGTTGGGTGTGCAGCCGAATCTCATCGAGTTCGCGGCCATCGAGCACCTCCGCGAACATCGCGCTGTAAGCCGCCCGACCGGCAGCGCCCGCACCCAACGCGAGGTAGCTGGGATGCGGCGTTATGTATGGATCTTCTTCACCTTGCGCGTTATGGCGAAAACTCGACCACGGATACAACGCGGGGCTCACCACCATACCCGCACGCACAGGATTGAGTTCGATGTAGCGGTAGCAGGTCAGAACGTAGCGATCGCTGTCCACCAGTGCAGCCTTGAACCGCCCTTCCCATAGCGTACCCGTGCGCTGGTAGCGTGCGTTGAAGCGCCCGACGTATCTGCGCCCCAATGCCTGCATCATCCGCGACACCGCCCCCCGCTCCGCCGGCGTCACCAGCAGATGGGCATGATTGGTCATCAGCACATAAGCGTGCAGGGCGCATGCAAAGCGCCCGGCAGCCTCGGCCAGTTCGTCGAGGTAGAAACGGTAGTCGTCTGCCGCGCCGAAGCACGGCTGGCGATCGTTACCGCGCTGTATGACGTGCTGCGTGATGCCAGGCAGATCGAGTCGTGGTTGCCGCGCCATGGCGCATATCCGAGGAGGTGACGATTGAAGCACTTTGCCGACCCAGCGGCGGCCTGGCTGTCGGTGCTATCGGGCTGGCGGGGTAAGCAATGGTTGCCGTGGCGGATCAGTAAATGAACCTGACCCGATTTAACAACGCGTCTTGGCAGGCATCCGCAAACACACGGTGGTGCCACTTCTGTCGGTGGCTGTCACTCGATAGGCATCTCCGGGCGTGCCACCGCCACCCGCCGCGATGCTGTAGGTGATGTCGCCGTCGTCACGCGGCGCCCAACCGATGCCGGCGGTGATCGCCGCTGCGTCAGCCGCGACGGTGAGGTAGTTGCCGGTACGCATCCGGAAGTCTTCCTGGAAGACTTCGATGGTGGAGATGTTGGTGACGAGCACGCCCTCGCGTGAGGTCTGGATGTAGTTGTTGTAAGCAGGCAGGGCGATGGAGGCGATGATCGCGATGATGGCGACCGCGATCATAAGCTCGATCAGCGTGAAGCCACGCGCCAGTCTGCGAGATGTCCCGATGGGTGATACCGACGTAGATTTCATCATGCTCTCAGTCCAGTGACGGCAGGTTCGTTTGCCACTCAAATTGAACCTGACCCCTTTTTTGTTTTGACCCCTTTTTTGTTTGCCTTGCTGCTTCAATCAAGAAAAGGGGCCACTGAGTGGCCCCCTTCCTCCTTCCGAGTCCTGGAAGCTGTTGCGACTATCAGATATTTGTCCAGCTTAACGTGCTGATCTGCTGGGGCAACTCGAAGTATACGGGGCGTGTGACAACCGCTTGGAAGTTGGCGGTGCTCGGTGCACCAGTCACAACGATCTGGATGATACCCGTGTTGGCAGCTCCGGCCGCTGCTGCGAAGGCATCGTCACCACTAGGTGCCTTGGCTGCTTCCCCGTTCAAATTGCCAAGGATGCGAGCCTCAGCAAGCTGGCCATTTACGGCCGCAGCGTCGGCGTAAATACCCATTGCCATCCCTGCTTGAACGCGGCGCATCTCGTTTTCAAT
>JBLRXD010000028.1:0-23839 GCA_047920935.1 Pseudomonadales bacterium | reverse complement strand
TCCAATCCCGTGTCGGCGGCGGCAGCCGCAGATCATCGCCCGGTTGCCGGGGCTCCACAGCGCTCATGACCATCCCTCCCTGTGCACGGCCTCCCTCTAGGGTGACGGCTCGGCGCCCGCCCGACAAGCGCCCGGGGCTTGACTGGGAGGAAGAAAAGCGGCAGACGATCCACTTCCGCGGCGGAATAACTGCGCCCGACGAAAATCCAGGTACAATCCTGCCGCGACTATGACGAATAACTCGAACAAAAATCGGAGTGGGCTGGCGTGATGGCACCGTGGCGCATGCTTCTGGGCCTGGCATTCCTCATGGCCGTTTGGCTTGGCTGGAGCGGGTACCTGAAGCCTTTGCTGCTGTCGCTTGGTCTGGTCTCCTCCGCCTTGGTGATCTGGCTGTCGGCACGCATGGGTGCGTTTCAGGAAGAAAGCTATTGGCTACGGGTGCTGCCGCGAGTGCCGAAGTTCTGGCTGTGGCTGATCTGGCAGGTGGTCAAGTCGAACCTGCGGGTGGCGAAGATCATCCTTACGCCGCGCCTGGCCATTTCGCCCACCGTGGTGACCGTCAAGGCTCTGCCGCCGGATCCTCTGGGCCAGGCAACCCTCGGCAACTGCATCACGCTGACGCCCGGGACAGTCACCCTGGATGACCACGAAGGGGAGCTGCTCGTGCACTGCATCACTCAGCAGGATGCATCCGCACTCACCGAAGGCGAAATGAACCGGCGCGTCGCCGCCCTGACCAGGCCCTGATTGCAGATGCTGATCGCCGCCTCCATCGCCATTCTGGTCACCATGGGTCTTGCCCTGGTTCGCGCCATCCTCGGCCCCTCGGTCTACGATCGGGTGCTGGCCGTGAACATGTTCGGCACCAAAACGGTGCTGCTGCTGGCGGTGATCACCTTCTATTACGAGCGCGCCGACTTCCTCGATCTGGCGCTGGCCTACGCACTCATCAATTTCATCGGCGTGCTTGCCGTGCTCGGCTTCTTCCAGACCAGCCGCCAGCGCAAGGCCAGCGGCTCCACGGAGAAATTCTGAGGTGGCCGTGCTGGAGGCGCTGGTCTCGCTGACGAGCTGGCTGCTGCTCGGCGTCGGCAGCAGCTTCGTGCTGATCGGCGGCATCGGCGCGCTGCGCATGCCGACCCTGTACACCCGCATCCATGCCGCCAGCCTCACCGACTCCCTAGGGCCAATCCTGGTGCTCGGCGGTCTGATGCTGCACGCGGGCATCTCCCTGGAAACCTTCAAGCTGGCGGCGATCCTGCTGTTCATGCTGCTCACCGGGCCGACGGCCACCTACGCTCTCGGCAACGCGGCACTGCTCGCCGGCATGAAGCCGCCAGCCGACGAGCGCGAGGAGCACTGACTCATGGTGGTGATCTTCGGGTTGTTTCTGCTGACGCTGCTGGTGATCACCGCCATCGCCATGATTCGCTCCGAAGGGCTGTTCTCCGCGGTGATGCTCAGCGGCATCTTCAGCCTGCTGATGGCGGCGAACTTTTTCGTGCTCAATGCCGCCGACGTGGCGCTCACCGAGGCCGCCGTGGGCGCCGGCGTCGCCACCGTGCTGCTGCTCGGCGCGCTGGCGCTGACGCCGACCCAGGAACTCCCGGGCAGCCGCCGCAAATGGCTCGCCATGATTGCGGTGGTGGTGAATGTCGCGGTCATCGGCTACGCCACCTTTCACGTGCCTCTGCTGGGCGACCCCCAGGCGCCCGTACACCAGCATGTAGCGCCCTGGTACCTGGAAAACACCGCCGAACTGGTCGGCATTCCCAACGTGGTCACCGCGGTGCTCGGCAGCTTTCGCGGCTACGACACCCTGGGGGAGGTTTTCGTCATTCTGATCGCCGGCATCGGCGTGCTGTTCATGCTGAGCGCTGGGCGCGACAGCCTGCTTCCTAAGAACGCGGAGCCTGAGATCGACGCTGGCTTGAAGCATCATCTGATTCCTCAGGTGGTGAGCCACATGATCATCCCGTTCATCGTCCTGTTCGGGCTGTACGTGCAGTTTCACGCCGATTACGGTCCCGGTGGCGGCTTCCAGGCCGGTGCGATCATCGCCGCCGGGGTGATCCTGTACTCGGTGGTCGAAGGGGAATCGGCCGCCCTGAAGCTGATACCGCCCCGCGTGCTGATGCTGCTCGCGGTGAGTGGAGCGCTGCTCTACTCCGGCGTCGGCGTCGTTTCCATGCTGCTCGGCGGGAACTTCCTCGACTACTCGGTGCTGGCGGCCGACCCGGTAGCCGGACAGCATCTCGGGCTGCTGCTGATCGAACTGGGCGTCGGGTTGGCGGTTACCGGGGTGCTGCTGTGCATCTACCACGCCTTCGCGACGCGGTACCGTTGATCGATGGAAATCCTCGGCCACTTCCACTACTGGGTCTTCGCCGTGCTGTTGATGATCGGCTTCTATGGCCTGATCGCCAAACACAACCTGATCAAGAAGCTGCTGTCGCTGTCGGTGTTTCAATCCGCCGTGTTTCTGCTCTACATCTCGATGGCGGAGAAAGAGGGAGCTACCGCTCCCATCGTTCTGGCCCACCACCCCGTGGATCAGCTGTACAGCAACCCACTGCCGCAGGTGCTGATCCTCACCGCCATCGTCGTGGGCATCGCCACCATCGCCGTCGGCCTCGCCATCGTCGTGCGCATCCGTGAGGAATACGACAGCATCGAGGACAACGAAATCCGGCGGATGGATCGCCAACCATGACCCTGGCGAGCCAACTCCCCGCCCTGCAGGTGGTGGTGCCGCTGCTTTGCGCGCCCCTGGTGGCCATGCTGCGCCCCAAAGACCTCGCCTGGGCCGCAGCCACCGCCACCAGCGCCATGACCTTCGCCATCGCCGTGGCGCTCACCATGAGCGCGCTCGACGGCGGGGCGGGCGGCAACGTGCTGCGCTACGACATGGGTGGATGGCCGGCCCCCTACGGGATCGAGCTGGTCATCGACAGCCTGAGCGCGCTGGTGTTGCTGCTGATCACCGGCTCTTCCACCGTGGCGCTGCTCATCGCCCGCCGCTCCATCGCCGCCGACATGGAACCGCATCGGCAGCCGCTGTTCTACGCCGCCTGGCTGACCGCGGTCGCGGGCCTTGCCGGCATTGCGGTCAGCGGAGACGCGTTCAACGTCTTCGTGTTCATGGAGATCTCGTCGCTGGCCACCTACGTGCTGATCGCCGGCGGTCCCGATCGCCAGGCGCTCACCGCGGTATTCAAGTACCTGATCATGGGCACCGTCGGCGCCACCTTTTATCTGATCGGGGTGGGCCTCATCTACATGATGACCGGAACCCTCAACTTCGCCGACATGCAGGCCCGCATCGGTGACGTCACCGAGCCCGGCCCAGTGCTGCTGGCAGCCGGCTTCGTCACCGTGGGGCTGGCGCTCAAGGCTGCGGTATTTCCGCTCCACGTCTGGCTGCCCAACGCCTACGCCTTTGCCCCCCACGCGGTTACCGCTTTCATCGCAGCCAGTTCCACCAAGGTCGCCCTGTACGTGTTGCTGCGCTTCGACTTCGTGGTGTTCCAGGTCGACCTGCAAGCCCACGCGGCGCAATTCGCCAGCTTCGTGCTGCCGCTGGCGGTGGCCGGCGTGCTGTTCGGCTCCGCCATCGCACTGTTCGAGACCAACCTCAAGCGCATGCTCGGCTACTCGTCGGTGGCGCAGATCGGCTACATCATTCTCGGGGCTTCGTTGCTCGACCGGGCCGGGCTGACCGCCGGGGTGCTGCACATGTTCAATCACGCTCTGGCCAAGGGCACCCTGTTCCTCGCCGTAGCGCTGATGGCCCGGCAGGTGCTGAGCTTCGACATGATCCATTTGAACGGCATCGGCCGGCGCATGCCCTGGACCATGGGGGCGTTCGCCCTGGCGGCCGCCAGCCTGGTGGGGATTCCGGGAACCGCCGGCTTCATCAGCAAGTGGTACCTGGTGAGCGCCGCCTTCGCCCACGGCCAGTGGGGCATCGCCCTGGTGGTGGTGATCGTGGTCAGCTCGCTGCTGGCGGTGGCTTATCTGTGGCGAGTGCTCGAGCCCGCTTACTTCGGCACCCCGCTGGAGACCGCGGGGCCGGGGAGCGAGGCGCCGCTGGGGCCGCTGCTGGTGCTATGGGCGGCCGCTCTGGCCAACGTCTTCTACGGGCTGGCGCCCGATCTGCCGTTGAGCCTGGCCGGTAACGCCGCGAGCCTGCTGTTGGATCCCGTTGGCATCGGCGCGGCAGACCTGCTACCACCCGCTTCGCCCACCGGAGCCGCACCGTGAACCCGGCTTGGGCTCTGGTGATTCCCCTGGTGGGCGCGGTGCTCATCGCCGCAACCGGGCGGGCGCCCAATCTTCGCGAAACCGTCACCCTCGTCACGGCGCTGCTGCTGGCCGTGGTGGTGTTCGGACTGATCCCCGAGGTGATGGCCGGCGGCCGCCCCGCGGCGACGTTCACCGAACCGCTGCCCGGCATCAGCCTGGGCTTCCGGGTGGAGCCGTTGGGAATGCTGTTCGCCAGCATCGCCGCGCTGCTATGGATCGTGAGTTCCGTCTACTCCATCGGCTACATGCGCGGCAACGACGAGAAGCACCAGACGCGGTTCTACGTCTGCTTCGCCATCTCCATCGCAGCCGCCGTGGGCATCGCCTTCGCCGGCAATCTGCTGACGCTGTTCCTGTTCTACGAGATGCTCACCATCGCCACCTATCCGCTGGTGGCCCACAAGGGCGACCGCGCCACCATCAGCGCCGCGCGTGTCTATCTCGGCATTCTGCTGACCACCTCCATCGGGCTGTTCCTGCCGGCCATCATCTGGACCTACATGGCTGCGGGAACTCTGGACTTCACCCCCGGAGGCATCCTGGTGGACAAGGTCACCGGCCCCGCGCTGGGGCTGCTGCTGGGGTTGTACGTGTTCGGCATCGGCAAGGCGGCCGTCATGCCCGTGCATCGCTGGCTGCCGGCAGCCATGGTCGCGCCGACGCCGGTGAGCGCGCTGCTGCACGCGGTGGCCGTGGTGAAAGCCGGCGTGTTCACCATCATCAAGGTCATCGTCTACATCTTCGGCATCGACCACCTGTTCGATGAACCTTCGGCAGACTGGCTGCTGTACGCCGCCGCATTCACCATCATCGCCGCCAGCGTGGTGGCGCTGCGGCAGAACAACCTGAAACGGCTGCTGGCGTACTCCACCATCGGCCAGTTGTCGTACGTGGTGATGGCGGCCGCGGTGCTGAAGCCGCTGTCGGAGATCGGCGCCGCAGTGCACATCGTCGCGCACGCGTTCGGCAAGATCACCCTGTTCTTTGCCGCCGGCGCCATCTACATCGCTTCGAAGAAGACCGAGATTTCCGACATGGCCGGCATCGCGCGGCGCATGCCGTGGACCATGGCGGCGTTCGCCATCGGCGCGCTGAGTATGATCGGCGTGCCACCCACCGCGGGCTTCGTCTCGAAGTGGTTCATCCTTGCCGGCGCTTTCCAGGCCGACAACTACGTGGCCATCTTCACGGTCATCATCAGCACCGCGCTGAACGCGGCGTACTTCCTGCCGATCCTCTACATCGCCTGGCTGCGGCCGGAAACCGCAGCACCATCCAAAGACCACGCCGAGGCGCCCTGGCCCATGGTGCTGGCGCTTACCACCACCGCGGCGCTGACGATTCTTTTGTTCTTCTTCAATGGCCCGGTGCTGGAGTTGGAAGCGCAACTGGTGGAAGTGGGTTCGGGAGTGCAACCATGAAGCAACCGCACAGAGGAGATTGGCTGTCACAGCCGGCAACCATCCGCAGGCTGTGGATCGTTTTCACGGCGGTGCTCGCTCTCACGATAGCGCTGCAGCTGCTGTTTCCGGCAGACGCACACTTCGTCGTCGACGGCTGGTTGGGGTTTGGCGCGATCTTCGGTTTCGGCGTCTGCGTGCTCATGGTGTTTGCCGCCAAAGTGCTGGGATGGGTCATCAAACGTCCGGACGACTACTACGATGATTGACGTCGTCCCTCCCGCTTTGGTGCTCGTTGCCGGTGCCTTACTCACCGGCTTGACGCGCGGCATGGTCCGCAGCGGCGTGGTGCTGCTGGCGCCGCTGGTAGCGTTGTACTTCGTCTGGCAGGTGCCGGACGGGGTCGCGGTCACCATGCAGTTCCTCGGCTACACCATCGAGCCGGTGGAAGGCAGCCCGTTGCGCCGGCTGTTCGCCACCGCCTTCACGTTCATGGCTTTCGCCGGGGCGCTGTTTTCATTTCGCCAGGCCAAATGGTACGAACTGGCGGCCGCTCACCTGTACGCCGCCGGCGCCGTGGGCGTCAGCTTCGCCGGCGATCTGATCACCCTGTTCCTGTACTGGGAACTGATGGCGATCTTTTCCACCGTGGTGGTCTGGTGCGGCGAGGGGCCGCGGGCTCGCGCAGCCGGCATCCGCTACGCCGTCATCCACCTGCTGGGCGGAGTGATCCTCAAGGTCGGCATCGAAGGCATGGTGGTGCACACCGGCTCCATCGAGATTCAGGCGATACCGCTGGACAACTTCGACGCCTGGATGATGTTGATCGGCGTGCTCATCAACGTCGCCGCCTACCCGATCTCCGCGTGGCTGGCGGACGCGTATCCGGCATCCACACCTACCGGGTCGGTGTTCCTGTCGGCCTTCACTACCAAGACAGCCATCCTGGCCCTGATCCTGTTGTTCCCCGGCACCGGGGTGCTCATCCCCATCGGCCTGGTAATGATCTTTTACGGCATCATCTATGCCCTGCTCGAGAACGACATCAGGCGGATCCTCGCCTATTCCATCGTCAACCAGGTCGGGTTCATGGTCTGCGCCGTGGGCATCGGCACCGAACTCGCCATCAATGGCGCAGCGGCCCACGCCTTCGCCCACATCATCTACAAAGCACTGCTGTTCATGAGCGCCGGGGTGGTCATCTACCGGACGGGCCACAATCTGGCCTCCGATCTCGGCGGCCTGTACCGCACCATGCCCATCACCACCATCTGCGGCATCATCGGCGCGCTGTCGATATCCAGCTTTCCGCTGACCTCAGGCTTCACCACCAAAACCATGATCTCGGAGGCGGCTCAGAACGAGCACCTGGTGCTGGTGTACTTCCTGCTCGCGGCGGCATCGGCCGGCGTGTTCCTGCATGCGGGCATCAAGTTTCCCTGGCTGGCTTTCTTTCAGAAGGATTCGGGCCTGCGGCCAAAGGACGCGCCGTGGAACATGACCGCCGCCATGATCCTGATGTCGGCGGCCTGCATCGCCCTCGGTGTGTTCCCCCAACCGCTGTACGCGCTGCTGCCCTACCCGGTGGAATACGAGCCCTACAAGGCAGCCAAGGTGGTGTTCTACCTGCAGCTGCTGCTGTTCTCGGGGCTGGCGTTCTTCCTGCTGCTGCCGTGGATGCAGCGCACCCGCACCGTCGCCCTCGACGTCGACTGGTTGTGGCGCCGTGTCCTACCCGTGGCCTGGAACGCGGGCGCCCGCCTCAACACCCGAGTGCGCCGCTGGCTGGCGGTCAAGGTCGGCCGCCTCTCCCGCGACGGCAGCCGCCGCCTCGCCAACGCCCTGGCACCCTGGGGCTTCATCGGCCGCTCCTGGCAGATCGGCACCACCGCCCTGTGGGTGGCGCTGATGCTCACCACCTACGTGGTGATCTACTACCTCTAGCCGCGGCACGGCCCTGCGGCAGAGCGTGGGCTTCGGGGTTGGCCGGCAGCCCACGCTCGGCAGCAGGACCGCCGAAACTAGAGGTAGGGAGAGAACAGCCACGCGAGGCCGTCGAGCAGCCGGGTGGGCAGCGGCCGGCCGTCCACGTCCGCGAGGTGGATCTCCTCGGCGCGGGCGCGGGCGGCGGCGTAGTGCTCGTGCAGCTGCGCCACCAGCGGCCGGTCGTAGATCTCCAGGGTGAGCTCGAAATTCAGCCGCAGGCTGCGCGGATCCAGGTTTGCCGAGCCGATCTGGGCATAGCCATCGTCCACCAGCAGCAGCTTGCTGTGCACGAACGGCGCCGGCTGGTAATACACCCGCACACCCCGCTGCAGCAACTCCCACAGCATGTGGCGGGTCGCCCGGTGGACGAAGAACAGATTGCTCCGGCCCGGCAGCAGGATCGACACGTCGACACCGCGCAAGGCGGCGGTCTGCAGCGCGCCGAGCAACTCCCGCGGAGGCACGAAGTAAGGGGTCATGATGGCCACCCGCTGGCGGGCCAGGCCGATGGCTCCGACCAGCACCAGCAACAGGCGATCGAGTTCCTCGTCGGGGCCGTCGGCGATGACTCGGGCCCGGCCCTCGCCGGCCGTGCACGCTACCGCAGCCTTGGCCGGCTCGACGCCGCCGGCAAAGGCCCAGTCGCTCATGAAAATCGACAGCAGGCTCACCACGCTCGGGCCGCGGATGGCAAAATGCACGTCCACCACCCGGTGCGGGTTGTCGACCCGGTCCACCAGGTGGCGGTCTGAGATGTTCATACCACCGCTGAACGCCAAGCCGTCGTCCACCAGCAGAATCTTGCGATGATTCCGCAGATTGACCATGAAGCTCGGCGGCAACAGCCGTGGCGGCAGAAATCGCCGCACCGCAACGCCTTGCCGCCGCAGCATCCAGCGGGCCCGAGGGAAGCTGTAAAGCTCACCGACGCCATCCAGCAGCACCCGTACGTCGACGCCGCGAGCCACCGCGCGGCCGAGGGCGTCGGCAAAGGCGCGACCGGTGTCGTCGGTGTCGAAGATGTAGGTCACGAGGAATACCCGCTGCTGCGCCCCATCAATGGCCGCAAGCATCGCCGCATAGGCGTGTTCGCCGCCGTGCAGAGGTTCCACCGCATGCCCACCGAGCAACGGCTCACCGGTCACCGCCGCGCCCAGCTGTGCCAGCGCCTCGTAGCCGCACGGCGGCGGCGCCGCATGTTCGGGAGGAAAATCCACGTGCTCGTCGTCACGCAGCCGCCGCGCCCGCCGCTGCGCGCGATTGATGCCGAACCAGAAGTACAGGGCCGCGCCCGCCAGGGGGAAGGTCAGGCACACCGCGATCCAGCCGAATGCCGCCCGCGGGCGACGTTTGTAGAGCAGCGCATGGGCGCTGGCGAGGACGCCGATCAGCAGCGCGACGGCGGCAAAAACCACGGCTAACAGGGCGGCATCCAGCCATGCGGGCATCATGCAGGCGGGATCAGCCGCGCCACGGCGTCGGTCTGATCTTCCACCGCGCGCCATCCGCGCTCGATGGCCAACGCCGCTCGATGAAAATCCATCATGCCGATGTCCTGGACGTTTGGGGTGATTTCGAGCTCCGGTGGATCTCCGGCCAACCGGCTGCGGGTGATGCGCTCCTGCATGATGTTGATGGCGCTGCTGACCACATCCAGCAGCGCCGGCTGACGTTCGCCATCGCCCAGGGCCGGCTCGAACACGCCGAGCACGAAGCGTTGCAACCGAGCCACGTAAGAGCGCTCTTCCAAAGGGGAAACCGCCGGCCCGGGGGGCGCTGGCGGCTCGGCCCCATTGGGAGGCTGTCGATGCCGGTAAGGGCTCAAATTCACCGCTATGACGATGTCGGCACCGAGCGCACGGCACAGCGTGACGGGAACCGGATCCACCAGCCCGCCATCCACCAGCCAGGTGTCGCGATGGCGAACGGGCGGGAACAACCCTGGCATGGCGCAAGACGCACGCACGGCGTCGATAGTGGAGCCGTCGCGCAGCCATACCGTGCGACCACTCTGCAGATCCGTGGCAACCGCACCGAACGGGCAACCCAGACTCTCGATGTCGTGGTCGCGGAGAACATCCTTGACCGCCAGCATGACGCGGTTGCCCTCGATGACGCCACCGCCCAAACTCGCGTCCAGCAGCTTCAACACGTCCAGGCGGCGCAGGCCCACCACCCACTCCTCCAGCGCGGCCAGGCGGCCACCCGCCAACGCGGCTCCCACCAGGGCGCCAATGGAGGCGCCGCTAACTACCTGAGGCACCACCCCGCGCTCAGCCAGCGCCGTCAACACGCCGATGTGCGCCCAGCCGCGGGCAGCCCCACCACCCAGGGCGACGCCGATCTTTGGGTGTCCCGTCATGAGTGGCTGATCACCCATTCACCTCTGTTGCGCACGCAGCGCGGATGCTCACCCGTCTGCGGTTCGTGGTCAACAGCACGACGCTGGCTCCCCGCCGGTGTCACCGGGTCATCGCGTTGCTACACTCTGCGCACGGCTGAACGGCGAGCTTCATGGTGCAGCATCTGTGGGATCTCTGGCTGCTGGTGGACGAACCCATCGGCACCGCGCTGGGCCTGATCATCGTTGGGTGCCTGATCCGGCAGAATGTCTGGGCCTGGTCCCTCGGGGTGGCCTACGTGCTGGTGTCGATCACCGTGCTGCTCGAAGCGCGGCTTTACGCCAATCTTGCCCTGCACCTGCTGGGCTTCCTGCCCATGAATCTGTACGGCTGGTACTACTGGGTGTTCGGCAAGGCCGACGTCTCGACAGGCCAGCCGACGGTGGTGCCGGTGACTTACTCGAGTCACCGGCTCATCGGCTCGTTGCTGACGCTCACCGTGGCCGGCACGCTGGTGCTCGGCACGGCCTTCGCACGCTACAGCGACGCCGCCCTGCCCTATTGGGACAACGCCTTGTTCGTCGGCAGCCTGGCGGCCATGTGGCTGACCGCGCGCAAGAAAATCGAAAACTGGGCCTTCTGGTTCGCCATCAACATCGTCTCCGTAGGCGTCTACTGGTCCCAGGGTCTGCCGCTGTACGCCGGCCTCTACTTCGTCTACCTCGCCATGGCCATCGCCGGCTGGAGAGCCTGGAAGCGCTCCATGGCGCCTATCGTCGAACCGCTCGCCAGCCGTTGAGCGTCGCCTCGACTGTCTGTCCAGATCAACCGTAGTTAAGGACGCTCTCACGCGGACGTCTATGCTGGGTCGTGCATCCCGCGTGCAGCAACACTGCGCGCTGCGCCCCGACCCGCTGGAGGCACGCCGCATGATTGACGACCACGCCGACCTCGCGCAATTCAGCCGCCGCGTACTGATCGTGCTGGGCCTGGTAACGCTGGTCGCATTGCTCATCTACTTCCTGGGCCTGCTGATCGACGTGTTGCTGATGGCGTTCTCCGGCGTCCTGGTGGCGGTGGCCATTGATGGATTCACCCGGATCATCCAGCGTCACACGCCGTTGTCGCGCGGACTGTCTCTGACCGCAGCGGCAGCGCTCATCGTGGTGGGGTTCGTTGGCATGGGTGTGCTCATCGGACCGGAGATCGGCCAGCAGATTCCGGAACTGATGCGCCAGCTACCCCGGGCCATTCGCGAGGTTGTCCAGTTCGCCCAGGGTCTGCCCGGCTTCGAAGCGCTGGTGGGTATGGTGGAGGATCAGGAAGCGCTGCCTGACCTGGGAATGTTGGCGGCAATCGGCGGCGGAATTTTCGCCACCATCTTCGGCACCATCACCGCACTGATCGTCATTCCCCTTCTGGGCATTTATCTGGTGCTGAACCCGACCGCCTACATCGAGCAATTGCTGATGCTGCTTCCCGGCAGCAAGCGTAAGCGGACGGCGCAGGTGTTCACCCAATTGGGCAAGGTGCTGCGGCTGTGGATGCTCAGCCGGCTGATATCGATGATCTTCGTCGGCGTTACCACCTCCGTCGGGCTGGCGCTGCTCGGCGTACCGCTGCCGCTGGCGCTGGGGCTGCTGGCGGGGTTGCTGACCTTCATTCCGTACCTGGGGCCGGTGATCGCCACCATTCCCACCGTGCTGGTCGCGCTGCTGGAGAGCTCCACCCTGGCTCTGTATGCCGTCGTGCTCTACGCGGCCGTGGAGCAGGTGGAGAGCAGCGTGGTTCAGCCTCTGGCGCAGAAGGGCGTGGTGCATCTGCCGCCCGCCTACACCGTGGTCATCCAACTCGCCGGAGGTATGATCGCCGGCATGGTGGGTGTCATTCTCGCCACCCCACTGGCGGTCGCCGCGGGCGTGCTCGTGCAGATGCTCTACATCGAGGACGTGCTCGGCGACGAGGTCGAGGTGATGGGCAAATGAAGAGCGGCTAGCTCAGGCGAATACCCACGTAACCGGCAAACATCCGCGCCAGCTCTTCGGCAGTGGCCTGATCAGTAGCACGGTAGGGGCCAACGTCGTTGGCCGCCATCACCAGCAGGGTCTTCATGGCGCTGGCCAGGGCAAAGTACACCTGATTTTCCCGCAGTTGCTTCGCCGTCACGTACTTGCGCTCGATCAGGTAGGCCTCGAGCCTCTGCGCGCCGTACATATCCAGTTCCACCGCCGGATCCACCACGCTCTTGTCGTGATGGCCGAGGGTGATGAGTGCGCGGAAAAAACCCATGTTGTTGGAGATGGTACGGCCGAGACCGGCCATGAGCGTGACCAGGAATTGCTGAGCGGTCCAGGCTGGGTCGGCCCGCTCGATGAATCGATCCCAATTCTCCCGGCCCTGGCGCATGAACTCGGCCTCGAGGGCGTCGAAGAAACCGCGCTTGTCCTTGAAGCGCTGATAGAACACGCCCACGGAGATGCCCGCTTCCCTGGCGATGTCGGCGACCCGGGCCTGCTCATAGCCGCGCCGGGCGAAGGCCGCCGTTCCGGCCTTGATCAGACGGTCGCGTTTCTCGCGGCTGCGTTGCTGCATGGCCGGGCGGACGCTGTCTGCCGTCGGCCGCTTGCGCTTTGCGATTGCCACCGGCGGTGTTACGCCAGGTACCGCTTCGCCATGGCGTCGAGTACCTGGAAGAACTCTTCCCGAACCTCGGCGAGGATCTCGGCCACCGGCCGCACCGAGTCGATGCGTCCGCAGACCTGCCCCGTGAGTGCGATGCTGGATTCCATGTCGCCGCCGAAGTACAGATCCAGCGCCCGGCCGAATTCCGTCATGGCGTTGGTGTCGACTTCGTTCTCCAAACGCGAGGTTTTCTCGGTACGCAGCGCCCTGAGCGCCGGCGAGAACTTGCGATTGAGGAAAACCGTGTCGGTTTCCTTGGCGTCGATGATGGATTGCTTCCAGTTGGCGTGCACCGGCGACTCGGCCGCGGACACCATGCGGGTGCCCATCTGAACGGCTTCGGCGCCCAGCGCAAAGGCCGCCGCCATGCTGCTGCCGTCGATGAAACCGCCCGCCGCAACGATCGGCACGTCGACCTTGGAGCGCACCAGAGGCAGCAGCACCATGGTCGCCACGTCGCGTGGATTCTTGAAGCCGCCGCCCTCGCCGCCCTCGACCACCAGGCCGTCAACGCCGGCTTCCACTGCCTTCAGCGCGGCCCCCAGGCTCGGCACCACGTGAAATACCGTGAGCCCCGCGCTCTTCAGCTGCTCGGTGTAGCGCTCGGGATTGCCGGCGGAGGTGGTGACGAAGCGAACGCCCTGATCGATGACGAATTTGACGATGTCCGGATCACGAACGAACGCCTGAGCGATGTTCACGCCGAACGGCTTGTCGGTAAGGGTGCGCATCTTGAGGATCTCCTCACGGATGGCATCGAGCTCACCTGAGGAGGTTTCGATGATGCCGAGGCCTCCGGCATTGGAGACGGCGGCAGCCAGCTGCGAGCGCGCGATCCAGCCCATGGGGGCTTGAACGATGGGGATCTCGATACCGAGCATCCGGGTGATGCGATTGTCGAACTGCATGGGCGGTCTCCTGGACTGCATACGGCGGCACGGCCGCTAGCTTACGGATAATGAGCCTTGGCTTATACCCTTTGCGCGCGCTGCGGAAAAGCGCGAGGTGAGCACGTCCGTCAGCGCCACCACGGCCAGCAGCAGCAGCGCCAGCAGCAGCCGCGGATCCCCGAGGTAGAGTTCGGCCTCCACCGGATAGGCGATGGTCTTGTCCAGCGCCGCGACCTTGTAATCGTGGCGCGCGCCGAAGGCCGGGTTCGACGCGATTTCCAGAAGATCGCGCCGGCTGCGATAGCGCATCAGCCCAACCCGCGTCCACTCTTCCGCCCCCTCGATGCCCACCACGTCCATGGCGCTGAACACGGCCTTACCGACGAACACCGGGTGGCTAGCGCGCTTGAACAGCTCCACGTACATGTGCTCCATGTAGTGGTTCATGAGATCGTCGGCGCTTGCCCCGGGGCCGGTGGCAGGCAGCTCCACGGGGGCCTCCGCCATGTCGATCACGTTCACCATGATGAACTGACGACCGCTGTCCTCCTCCATGAAGCGCCGCAACCGCGACAGCCGCTCGGAGTCGCCGGCGCCCTCCAGCTTACCGATGAAGTGATCGATTTCGGCCGCGGTCAATGGCCCGCCCAGCGGCGTGTACCAGAACCAGAACAGCGCATACAACAGCGCCGGCGCCAGCCATAGCCAAGCCCGCGGCCGCAACAGCAAGGTCCGGCGATTCGCGGCTGCCGCGCCGCTCACGACCGGCCACCCAGCGGGTTGGCCCGGCAGAAGTCGACGATGGCGTTGCTGAGCGCTGCAGGTTCATCTTCCTGGAGGAAGTGCCCCGCACCCTCGATGGTGACGTGAGGCTGATTCCTGGCCCCGGGCACCGACTCCTGGAAGCGCTTGTGCGCGCCGGCGGTCACCGGATCCCGATCGCTGAAGGCCGTCAGCAGCGGCTTGTCGAAGCGCTCGAGCACGGCCCAGGCGGCCCGGTTGTCGGCGATGGCGGGATCGTCGGGAAAGATCGGCACCAGGGACGGAAACTGCCGCGCGCCCTGCTTGTAGGCTTCGGTGGGAAACGGCGCATCGTATGCCCGTGCCTGGGCATCACTCAACTCGCCCATGGCGCTCAGACGAATCACGTCACTGATGACGAGATCCGGATATTCGGCGCAGTACTTGATCCAGTACATGAATCCAGCGCCGAACTCGTTCTCCTGCAGCTTCGCCGCCATCTGCGCCGGCGGCAATGCGGGAATGCCGGCGAACAGATCCCGCATGGGCTTCGCCATTTCCGGCGCAAGCCCGTTGGCGTCCGGCAGCCCGGTGTTGGCCACCACCACTCTGGCAAAACGATCGACGTTGGCTGTGAGAACCCGCAGGCCGATGAGTCCGCCCCAGTCCTGACAAACCAACGTAATGTCATTCAGGTCAAGCGCATGCAGCAGGCCCTGCTGCCAGTGAACGTGGCGGGCGTAACTGTAATCGCTGCGCGCCGCCGGCTTGTCGGAACGGCCGAACCCCACCAGATCGGGTGCGATCACCCGATGGCCGGCCGCCGTCAGCAGCGGGATCATCTTGCGGTAGAGATAGCACCAGGTGGGTTGGCCGTGCATGCACAACAGCACCTCGCCGTCGCGCGGGCCGGCATCCACGTAGTGAATGCGCAATCGCCCGCCCTCGCCGTCGTCTACCTCGGCGTAGT
Organism: Pseudomonadales bacterium; assembly: GCA_047920935.1. Lineage (GTDB taxonomy): Bacteria > Pseudomonadota > Gammaproteobacteria > Pseudomonadales > Azotimanducaceae > UBA7803. The sequence goes on along the minus strand of JBLRXD010000028.1, from coordinate 8,520 downwards.
TCGGCGGGTACGGAAAGTCGGCTATCGCATCGAAGCATTCGTCGGGGGTTCGCAACACCTTCATGGGTTTTCCTTGCATGAGTTTTTCTGTGGGTCGTGGCCGTGCGGCCACCTCACCGCAGTCTGACAGTCGAACGATATTTTGTCATCACGAGTGCCATATGTTTGGTGGGAGCGGCTGCGCAGCGCTGGCACTCCCGAGGATTCCAGTGCCAGGGCAAATCGGCTATCAACTGTGGTGGAACGATGGAGGCAGCCACATGATCTGGGTAGTCGACAGAAAAATCGTCCGCCATCTGATCACTCAGGATGGACAGTTGGCCGAGGTACCGATCCGGGTGACGTTCGAGTACGCGGTCGAGAACGGCACCGTGCTGGATGGCACGCTGTCACTCAAGCAGCTTTACAACAAGGGCGCCGTGTGTCGGCACTTTCCCGACCTGGACGACCATCAATTGGACGAAGACGTGCAGGCCACGGTGGAGCGAGCCGTGGACGAGCACCTGGCCCTGTCTGGACTGAGTCGGGACTGAGTCGCGGCTGAGCCGGGGCGATCACTGGCCCCTCACCCCCGTCGCGCGCTATGGTAGCCGGGGCACGGATCGTCACCCGGAGGAGCGCCATGAACGGTGATTCGAACGACGCCCCGCTCAACCCGGGCGGTGGTAGCGACGAAGATCCACTGCCCCAGGGCACACGCGACCTGCAGCATCTCGACCCGTTGCTGCGTGAAGACGTGCGCCTGCTCGGGCACCTGCTCGGCCAGGTGATCGAGCGCGCCCGGGGCGCGCCGTTTCTGCAGCGCATCGAATCCATTCGCAAGCTCGCCAAGGCCGCGCGCACCGGCGACGAATCCGACTGGCAGCGTTTGAGCGAGTATCTGGCGGAGATTCCCGCGGACGACATGGTGGACGTGGCCCGGGCGTTCAACCAGTTCCTCAATCTCGCCAACCTGGCCGAGCAGCATCATCTGACCCGGCAGCATCGCGATCAGGCCGTGGCGCTCGATCTGCCTCGGGATCCCCGGTTGTGGGACACCCTGCGCTCAGCTCAGGTCGAACTGGTGCTGACCGCGCACCCGACCGAGGTGCTGCGCCGCACCCTGATCCAGAAGTACGATGCCATCACCGCGGCCCTGGCCGAGCGCGATCGGGGTGGCGACGCGGCCGCGCGCAGCGAGCAAACCTTACAACGCCTCATCGCCGAAGCCTGGCATACCGACGAGATCCGCCAGACCCGCCCCTCACCCCAGGACGAAGCCAAGTGGGGCTTTGCGGTGGTGGAAAACTCGCTGTGGCACGCCCTGCCGCGATTCATGCGCGATGTCGATGAGGCCTTGCTCGCCCGCGGCCTGCCGCCGCTACCGGCGGACGCCACGCCCATTCGCTTCGCCACCTGGATGGGCGGCGACCGCGACGGCAATCCCAGCGTCACCGCTGCCGTCACCCGCGAGGTACTGATGCTGGCCCGCTGGATGGCCGCCGATCTGTTTCTCGGCGAGGTGGAAGCGCTGCGGTCGTCGTTGTCCATGGCCAGCTGCAACGCCGAGCTGGCCGCAGCAACCCAGGGTGCGAGCGAACCCTACCGCACCCTGCTGCGCGGCGTCCGCGAGCGCCTGTTGCGAACCCGGGAGTGGGCCTCGCGCCTCGACCCGGCGCCGCCGCCGGCAGCGGATGCGGTGTTCCTCAGCAGCGAAGCGCTGCTGGCGCCGCTGCAGCTGTGCCGGCGGTCGCTGCTGGAATGTGGCATGCAGAACATCGCCGACGGGCCGCTGCTCGATACGCTGCGGCGGGTCGCGACCTTCGGCGTCCACCTGGTGCGGCTCGATATTCGTCAGGACGCGGCGCGGCATACCGAGTTGCTCGACGAGTTGACCCGCTACCTGGAACTCGATCACCAGGGTGCCGGCTTCGCCGACTGGCCGGAGCAGCAGCGCCAACGCTTCCTGCTCGACGAACTGGCGAGCAAACGCCCGCTGTTTCCCACCGACTGGCCGGTGAGCGACGACGGTGCCGAGGTGCTCGCCACCTGCCGGGCCGTGGCCGAGTGCGACGCTGCCGGCATCGCCCAGTACGTCATCTCCATGGCCAACCAGCCCAGCGACGTGCTTGCCGTCATCCTGCTGCTGCGCGAGAGCGGGCTGCGGCGTCAGCTGCCGGTGGTGCCGCTGTTCGAAACCCTGGCGGCGCTCGAATCCGCGGCCGATACGGTAGACGCGCTGTTGTCGCTTCCCTGGTACCAGGACTACGCGGCCGGCTACCAGCAGGTGATGATCGGCTATTCGGATTCCGCGAAAGACGCCGGCCAGCTGGCTGCCGCCTGGGCGCAGTACCGAGCCCAGGAGAGCCTGGTGGCGGTGGCCGAGCGGCACGGAGTGCGATTGGCGCTGTTCCACGGCCGCGGCGGCGCCGTGGGCCGCGGCGGCGGCCCCGCCCAGGCGGCCATCCGGTCGCAACCTCCGGGGTCGGTTGCGGGTTCGCTGCGGGTAACCGAGCAAGGCGAAATGATTCGCTGGAAGCTGGGGCTGCCGGCCCTGGCGGTCCAGAACCTGCGGCGCTATCTGTCCGCCACACTGGAGGCGACCCTCAGTCCTCCGCCAGCCCCCCACGCCGCATGGCGCGATGCCATCTCCACCCTGGCGGACACCGCGGTCGCCTCCTATCGAGCCGTGGTCAGAGACGACCCGACGTTCGTCGAGCTGTTTCGCACCCTCACTCCCGAGCAGGAACTGGGCATTCTCTCGCTCGGCAGCCGCCCGGCCCGACGCCGCGCCCAGGACGGCATCGACAGCCTGCGAGCCATACCCTGGGTATTTGCGTGGACTCAGGTGCGACTGATGCTGCCTGCCTGGCTGGGCACCGACACAGCGCTCCACGAAGCCGTCAGCGGTGATCGCACGCTGCCACTGGACGAGATGCTGCAGTGGCCGTTCTATCGAATGCAGATGGACATGCTCGAGATGGTGCTCGCCAAGGTCGACGGTACCCTGGCGCGCTACTACGCACGGCGGCTGACCGGGCCGGAGCAGCAGCACGCCGTGGAAGCGCTCTGTCAGCGGGTCGCGCAACTCAGCGACGACCTGCTGCGGATCACCGGCGCGCCCCACCTGCTCAGCGGCGAGCCGGAACTGGCGGAGTCCATGCTGGTGCGCAATACCTACCTCGATCCTCTGCATCTGCTGCAGGCGGAGCTGCTCGCTCGCTGGCGCCACGAAGGTTCGCACCGGGAGGCTGTGGAACAGGCGCTGCAGGTGACCATGGCCGGCATCGCCAGCGGCTTGCGCAATACCGGCTGAACGCTACAGCCCTGGCGCCGGCAACGTTGGACGCAGCAACGCATCGAGCACCGGCGCCCGTGCTTCCGCGACCTGATCGAGCCGGCAGCGGCGATGGGCCTCGGCGCGATCCATGAGGCGCTCGCGCAGCTGCGCGGAGGCGGCGGTGACGGATTCGAACGCCTCGTCGGGCGACAGCGGCACGGGGCAGCTTGCCAGCAGCCGGGTCAATGCGCCCGCACGACCGCTGAGCGCCTTGCGCTCGGGCCAGGAGAGCCAGGTGGTGGCCACGCCGCCGTCGCTCAATCGCGCGATCCAGGTCGCGGGCACATCCATTTCTTCGAGGTAGTCTTGCTGCGCGACCCTATCCTCCGCGGCCAGCCCGTGCAGGCCCAACTCACCTTCGTGGGCAAAGCGATCCGCGCCTGCCAGCCAGACCAGCAGGCAGGCGCCGGCGCATTGCGCCTTGACCACGTCTTCGAAGCACCCCGCCAGGCGCCCTTCGCCGCTCAGACAGATGGTGTCGGCGTTGCGTTGAAAATCCCAGACGCCATCGTCGCGGCGCGCATAGCGGTAGCTGGCTTCGGTGGTGACCAGCGCGCGACGAAGCAGGCGGCCGATGCGCATGGCTTCGGCGGCGTCGCCACCGGGGCTGTCCAACTTTACCGTCCACAGGGTTTCCGGATCCTGCACCGCCGGCAAATCGCCGCCGACGGCAAACAGGCCCAGGTGTCGCGACACCCGCTCGAAGTCGCCGGCCTCGATTGGCCCGCTGATCAGCAGCTGGCGGCCGCGACATTCGTCCTCGAGGGTGATCAGCTCGGCTGCCGGAGCGACAGCCGCCGCCAGCACGGCAACCAGGCCGACCGCGATCCGTCGCGCGAGCTGGCGTATCGTCGTTGGATTGGCGCTGGAACGTTGCTGGCGGCGGGTGATCAGCATCGAAGTGTTCTCGGCTGCAGCGCATCAGGCGCCGACGGACCGGCGCTATGGTGCCATAGCCCGGCGCCCTTTGCGCAGGAACCGCCTACACTGCGGCTTCACGTTCGCCACGGTGCGCGCCACGGTCGATGAAGCCACCCGCCCCCCCTGCCCCGGAGCCGCCCACGCGGCGCAGCCTGCCACATCTGATCCTCGCCTACCTGTGCATCGGGCTCGGCATCATCGGCGCGTTTCTGCCGTTGCTGCCCACCACGCCGTTCGTACTGGTTGCCGCCTGGGCGGCGGCAAAGGGTTCGCCGAAGCTGCACCACTGGCTTTACCAACACCCCCGGCTCGGCGCGCCGCTGATTGCGTGGGAACAGAAACGCGCGGTCCCGACCGGGGCCAAATGGTTGGCCTGCTGCTTCATGGCCATCAGCTGGATCATCATGTACTCCCAGACCAGCGGCCCGGTCATCCCGACGATCACCGGGCTGCTGTTCATCAGCGTGGCGACCTTCCTCATCACCCGGCCAGCACCCTGAAATCGCGATTCCCCGCCTGACAATCCCAAGTCAGCCAGATACAGTCCTGCAGGCTATCCAGCACACACGGAACCCAGGCAGATGAGAACACCCAGTAAGACCTTGACGATGAGCGTTGCCCTCAGCGCTCTGCTGCTCTTCGGCCCCGCGACAGCGACGGCGGGCGCGGGCAAAGGATCACAGCAGGATGCCGCCGGCAAGGACGGCGTGAAGGCTCGCCCCCATGCGCAAGCGCAGGATCGTGCAGCCGAAGCGAAAGCCCAGCGAGAACGCAAGATGGAGCAGGCGCCAGCCGCCGGGGAGCGAGCCACCGCCCGGGAGGAAGCGCGCGAGGGGGCCGAGAATCCTACCGCCCGGCAGATGCAGGAGCGGCGCGACGAGCGCAAAGAGATTCAGCAGGAGTACCGGCAGGCGCGGAAGGCGGGCGACGCCGAGGCCGGGCAGAAAAAGCCGTGGTGGAAATTCTGGGGGAACGAGGAGTAGTCCGCCGCGGCGCACCGCTTCATGGGCTGCCCGGCTGAACCGGCGCCCGGGGCTCGCCCGGGCGTCGGCCAACGATAGGGGCTTAGATACGCTTACCGGTTACCGCGGGTGCGGCCGCCAGCTCCGGCGACGGCGCGCGCACCGCCGCCCTGACCGCGACCACCACCGCTTCCAGAGCGACCGTTTGCAGAGTGACCGCTTGCAGAGCGACCGCTGCCACTCCGGGAACGGCCAGCGCTCGACCCGCCGGACCGCTGGGCTACCGCTCGCGGATCCACATGGACGGTCTTCGGCGGCGACAGCCGTGGATCCACCATCTCGAACTCGGGCGCCGGCACGAAGGGTATCTTCTGCTTCATGGTGCGCTCGATATCCCGCAGCAGACCGGTCTCATCGGGAGCCACCAGGGACACCGCCGCTCCGGTCGACCCGGCACGTGCGGTGCGGCCGATGCGGTGCACGTAATCTTCCGGCACGTTGGGCAATTCGTAGTTCACCACATGCGGCAGCTCTTTGATGTCGAGCCCGCGGGAGGCAACCTCTGTGGCCACCAGCGCGGTGATCTTTCCGGCCTTGAAGTCGGCCAGCGCTTTCACCCGCGCCGACTGACTCTTGTTGCCGTGAATCGCCGAAGCGAGGATGCCGGACGCTTCCAGCTGTTCGGTGAGCCGGTTGGCGCCGTGCTTGGTGCGGGTGAACACCAGCACCTGGGTCCAGGAACCTTCCCCGGCGACGCCGTTCTTGAACAGATGCACCAACAGGTGGCGCTTGAGTTCCTTGTTGACGCGAAACGCGATCTGCTCGACCCGCTCGGCGGTGGTGTTGCGCGCCGCCACCTCCACGGTCACCGGATCGGTGAGCATGCGTGCCGCCAACGTGCGGATGTCGTCGGTATACGTAGCCGAGAACAACAGGTTCTGGCGCTGCTTGGGCAGCATGCCGATGACTTTCTTGATGGCGTGGATGAAGCCCATGTCGAGCATGCGGTCCGCCTCGTCGAGCACGAAGTGCTTGACCTCGGAGAGATTGCACACGCCCTGGCCGCACAGATCGAGCAGCCTTCCGGGGGTCGCGACCAGGATGTCGCAGCCGGCCCGCAGGCCGTCGATCTGCTTGCGCTCGCCGACACCACCGAAAATCACCTGGGTACGGAAGTTCTTGTTGGCGCCGTAATCGCGGGCGCTTTCGGCGATCTGCGCCGCCAGCTCTCGGGTCGGCGTGAGCACCAGTACCCGCGGGCGTTTGCCCTGCGCGCTGCCGAGGATCTGCAGCAGCGGCAGCACGAAACCAGCCGTCTTGCCGGTGCCCGTCTGCGCGCCGGCGACGAGATCGCGACCGCTGAGCACTGCGGGAATCGCCTGGGCCTGAATGGGGGTGGGCACCGTGTAGCCTTTCGCAGCCACAGCACGTAACAACTCGGGCTCCAGCCCGAGATCTTCGAATGACATGTAATGATGTTCCTTAGGACAAAGACTCGCTTTGCAGGGCCATTTGCCTTGCAGCGGTCAGGAGCGAGAGGGGTTGTCTGAATCGCTTGTGCCGGAGGGTTCCGGCGGTGCGCAAAGGGGGCGCTGACCGCGCGACCCTGATTTGTGCGCGCACCATACAGGAATTCTGCCGCCAGCGCTCGTGCAATTTCGACTCAGGACAACAGCGCGCGGCGCGAGCAGCTACTCCTGCGGTGGTCTGGCCGATATCGGTTCCAGGAGGCCCTCAATTGGCCGGTGTTTGCCATTGGTCGGTGTTAATGACCAGCGGCCCGTAATCATTGACCCTCAAGAGCGCACCAACGAGAGCCGGGTGGCATGACGCGAGCCGTTCTGCACATCGCAGCCTACGTCTACCTGTGCATCCTGGCGATGCTGCCCGGATTGGGTCATGCCCAATACTTCGGCAAGAACACCGTCCGCTGGAAGACCTTCGACACCAAGGTGCTGCGTACCGAACACTTCGACATCTACTACTACGACGAAATCGCCGAGCACATCGACCTGATCGCACAGCTCGCCGAGCGCTGGAACTCCCGCCTGAGCATGGTGCTCGACCATGAACTCACGCAACGCCAGCCGCTCATCCTGTATGCCAGCCATCCGCACTTCCGGCAGACCAATACCGCGCCCGCCGACATCGGCGAGGGCACCGGCGGATTCACCGAGATCTTTCGCAACCGCGTGGTGATGCCGTTCGCCGGCACCCTGGGCGAAACCGACCACGTGCTCGGCCACGAACTGGTTCATGCCTTCCAGTTCAACATGACCGGGCGCGCTACGGATCCAGATCGATTCGGCAACATCCCGGGCGCCATCCGGCTGCCGTTGTGGCTGGTCGAGGGCATGGCCGAATATCTCTCCCTGGGGCCCCACGACAGCCTCTCGGCCATGTGGCTGCGCGATCTGGTGGCGCGCGAAGTCACGGTGGATACCCGCCGGCTGCGGCACCCCCGCTTCCAACCCTACCGTCACGGCCACGGGCTGATGGCGTACATCGCCGGGCGCTTCGGCGATGGCGCGATGGGCGAACTGCTGGTGGAAGCCGCCGCCGCCAACGGCAACATCGGCGGCGCCTTCGAGGTTGCCCTCGGCATCAATCTCGAAGAGCTGCTCGAAGACTGGGACGAGGCTCTGCGCGCGCACTACGGCCCGATGCTCGAGCACGCCCAAGCTGCGGAGGACCTGGGGCGCGTGCTCAGGCCGGGCCTCGACGACGATCTGCCGCGCTTTCAGCTCGGCCCGGCGTTGAGCCCGGACGGCAGGCGGCTGATTTATCTGGCACAGCCGGACCGCCTGAGCCTGGAGCTGTACCTGATGGATGTGGAGACCGGCGAGATCATCCGCCGCATCACCCGCGCCGCCCTCGACCCGCACTTCGAGGCGCTGCAGTTCGTGCGCTCGTCCGGCGACTGGAGCCCGGACGGCGAACGCTTCGTGTTCGCCGCGATCCGGCGCGGTCAGCCGGTGCTCGAGATCGTTCACGGCCACACCGGCGGCTCTATCGCCACCCACGAGTTCCCCGCCCTCGGAGAGATCTTCAATGCAGCCTGGTCGCCCGACGGCCAGCGCATCGCGTTCTCGGGCATGCGCCACGGATTGAGCGATCTGTACGTATTCGACCTGCAGACTCAGGAGCTGACGCGGCTCACCGACGACGTGCACTCCGCCCTGCAGCCCGCATGGGCGCCGAACGGGCAGCACATCGCCTTCGTCACCGACCGCTTCTCGGTTGATCCCGACCGACTGGCTGCGCACCATCACAATCTGGCGCTGATCGACCCGGCGTCCGGCGAGATCACCCGGTTGC